>JAVXUG010000005.1:0-67082 GCA_036642215.1 Ruthenibacterium sp.
CTCCTGTATAGCAATGTGAGTTCACATTGCACTTGCGCATCGGCTATGGTCGGCACATAGAATCGCCCCGCGCGGGGATGGATCACAGTTTCGCAAGCTGTAAAAAGTGTCAATGTTTAGAAAAACTGCGATACGGCGGCGCATCAGCGCTTCAGCCACACGGTTTCGTTCACAATTTTGGTGTAGCTTTCAATCAGCTTGACCACCTTGACCGATACATTGGTGTCGGCGTAGTCCGCTGCCATCACATACGGCTCGCGGTTGTCGTGCATCGCGACAGCAAGGTTCATGGCCTGCTCTACGTCATCGCCCCGGATGCCGCCAATTACAACGCTGCCCTTGTCAAGCACCTCCGGCCGCTCGGTGGAGGTGCGAATCAGCACGGCGGGGAAGTCGAGCATCGCGCTCTCCTCGCTTAAAGTGCCGCTGTCGGACAGCACGCAGTAGGCGTTTTTTTGCAGCTTGTTGTAGTCCATAAAGCCAAAGGGCTGCATCGCCCGCACAAGCGGATGAAACACAAAGCCGCGCGCCTCAATGTGCTTTTTGCTGCGCGGGTGACACGAGTAAATGATAGGCAGAGCGTAATTTTCCGCAATGCGGTTTACGGCCTCCATCAGGCTCATAAAATTTTCGGCGTTGTCAATGTTCTCCTCGCGATGGGCGGAGAGTAAAATGTACTTGCCTTTCATCAAGGAAAGACGCGAAAGCACGTCGCTTTTGTCAATTTCCTCGGCGTGGGCGGCAAGCACCTCGCGCATCGGGCTGCCCGTCACAAAAATTGTTTTGCCGTCGATGCCCTCGTTTAAAAGGTAGCGCCGGCTGTGCTCTGTGTACGGCATGTTGATGTCGCTGATGTGATCGACAATTTTGCGGTTAATCATTTCGCTGACGTTCCAGTCCCAGCAGCGGTTGCCCGCCTCCATGTGGAAAATGGGAATTTTAAGCCGCTTTGCGCTGATGGCCGCAAGCGCGGAGTTGGTGTCGCCCAGCAGCAGCACGGCCTCAGGCTTTTGCTCCTGCATCAGCGCGTAGCTTTTTGCAATGATATTGCCCATCGTCTCGCCCAAATCGCCGCCGACGCTCTCAAGATAATAATCGGGCGCGCGCAGACCCAAATCCTTGAAAAAAATGCCGTTCAGCGTGTAGTCATAGTTCTGCCCCGTGTGGACAAGAAGGTGCTCGAAATATTTGTCGCAGCACTTGATAACCTCTGACAGACGGATAATCTCAGGGCGCGTGCCGACAATTGTCATAACTTTCATTTTACGCAATGGAATTTCCTCCATGATTTATACTTTTTGGAAATATGTGTCAGGATGCTCTGCGTCAAAGGTCTCGCTTGCCCACATCACAGTCACCATATCGGTGTCACCCGTGTTTTCGATATTGTGTGTGTAGCCGGTCGGAATGTCCACAACCTCCAGCTTTTTGCCGCTGACACGGTATTCAAGCACGGTATCCGTGTTCAGCTTGCGAAAACGAATCACGCCCTGCCCCTGCACGACAAGAAATTTTTCGTTTTTTGTGTTGTGCCAGTGGTTGCCCTTTACAATGCCGGGTCTTGCAGTATTGACGGAAACCTGCCCGCGCTCCGGCGTGCGCAAAAATTCAGTGAAGCTGCCGCGCTCATCGCAGTGCATGGTAAGCGGATACGAAAATGCATCCTCCGGCAGATATGAAAGATAGCTTGCGTACAGCTTTTTAGTGAAGTCGTCTTGCATGTCGGGCACAGCAAGGCTGTCACGGCTGTCGCGAAAGCTTTCCACAAGCTGTGCAAGCCGCCCCAGCGTGACGGTAAAGCCCGCACAGCCAAGGTGACAAAAGCCGGGGATAGAGCAGTCGCGCATGGCGCGCCCCTCCAGTGCGTTGAGGAAGCTGTGTACCACATCGTCGATGTACACAAGCGGAAGCTCATACGCGGCATCGCGCACTTCAAGCGGAATGCCGTGCGCGGCATTATAACAGAACGTCGCCACAACGCTGTTGTACGACGGGCGGCACCACTTGCCAAACAAGCCCGGCATCCGGAACACAAGCGCGGGCGCACCGGTGGCGCGCTCGTGTGCAAAGACAAGGGTTTCTGCCTCGCGCTTGCTTTTTCCGTAGTCGTTGTCAAGCTCCGCCTGCACAGAGCTTGTCAGCAGCACGGGCGCTTTGTTGTCGGCACTTGCCAGCAGATGCAAAAGCTGCTGCGTTAAATCGCGGTTGCCCTCGTAAAATTCGCTCGGATTCTTGGGGCGGTTCACGCCCGCAAGATGGTAGACAAACGCAGCGCGCGCAGCATAGTCGGCAAGTGCCTGCTTTGGCGTGTCAAGATCAAACAGCAGCAGATTTTCATAGCCCTCGTTTTGCAGCTGTGCCACAAGATTTTTGCCCAAAAATCCGTTTGCGCCTGTAATGAGAATGGCTGCGCTTTTATTTTCCATTTTTCGCAAGCTCCTCCTGCACAAAGTCGTTTGTCAGCAGCTTTGCCACAACGCCCTCCACGTCAAGGCGCTTTGTGTTGTGGCTGGTGTAGGCCTCCTCACTTTGGGTCAGGACCTGCCCGTCCACAAAAAATTTATCGTAGTTTAAGTCGCGCCCGTCTGCGGAAACGCGATAGTAATGCCCCATGTCGGTGGCCTTTAAGCGTTCTTCCTTCGTCATCAGCGTCTCGTACAGCTTTTCGCCGTGGCGCGTGCCGATGACGCGCAGCCCCGTGTCGCCAAACAGCTTCTGCACGCCCTTTGCCAAATCCTCAATTGTGCTGGCATCCGCCTTTTGAATGAACAAATCGCCGGGAGCCGCATGCTCAAACGCAAACAGAACAAGGTCAACCGCCTCGTCAAGATTCATCAAAAAGCGTGTCATGTTCGGGTCCGTCAGCGTGAGGGGCTGTCCGTCGCGGATTTGGTCGATGAACAGCGGGATGACACTGCCGCGGCTGCACATGACGTTGCCGTAGCGCGTGCAGCAGATGGTGGTATCCTCTGCCTTGACACCGCGCGCCTTTGCGTGGATGACCTTTTCCATCATGGCTTTGCTGATCCCCATGGCGTTGATGGGATAGGCGGCCTTGTCGGTGGACAGGCACACAATGCGCTTGACGTGCGCATCAATGGCGGCACTCAGCACATTGTCGGTGCCGACGACATTGGTGCGCACGGCCTCCATCGGGAAAAATTCGCAGGACGGAACCTGCTTGAGCGCCGCTGCGTGGAAGATATAGTCAACACCGCGCACCGCATCGCGCAGAGAATCAATGTTGCGCACATCGCCGATGTAAAACTTGATTTTTGCGGCGACCTCCGGATAATGCGCCTGAAATTCGTGGCGCATATCATCCTGTTTTTTTTCATCGCGCGAAAAAATACGGATTTCTCCGATATCGGTTTTTAAAAAGCGGTGCAAAACCGCATTTCCAAAGCTGCCGGTGCCGCCTGTAATCAGCAAGATTTTTTGGTTAAAAATTGTAGCTGCCATCGTTTGATTCCCTCCGTAAAAAGCATCGCTGCTCTCTATTTATACATAACTTTTATTATTATAACATATAGCAATGGGTATTCCAACCATTATTGACGAGAAAAATGCAGACGCAGGAGCCAAAAGTCATTTGACGCAGAGCGTTTTTTCTGCTACGATATTATCATATTTCAATAAAAGTACACAGTAAAATCGAAACAAAAAAGGAGCACTCAAACATGCGTGCATCGGAACGTTTTATTTCTTACGCAAAACTATACACGACCTCGGATGAAAAGAGCGAAACAACCCCCAGCACAGCCCGGCAAAAGGTGCTGGCTGACCTGCTGTGCACAGAGCTGACAGAGCTTGGCATCGCCGCGCAGGTGGACGATCAAGGCTATGTGTATGCGTCAATGCCCGCGACGCATGGGTGCGAAAATGCGCCCGCGCTGGGATTTATTGCGCACATGGACACAGCGCCTGCCTTCAGCGGCGAGCATGTCATGCCCATCCTTCATAAAAATTATGACGGCGGCGATGTTGCGCTGCCGCGCGAGGGGCGCGTGATTCGCGTGGCGGATTTTCCGGCGCTGCGCGCATGGAAGGGCAGAACGCTCATCACCGCCGACGGCAGCACGCTGCTGGGCGCGGACGATAAGGCCGGCCTTGCCGAGATTATGACGGCGTGCGATGCGCTGCTGCAAAGCGGCGCGCCGCACGGGAAGATCTGCATCGCCTTTACACCGGACGAGGAAATCGGCGCGGGAGCCGATCATTTTGACGTGGAAAAATTCGGCGCAAAATATGCCTACACCGTGGACGGCGATGAGGAGGGTGAGATCAGCTACGAAAACTTCAACGCTGCATCGGCGGTGTTTGATATCACGGGCGTGTCCGTGCATCCGGGCAGCGCAAAGAACGTGATGGAAAACGCGTATCTGCTTGCCTTTGAAATTAACGCAGCCCTGCCCGCAAACGAAACGCCCGCGCACACGCAGGATTACGAGGGCTTTTATCATCTGGAAGCAATCGAGGGGGATGCCGCGCGGGCGAGGATGAGCTATATTGTGCGCGACCATGACGCGCAGAAATTTGCCGCGCGCAAGGCGCTGCTGGAGCGCACGGCTGCGTTTGTGCAGGCAAAGCACCCCGCCGCGCAGATTGCATTGACACTGACGGACACCTATTATAATATGGCACAGCAAATTGCGCCGTGTATGCATTTGATTGAAAACGCAAAGGCCGCCACCGAAAAGGCAGGCGCGCAGCCGCACATCATTCCCATCCGCGGCGGCACGGACGGCAGCCGCCTTTCATATCTGGGACTTCCGTGCCCGAACATCGGCACGGGCGGCACCAACTTTCACGGTCCGTATGAGTGCATTACCGTCGAGGGCATGGATACAGTCGTGGAGATTCTGCTGAATCTTGCGGCGCTGTACGCAAAGCAGGGTCAGTGACAAAGGGGACACGATGAAAAACAATTTGCAACGCGCAGCGCGCCGTTTATGGGCAGAGCGTGCGCTGTGGCTGTGCGCGGGCGTGCTGGTGCTGCTGTTTTACAATCTGTATCTCGGACAGCACTATTCGCCCGACACATGGAGTACGGCGCAGTATTTTAAAGACATCGACGCAGCGGGCTACTCGCCGGCTGAAAAATGGGCGCTGCTGTATGTGCCGTTTGCCGAGCAGGGGCGCTTTGTGCGCGGTGTGCTGATGTTTTTGCTTGGCGTGCCGAATCAAAGCTCGCTCATGGTCAGCCGCTTTGCCAATGCTGTGGCGCTGCTGCTGTTTGTGTGTGCGTTTGTGTGCGGCGTTAAAACGCTGCTGGCGGCGCAGGAGCAAGGCTGCGGCGCGCGGCGCAGCCTGACGGGCCATGCGCGGGGCGAAAGCGAGGACAAGGCGGCACCGGATGGTGCAGCAAAGCGGTGCCGGAAAGCAAGCCCCGCAAGCCGTTCCATGCGTGTGCTGTGCTTTCTGGGCACGGCGGTGCTGCTGTGCAATCCGTTTTTTTGCGACTGGCTGCAATTTGCCGAATGTGCGCTTATTTACCCGCTGGGGCTGCTGCTTGCGGTGCTGGCGGCGCGCGTGCTGGTGACGCGTTGGCCGGTGTGGGTGCGTGTTGCTGTCAGCGCATTGCTGGCGGTTTCGGCGGCGGGTATCTATCAAATAACGCTGCAATTTTTTGTGCTGTTTGTCATGTTGTCGGCAGCTCTGCGCGCCGTGTGCGCAGAGCACGCGCAAAACGGCGCGCGTGTGGCAGGGCAGGCCGCCGCATTGGCGGCACAGGGCTTTGCCGCATATCTGTGCGCGGTGGCATCACAGTATTTATTCACGAGCATTCTCTATCAAAATACACGCATTTCCACGGATTTTTCCGCGACCGTGTCCATGATTTTCACGGCGCAGCGCGAGCTGTGGAGTATGCGCTATCTTGGCGCACCAAGCATTCTTTTCGCGCTGTGCGCGGCGTTGCTGGCGGCGGCGGCTGCCGTGGCGCTGGTGTGGGCGGTTTTGAAAAAACGGCTTTCGCCGGCGGTGCCGGCGGTTGTTCTTGTGGCGTTTGCCGCCTATTATACCTCGGTTTTTGTGATGATGGTCATTGCGGACGGGTCGATTCCGCATCGCACGGTTGTGGGCTTTTTCGGCATTCCGCTTTTTTGGGCGGTGTGTCTTGCCGCCGCGCTGTGTGTGGGGTGCGTGCCAAAAAAGCTAAGCCGCCTTGCCACGGGCGCGGCGGCGGCGGTATTGTGCGCGCTGTTGTGCTTTAACTGGGCGCATACACAGCACCTCAGCCTTGGACTTGTGCGCAGCAACGCGCAGGATATTGCCCTTGCGCGCGAGATGCAGCAGTGCATCTCACAATATGAGCAAGCAGAGGACACACCGGTGCACTATGCGGTGTTTTACCGGATGCCGGGCTATGTGGTCAGCTATCCCGATGCATTTCAGACGCACGATTTAAATTTGCGCGCATGGACGGCGGAGTGGAGCCGTCTGCCGCTGCTCAATACCGTAAACGGCACGTCGTATGAGAACGGAACGCGCTCTGACGCTGTGTACGAGGAGCATTTTGCAGGGCGGGAGTGGACGGCCTTTAGCTCCGGGCAGGTGTACTGCGAGGGTGAAACCGCCCATATTGCGCTGTATTGATGACACTGCGGGGCGATTCTAGAGCAGTTTTCCAAGATATTGATCCTTTTTACAGCTTGCGAAACTGCTCTAGAACGTCCGCAAAAAACGAGAAAGCAAAAAGCAGGCGCTCCGTCTGCCCGTAGGGGAAAGAGGAGCGCCTGCTTTTTTTGCGGTCAAGCTGCTGTAACGACCGGGAGCATGGAGGCGTGCGCAAAGCAAAGTGCCAAGGAATATGCTAGCCCACGGTCAAATCAGCCTGAGGAATGACAACGTGCATATTTTCATCCGTGCTGTGGTGCAGCGACAGCGTAATCGCCATTGATACAGGCCCCACGCGGCCAATCAGCATGGTCAGCATGGTGGCAATCTGTGCAATGGGGTTCATGTAGGCTGTCACGCCCACCGTCAGACCCACCGTGGCAAAGGCCGACACCGCCTCAAAAATGCTGCTCATCTCGTTAAATTCGCTGCCGGTGTTGAAGAAGATAATCATAGAGGACACCATCACGGCCATGGCGGACAGCATAAAAATGGCAAGAGATTTGTAAACGACCTTTTGCCCGATTTTGCGGCCAAACACCTGCGCGTCCTGCCGACCTCTGATTACGCTGACAACTGCCACCAGCAAAACGGCAATCGTGGTCACCTTGATGCCGCCGCCCGTGCCGCCGGGTGCCGCGCCGATAAACATCAGCACAACCATAAACAGCTTTGTAATATTGTGGGTCGCGCCCAAATCCACGCTGTTAAAGCCGGCGGTGCGCGAGGTGATGGACTGGAACATCGAGTTTGATATCTTGTCAAAAACATTCATGGAGCCAATGGTCGCGGGGTTGTTCCATTCAAGCAGCGCAAAGCCGATGCAACCGCCGACAATCATAGCGCCGGTCATCCACAGGACAAGCTTTGTGTGCACGCGCAGATGATGCGTTTTGCGGAACAGAATCAGATCCTGCCAGACAAGAAAGCCAAGGCCGCCGCAGACGATCAGCGCAGCCACAATCGCCAGCACATACGGTGTGGAGGCAAAGGTAGTAAGGCTGCTGAACGCGCCCAAACGTCCGAAAACATCAAAGCCGGCATTGCAAAATGCAGAGATGGAGATAAAGACAGAAATAAAAATGCCCTCTGCGCCGTACTGCGGCACAAAGACAAAGCTGAGCAGCAGCGCGCCTGTCGCTTCACACAGAAACGCGACGCGCATCACAACGTGAATCAATCGACCCGTCTGGCTGGAATCCGACAGGCTGATGGATTCACTGGCAAGCTGCAAGCTTTTAAAGCCGAGCCTGCGCCCGACCATAATGTTGAAAAAGGTGGTCAGCGTGACAAGCCCCAGCCCGCCGATTTGGATAAGCAGTATAATGACAACCTGCCCGAACGTGGTAAATTGCAGAAAGGTGTCAAATACAATAAGACCGGTCACACAGGTTGCGCTGGTGGCTGTAAACAATGCGCCCAGCAGCCCGCAGGACTGCCCATCGCGCGAGGAGATGGGCAGCATCAATAAAAGTGCGCCGCAGAGGATGACAAATAAAAAGCTGGATACGATGACCTTCGTGGGGTTATGGCGGCTGCCCGCTTGCTTTGAGCGCAGCAATGCCGACAACGGTATTTGTTCCATGGTAAGAGAACTCCTTTCGCCCGATTGACGGGCTGTGGCGCAGCGGTGCGCAAAACGATGTGCTCAGCGCCGATGATTGCTTGCGCTGTCCTCACCGAAAAGTGACGCAAAAACGGCGCCGCGGGCAAGTCTGTCGCGGGTTTGACAGCAGTGCGCAGCGCCGGGCACAATTCAGTGTACTTGTTATCTTATCACATAAATTTAAAATGTCCAGTCCCCGCAGAATAAAGTGATCGCCCATGATCCTTTGTGCCGGAATTGCTGTAAACACAGCCACCCGCGAATCGTTCACAATTCGCGGGTGGCTGTGTTCCTAAAAATTATCGTCTTGCGCGAAAGGCTTCTGCACCTTTGCGGCACGCAGCTCAGCGCGCTTGATCGCAGCTTTTCTAAGCAATGACACTTTTTACAGCGTGCGAAACTGCGCTCCATCCCCATGCGGGGCGATGCGATGTGCCGACCACAGACGATGCACAGGTGCAATGTGCAATGACATTGCTATAGTATAGGGGGTTCCGTTCCATACGGCACGCTCGGCTAAAGCGGGGGAAAACGCAAGGCCGTGCCTTACAGCACCTCGGATTTCCACAGGCCGTGCAGATTGCAGTATTCATACGCCGCAATCGCCTTGTCGCCGTCGCACAGCATAAACTCTGCGTGGGGCGCGCCCGTCAGCACCTTGCGCTGATTGCCCTGCTGTGTCTCAAGCGCAATCCAGCCGATGAAGTGCTCCGGCAGCATGGGATGATCTACGCTGCCCACATTTACACTCACCTTGTTGCCGTCCACGCGCACAACGGGGATGTGCTTTTCTGTAGCTGCTTCCACCGCGCCGGGGACAAGCTCCTGCATTTTTTCGCCGCAGCAAACGACAGGCACGCCCTTGTCCTCCGCATAAGCAATGATGTTGCCACAGTGGCTGCATTTAAAAAATTTCATATTCTGTCGCTCCTTTTCTTTCAATCACAAATGATATCTTATTCGGCTGCAATTTTTACAGCCTTTTCGGGGACTTGCTGCGGGCTGCGTTCCTCGCGGATGCTTCTGGCGCAGCCTTATTTTTTTTGCCTTACTTCAGCGGTTCAAAATCCGCCGCACCATGCTTGCACAGTGGGCAGATGAAGTCCGGCGGCAAGACCTCGCCCTCGTAGACATAGCCGCAAATTTTACACACCCAGCCCTTTTTGCCTTTTTCCGGCGGCTGCGGCTTCGGCTTGATGTTGCTGAAATAATATTCATAGGTGGCAGACGGAATCTCCGAGAGCACATGCGCCTCTGTCACATCGGCAAAAAACAGCGTGTGCGTGCCGCAGTCCTGCGCAGAAAGCACCTTGCCCGAAAGAACCGCGTTTGTATTTTTTGGCACGCTGCGCACACCGTTTGCCGTGCGCACATCGGCGCAGCCCGCAAATTTATCGGTGTCGCGCCCGCTTTGAAAGCCAAAGTGCTGAAACACCTTAAACGGTGCCTCCTCTGTCAAAACCGACACATTAAATACACCCGTTGCAGCAATCATATCGTGCGTCAGATTGGCCTTGTTCACCGCCACCGCAATGCGCTTTGGGACATCTGTCACCTGCATCATGGTGTTGATGATACAGCCGTTGTCCTTGCTTTCCTCGCGCGCCGTGAGGACAAACAGTCCGTAGGACAGCTTGAACAGCGCGTTCGGCTCCACCTGCTCCGCCGGTGCCTGTGCCGGCGGCTGTGCGCCGTGCAGCGATTCCGCCAGCGCGGCAGCCAGTGCGTCCAGCTGTTCTGCTTGGGCATCCTTGACGGACGATTTCAGCGAGACAGTGCCGTTCAGCACGGTCATGTTCTTCATCTCGCACATCAGCTCCGTCATCAGCCTGCCGGAGGTTGCAGCCCAGCTGCCGTTCTCAATGAGCGCCACCGTGCGGTTCTGGAGGTTGTGCGCTTTCAAATCGAGCAGCAGCGTCTCCATGTTGCAGAAAATCCCCGCATTATATGTGGTGGAAGCAAACACAAGATGGCTGAAGCGGAACGCCTCGGACACAATATAAGAGGGATGCGTCACGGACACATCAAACATCGCGATGTTGCGCACGCCCGTTTCCGCCAGCTTTCCGGCCAGAATTTCCGCCGCGTTCTGCGTGTTGCCGTACACGGACGCATAGGCAATCAGCACGCCGTCCTCCTCTGGGGTATAGGTGCCCCACAGACGGTATTTTTCCATAAACCAGTGGATGTTTCTGCGCCATATAGGGCCGTGCAGCGGGCACAGCAGCTCAATGTCAAGCCCCTGTGCTTTTTTCAGCAGTGCCTGAACCTGCGTCCCGTATTTGCCCACAATATTGGCGTAATAACGGCGCGCCTCAGCCAGCCAGTCGTGCGCAAAATCCACCTCGTCCGCAAACAGATTGCCGTTCAGCGCGCCAAACGTGCCAAATGCATCCGCTGAGTACAGCGCCTTATCCGCCGCGTCGTAGGTGACCATTACCTCCGGCCAGTGCACCATGGGTGCCATGTAGAACGAAAAGCTGTGCCGTCCCGTTTTGAGCGTGTCACCCTCGCCCACAAGCTTTGCGCGCGCCTTGATCTCAAACGTGAAAAACTGCTGAATCATGGTCAGCGTTTTTGCGTTGCAGACAATTGTCACTTCAGGATACCGCAGCACCAGCTCATCCATTGTGGCACAGTGGTCAGGCTCCATATGGTTTACAATCAGATAATCAAGCGGACGGCCGTGCAGCGCGTGCGCCAGATTTTCAAAAAAGCGCCCGCTGACCGCTTGATCCACGGTGTCCAGCAGGACGGTTTTTTCGTCGAGCACCAGATACGCGTTGTAGGCGATGCCGTTCGGGACGGGAAACGCGTTTTCAAACAGCGCCAGCCGGCGGTCGCTTCCTCCCACCCAATATAAATCATCGCGAATTTTTCTTACGTCTTGCATCCGTTTTGTGTCTCCTTCATTTGCTTTTATGCTCCCCTGCGCAAGAGCCGTTCCCGTCTGCCGAAAGCACCCCCGTGTTTTCTGACGGAGCACCGTCGGTGTCTGCAAGGAAAGCGCTGCGGCGCAAAGCGGCAGCATCCCCGCAACGGCCTGCCGCCGCCCTGTTTCTGCTGCGCGATTTTTGCGCCTTTCTTTTTTTCAGTATACCACAAAAAGTGCGGATTCACAAAGTGGGAAGTGCGAAAAAACAAAATATTTTATCGGGGATTTTCTGCTGCCGCAAGGAGAAAATCGCACGCCCTTATTCTGCTGCGTTCCCCTTGCGGGTCGGGATTCTTCCCTGCCGGCAGAGCCAGTCATAGGTGTCCTTGATGGTCTGTTCAAACGGGCGGGTTGTATAGCCCAGCTCACGCGTTGCCTTTTCGTGCGAAAAATCCGCATTGGTTGTCAGCGTATACATGGAATAAACCGTATAAAGCGGCGGCTGATGCAGCAGCTTGTAATACAGCTCTGCAACCGGCGCAGTCAATTTTGCAAACCACAGCGGCAGATAGGTGCGCACGCGCCGCAGCCCCGTGACCGTGTGAAACAGCTCAAGTAAATCTTGTATGGTGAAAAAACGATTCGAGAGGATATAGCACGCGCCGCGCGCCCCCTTTTCGCAGCAGCGCAGCACGCCGTCCGCCACATCGCGCACATCCACAAAGTCATAGCCGCCGCCCTTTAAGCCCGCCATCAGGCTGCCGTTGCAGTAATCCAGCAAAAGCTGCACGACATGCCCCGTCCCCGCCATATCATTTGGCCCGCAGATGCCGGACGGGTGTACCACCGATGCATCCAGCCCGCGCGCGGCAGCCGCCAAAACGCAGGCGGTCGCCTCTGCCTTTGTCTTGGCATACAGCCCCACCACTTTGTCGGGGTCAAAATCGTTTGTCTCAACGCAGGTTTCCCCGCGCGGACGCTCCGGAATGGCATGGACAGAGCTTACATAAACAAGCTTTTTGACGTGGTGCAGCTCACACTGCTCCACAATGTTTTGCGTGCCGCACACATTGACGGCATGTACCCGCGCATCATACTTTGAAGAGATGGTCACAATACCGGCTGCATGGATTACCACGCGCTGCACACCGTCCTTTTCATCCCCGAAAAATTCAGCCAGCGACGCTGGATCCGTAACGTTGCCGTAAAACAGCGTCACCTCCTTCGGAAGCCGCGCGGCACACGCGTCTCCCGGCAGCACAAGCGCGCGCACGGTCTGCTTTTCTTGGACGAGCTGCTGTAGGATCGTACTGCCCAGATGTCCTGCGGCACCGGTGATTAAATACTCAACACTCATGGAAATCCGCCTCCGTTCTTTGCGCCCCTATTATGCGCCCGCCACTGTCAAAGTGCAATTAACTTTCTGTAAACATATTGTGATGTTTCGGTGTATCGCGAATTTCAGCCCCTTTCTATGCGCTTTTTCGGGCTGCGGCACAAATAGTCCTTGAGTTCATGCGCTACTTCGTGTAATATGATACTATAGAGCAGTTTTCCTATGCAGGGATGCTTTTTATAGTTTGTGAAACTGCTGTTCATCCCCTCGCAGGGTGATTCTATGTGCCGGCCATAGGCCAATGCACAAATTGAACAAGAGAGAAGACGTGGCTTATGGAAAACGGACTGAAAAAAAAATACGGCCTGATTACTGCTGTTGCGATGGTCGTTGGCATTGTGATTGGAAGCGGCGTATTCTTTAAGGCCGAAAAGGTGCTGAAGGCAACGGGGGGCAATCTTCCGCTGGGCATTCTGGCGTGGGTTCTCGGCGGTGCCATCATGGTCATCTGCGCCTATACCTTTTCGGTCATGGCGACGCGGTATTCCAATGTCAACGGCATTGTGGATTATGCAGAGGCAACCGTGGGACGGCGCTATGCCTACCATGTGGGATGGTTTTCCACCTTTATTTATTATCCGGCCATGACCTCTGTGCTGGCGTGGGTCTCTGCCCGCTATGTAGGCGTGCTGCTGGGACTTGACATCACGGGCGGGCCGGTGATGGTGCTTGCGTGCGTCTTTCTGGTAAGCAGCTATGCCCTGAATGCGCTCTCTCCTGTTCTGGCGGGTAAGTTTCAGGTGGCGACCACGGTCATCAAGCTGATTCCGCTTTTGCTCATGGGCATTGTGGGGCTTGTTGTGGGACTTTCAAACGGCATGACGATGCAGAACTTCACCACGGTTGTCTCGGTTGTTCCCGGCGGCAACGGCAGCGCGCTTTTTACCGCGGTGGTGTCCACCGCCTTTGCCTATGAGGGCTGGATTATCGCCACCAGCATCAACGCCGAGCTGAAGGACTCAAAACGCAATTTGCCGCTGGCGCTTGTGCTTGGCACGCTGATTGTCGCTGCGGTTTATATCCTTTATTATATCGGCCTTGCGGGCGGTGCCTCCAACGCCGATATTATGGCCGGCGGCGAATCGGGTGCCAAGCTGGCCTTCGAGATGGTTTTTGGCAAAGCTGCCGGCGTGGGATTGTTTGTGCTTGTGGTCATCTCGTGCCTCGGCACGCTGAACGGTTTGATGCTTGCCACCACACGCGGACTTTATTCCGTTGCCGCGCGTGGCAACGGCCCGAAGCCGCAGGCCTTTGTGGAATTGGACAAGCATACCAATATGCCCGCAAACTCCGCCGTTGTCGGGCTGCTGCTGTGCGCGCTCTGGTTGTTTTATTTCTACGGCGCTAACTTGGCAGGCGGCTGGTTCGGCCCTGTGGTGTTTGATTCCTCGGAGCTTCCCATCATCACCATCTATGCTATTTATATTCCCATTTTTATTATGATGATGCGAAAAGAAAAAGACCTTCCCCCCATCAAGCGCTTTGTCATGCCTGCGCTGGCGATTGCCAGCTGCATTTTCATGGTCATTGCCGCCATTGTGGCACATGGCATGGGCGTTGTGTGGTATCTGATCGTCTTTGCGGTCATCATGCTGCTGGGCGTTCCGTTCTTTAAACCGCAGGCCAAAGGCGGCAGCTGAACGGATTTTGCTTGATGGGCTTTTTCCCGTGAAGCCGGATTCAGTTAAGGTGCAATTCACGGGCGTTCCCAAAACAGAAAAGCATGAGAAAGCACGCCCCGTTTCGTCCGGTACCGGACGAAACGGGGCGTGCTTTGCTTTCCCTGAATTTTCCCGAAGCCGCCAATCGAAAAAAGTGCCAAAGCAGCAGAGAAAAGTTTATCTATTATTTTGCAAAGTCTTTGTTGAAAAAATAACAAACATACGATATACTGTAAGTGTCATACAGTGTGACATTTATAAAAGTGAAAGTGCAGTAAAACAATGTCTTTAGAAGAAGTGCGGGAGCAAAACAAGAAAAAGGTAATTCAGTCGGCGCTGCGGCTTTTTGTAAAGCACGGCATCGACAACGCAAAAATAGCGGAAATTGCAGCGCAGGCGGGTCTGACAGAGCGCTCTGTCTACCGCTATTTCAACACAAAATCCGATCTTGTGCTGGCGGCAGCGCTGCTGTTTTGGCAAAGCAATGTCGTGCAGGCAAAAAAGCTTTGCGAGCAGGACGGCTTTGATGCCATGACCGGTGCAGAGCAGATTGAATCCGTGCTGCTCGCCTACACAAAGCTGTTTTACACAGAGCGAGAAAAGCTTATTTTTGTGGATGAGGCGGAGATATTCCTTTATAAAAGCGGCGGGCGCAAGCGGATGAAAACAATTCCGCCTCTGCCGTTTGACCATTCCCGCGCACCGCTTGCCATGGCAATTCAAAAAGGGCTTGCGGACGGGACGGTGAGCCGCAGCCGGGAAAGCGACATCGAGCTGCTGTATTACAATACCTACGACGCGCTTGTCGGACTGATGCAAAAGGTGGCAATGAGCGAAGGGAGTGATGCCCGCGGCATCAGCGCCGAAAAAAGGCTCACACATTTTTGCGGCACGCTTACGGCGGCCTTTCTAGCACCTTAACGTATGGTCGCTTAGCCTGAACGCTTGAAAAGCTGCCATAAAACCCCTTGCGGCCCATAGAATGTAAAACAACGGAACGCTGCGCATAAAGTATGCGTAAAATAAAAAGAGCGGAGGGTCTTATCATGCCGGATCAAACAACAAACAAGCCCCAGCACAGAAACCAAAACGTACTGCTTTTGTTTCTGACCATCGCCTTCACCCTTACCTCAATGCTTGCAGCCGCGCAGCCGATTCTTGTAAACATTGTGGTAAACGTCGTGCTCCCTGTCATTATTCTTGTTTTTTGCAAGCTGGTTTTCTTCGAGCGGCTCAAGCTGACAACGCTCACGATGCTGCGCATTGCAATTGTTTTTGCGGTGTTCAACCTTCTGCCAAGGCAGTGGTTCGTGAACCTTGTACTGGTTTTCCTCTTTATCAATATCATGGAGGCCACCTGCACGGATATCTTCCGCTACAAAAAATATTTTAACGGCGTGTCGGGACTTGTGCTGGCGCTGTCTGTGCTTTTCCTGCGCGGCAGCTGGATTGATTTGACCCACTTGACGGATCTTGGCTTTTTTGCCAAATTCATGCATCTGTACGAGTTTCATGCGCCCACGGTCATCGGCACCGTTTGCTGGATTATTGCGTACACCCTTTGGAACTGGGTCTTTGTCACCAATGAATTTTCCGATTCCGTGGCAAAGCTGCATGTCGGCATTCTGGCCGCGCCCATCCTCGGCAGTCTGATCACTGCCAATCCCGGCTTCTGGCTTGCGTTCCGCGCCGGCTCGCTGGCCTACGGCGGCTGCTTTCAGATCGCGGAAAAAGAGTTTGTGGAGGACAATTTAAAAAGCAGCAAATTCAGCAGCTTTGTTGCCCTCACAAAGAAGCAGGGCGTGCAGATTGCCCTGATGGTCATCAATATTGTGCTGCTTGCACTGGCGTGCTTTCTGTAAGAGCCGCCGTTAAATTATTACATACGGAGAGAAAAATGGACGAATTTAGAATTTTGGAAATCAAGAGAAGTGTCTTTGCGGACAACGATCAGCAGGCGGATTTGCTGCGTGCAGAGTTGAAAAAGAAAAAAGTATTTTTGCTGAATTTGATGTCCTCGCCCGGTTCGGGCAAAACCACAACCCTGGTGCGCACGCTGAACGCGCTGAAGGACACGCTTAAAATCGGCGTGATGGAGGCGGATATCGACTCCGACGTGGACGCGAAAACCATTCAGCAAACAGGCGTTAAGGTCATTCAGCTGCATACGGGCGGCATGTGCCACCTGGACGCGGATATGACACGGCAGGGTCTGACGGGGCTTTGCACGGACGAGCTTGAGCTTGCGATTCTGGAAAACGTGGGCAATCTTGTGTGCCCGGCTGAATTTGACACGGGCGCATCCAAAAACGCGATGATTTTAAGCGTGCCGGAGGGCGATGACAAGCCGCTGAAATATCCGCTGATGTTCTCCATCTGCGACGTGCTTTTAATCAACAAAATCGACGTTTTGCCGTATTTTGACTTTGACCTGAAGGCCGTGGAGGAGCGCGCCAAAAAGCTGAACCCGAACATTAAGATCATTCCCATCTCCGCCCGCACGGGCGAGGGGATGGACGTGTGGACCGACTGGCTGCGCAATGCGGCAAACGACTGGAATAAGACAGAGGGGGAGTGAAACCGTGGAACTGAGACCTAAAATAGTAAAGCTATGCAAAATGGTGGGCGGACTGACCGGCATGGTGAATAAAATAGACGAAAACGCACCGGAATACTACTCGCTGGACTGCGTGGTGTCCGATGAGCAGGCGGAGGTCGCCCTGACCATGGGGCTGCGCAAGGAGCGCACGGCGGCGTACATCGCGGAAAAATCGGGCAAAACGCTGGAGGCCGCGCACAAAATAGCGCTTGAGCTGGCACAAATCGGCGTGTGCAAGGTGTATCGGAACGAGGCAAAGGAGGAGGTTTTCTTTGTCCAGATTTTCGCGCCCGGCATTTTGGAAATGATGGTAAACAACTCCGCGCAGGTAGAAAAATATCCGCAGATTGCCAAGGCGTTTGAAGAATATACGCGCGTGCGCATCGCATCCATGGCGCCCATGCTGCCGCTCGGCTCCGCAATGATGCGCGTCATTCCCATCGAGCAGGCCATTGCGGGTGATACCAAGGCGGTTCCCTACGAGCAGCTCTCGCATTATCTTGAGCGCTATGACGTGTTCTCTGTATCCGACTGCTCGTGCCGCCGTTCCCGCAGAATCCTTGGGCAGGGCTGCGGACATTTAGAGACGGATATGTGCATTCAAATGGGCACCGGTGCCGAATATTATATCCGCACCGGTCGCGCGCGCGAAATAACCCGCGAGGAAGCAATGGAAATTATGCAAAAAGCCGAAGAAAACGGCCTGATGCATCAAATGCCCAACATTGAAGGGCTCGGAGAATCTGCGGCAATCTGCAATTGCTGCTCATGCTCGTGCTTTGCTATGCGCGTGGCAACCATGTTCGGCTCCTACGATTCAATTCGCTCGAACTATGTGTCGAAGGTTGACAAGGAAAAATGCGTTGCCTGCGGACAGTGCGTGGAAAACTGTCCCACAAACGCGCTGCGTCTTGGACAGAAGCTGTGCGCTAAAACACCCCTGCCTGAAAAGGATTACAAAAAGTCGCGCGACCATGCATGGGGGGAAAAGGACTGGAATATCGACTATCGTGAAAACCGTGAGGACGTGGCAGAGGAGGGCACCTCGCCCTGCAAAACTGCCTGTCCAGCCCATATTGCGGTGCAGGGCTACATCAAGCTTGCCTCCCAGGGCAAGTTTACGGACGCGCTTGAGCTGATTAAAAAAGAGAATCCCTTCCCCGCCATCTGCGGCCGCATTTGCCCGCGCGCCTGCGAGACGGCCTGCACGCGCGGCGACATTGACGACCCCATCGCCATTGATGAAATCAAAAAGTTCATCGCCGACCGGGAGCTGAGCGCAGAGACGCGTTTTATTCCCAAAAAGCGGCATGCGTACGGCAAAAAAATTGCCGTGGTGGGTGCCGGCCCCGCGGGACTGTCCTGCGCCTATTACCTCGCCATCGACGGCTATCGGGTGACCGTGTTTGAAAAGGAGAAAAAGCTTGGCGGAATGCTGACGCTCGGCATTCCCTCCTTCCGCCTTGAAAAAAACGTGGTGAACGCGGAAATTGACATTCTGCGCGAGATGGGTGTGGAGTTTAAAACCGACGTAGAGGTCGGCAAGGACATCACGCTGGCGGCCCTGCGTGCAGACGGCTACAAGGGCTTTTACCTCGCCATCGGCGCACAGGGCGGTCGCAGGCTTGGCATTGAGGGCGAGGACGCGCCGCAGGTGCTGGCGGGGATCGGCTTTTTGCGCGACATCAACCTTGATAAAAAGGTGAGTTTAAGCGGCAAGGTGATCGTCATCGGCGGCGGCAACGTCGCCATCGACGTGGCGCGCTCTGCAACGCGTGTGGGCGCGGCTGCTGTAGCAATGTACTGTCTTGAGGGCAGAGCCGAAATGCCCGCGCTTCCTGAAGAAATTGCGGAGGCAGAGAGCGAGGGCATTGCCATCGGCAACGGCTGGGGGCCGAAGCGCATCGTGGTGGAAAACGGCAGGGTCACGGGCGTAGAGTTTAAAAAATGCACCGCTGTCTTTGACGAAAATCATCGCTTTTGCCCGCAATACGACGAAAACGACACCAAAATTGTGGCGGCAGACACTGTGCTCACGTCCATCGGTCAGTCGATAGAGTGGGGCGAATTGCTGCGCGACAGCAAGGTGGCGCTGAACCCGAACAACACCGTGCAGGCGGATGCGCTGACCTATCAAACGGGTGAGGCAGATGTGTTTGCGGGCGGCGATGCACTGACAGGACCGCGCTTTGCGATTGATGCGATTGCGGCGGGCAAGGAGGGGGCCGTTTCGCTGCACCGCGCGGTACAGCCCGGTCAAAGCCTGACCTTTGGCCGCGACAGAAGGCTGTACCATGAGCTTGACAAGAACAATGTCGTGCTAGAGGGCTTTGACACCCTGCCGCGTCAGCTTGCGGGACACACAAAAAACAAAAAGCAGGGCAGCTTTACGGATGACCGCACCACCTTCACGCTGGAGCAGATGCAAAAAGAGACAGAGCGCTGTCTTGGCTGCGGTGCCGTGCAGGTGGACACCTACAAATGCGTGGGCTGCGGACAATGCACAACCAAATGCAAGTTTGATGCCATTACGCTTGAGAAAAAATACGATGGATTTGCACCGATTTTTGAGCAGCTGCCGATTCAGGTGGCGAAATATGCCATCAAACGCACCGGTAAAATAGCCGCAACCGCCGTCAAGGACATTTTTGCGGGGAAGGACTGAGGACACAGACAATGCATGAGCTTGGTATCTTGAGCGCCATGGTGAAAACCATCGAGGGAATTGCAGCGGAGGAAAAGCTGACCCGCATTGAAAAAATTGTGCTGCAGGTGGGCGAGCTGTCCGGCATGGTTCCCTCTTATCTTGAAGTAAGCTATCCCGCCGCAGTATACAAAACCTCGCTTGCAGACACAAAGCTGGAGCTTGAAATTGTGCCCGGCCTTGTGCGCTGCAACGAATGCGGCAAAGAATTTAACGCGGTGGAATGCGATCTTGTGTGCCCTGTGTGCGGCTCGCAGGATTTGATGGCGCTGAGCGGGCGCGATTTTATCATCAAGGAAATTGTCGCCTGCTGAGGCAGAGTGTACATCGCCGGAACAGCCGGCTTACTCCTTTTAAAAATACAGCGCAAAAGGCAGCTTGTGCAAGGGCGTTCCAATCCGCCCAAAGACGGCTGCTTTTTGCTGTGTTTGACACTTTTTGCGCAAAGCGCTATGATACGAATACGGGAGATATGCTGTCCCCCTGCTGTTCGCGGTACAAAAAAGCGGACGGCTGCCTTGCAGCAGATGCGCAAGGGCAGATGCGCAAGGGCGGATGCGGGAGAGGAGCTTTTGACGTGAATCAAGATTTGCTGGCACAGCTTGTAAAAATCACCCCCGAGGAGCAGTCTATTTTAAACGGCGGTGCTGTCAATCTTGGCAGCTACGGCGCGGGAAAAGGCTTTACCGTTGACAGCGCGCGGCTGCTGGCACAGGGACAGCTCATCACGCTGCGCCCGCACACACGCTTTGCGCCGTTTCCGCGGCACAGCCACAACTACGTTGAAATGATGTATATGTGCGCAGGGCAAACGATACATGTCATCAACGGCGAGGCACCTGTCACCTTAAATCAAGGCGAGCTGTTGCTTTTAAACCAACACGCAAGCCATGCCATTCAAAAAGCCGGGGCAAGCGACATTGCCGTAAATTTTATTGTTCTGCCCCAGTTTTTTGACGAGGCGCTGCAAATGCTCGGCACCGAAAACGTGCTGGGTCATTTTTTGCTGGGCGCGCTGCAAAGCAGCCGGAGCGAAATTGGGTATCTGCACTTCAAGGCTGCCGACACGCTGCCCGTGCAGGCGCTTGTCGAGAGCATGATATGGAGCTTGCTGCACGGGGAGAACAACGCGCGCAAAATCAATCAAATCAGCATGGGTCTTTTGTTTTTGCATCTGCTGAATTGCACACAAACGCTTTCTGCCGAAGGTGCCGTGCACAGTGTCAGCCCCATGGTGCTGGCGGCGCTGCGCGAGATCGAAGAAAACTGCCGCGGCGCAGTGCTCAAGGATGTGGCGCAAAAATACGACGTATCGCTCTCGTATCTCAGCAGCCGCATCAAGGCCGACACCGGCAACACCTTTAATGTGCTTTTACAGCAGAAAAGATTGGACAAGGCAACACGGCTGTTGCGTGACACAAAGCTTTCGGTGCAGGAAATCATCTCTGCGGTCGGCTACGAAAACACAAGCTATTTTTACCGTATTTTCAGAGCACAGTTCGGCGTTTCGCCTAAAGAATATCGCGGCACGGTTCATGGTAAGACGAAATTGAACCCATGAAAAAATCTGCAGTGACCGGAATCTGCTCGGAGATAGCACTTGTTAAAATGCTATCTGCAGCAAGGAAGATGGGATCGGCAGTGCTCTTATTTTGTTCCATTGCTGTGCTGTGACAAAAGAAAATGCCGCGGGGTTATCCCAGCGGCATTTCTTCTTTGCTTTCAAGCTGACTTTCCACCGTGTGCGGCGGAGCCCACGCACCATGCTCGCCGTTGATTAGCTCCTCCTCAGAGTAGGCCATGGCGGGGCGCACGGCGTGCTGTGCCAGTGCTGTTTTGCGCTGCTGCGCATTTTGCGTCAGCGAGGCAGAGCCCTCGTACACCTTTGTGCCGTCGTCCATTGCATCCTTGCACACGGGGACGGGGTTGTGTACCTCATTTGGTAAATCTGTCGGTTCACCGTGATAAAGGCTGCTTAAAATGCTCATATCATTCACCTCGGAAATAATATGCCCAAGAGAAAAGCAGTTATGCGCAAAAGCTGTCGTTAAAAATTATGGCTGTTCCAACCCCAGTCGGGTGTCGCGCTGTATTTGACGTAAATGCGTTCCGGGCAAAGCGCGAGCGCGCTTTGCAGAATGTCGCTTACGCGGCCGGTCAGCGTGTCGTAACTCTCGCTGTCCGCACCGCCGTAGAAAGAAATGTCCACCATGGCGGCCGGCTCATCGCTGCCCGCGAACCACAGCATCGCTTCCGGGGTCAGGGACACCATCAACCATTGCTCTGTTTTTCCGGGAATGGCAGAAATAGCCTGTCCAAGTCCGGCCTTGATGACCTGCGCGGCGCTGTCAGAAACAGATTCGTTTGTGACGATATGAATGTACGGCATAAAATCGCTCCTTGTCGCTCTATTGTGTATATTGTATATTTAATTGTAGCAGAGTGCCGCAACGGATGCAACAATAAAATGGCCGCATTTCACAAGGCTTATAGCAAGTATATATTATAAGATATAATACAAAAAGTAGCTTATTTATCCGTAATATATACTATGAGATATATTAGCGATAAAATATACTGCATATAAGAACAATGATTTGATGCTCCAATGACGGCGCTGAAGCGAACCGCACCGACAAAATGTTTTTTTCTGCGCGCAGCGGTTGACTTTTTTTGCAAAATTCGTTATGCTGTTAACAGACATAAAAGCGCCTTGAAACTGACGGAACAGTGGGTCACCACAGGGGATTGGGGCGTGTCAATAGAGCCGACCGTCTGGGCGTAGAGAGCTGATTTTTAGCTCTCTTTTTGTTTTTGAAGGAGACTTTTTTATGGAATGCAAACAGAATCAGGGCTTTACGCAAGGAAAATGGCAAAACAGCGTGGACGTGCGCGATTTTATTCAGGCGAATTATACGCCGTATGACGGTGACGAAGCATTTTTGTGCGGTGCAACGCCGCGCACCGATAAAATTTTCGGCATGTTCACGGAGCTGCTGAAAAAAGAGCAGGCGGCGGGCGGGGTGCTCGATATTGACACGCACGCGGTGGCATCCATTTTAAGCCATAAGCCGGGTTATTTTGACAAGGAAAACGAGAAAATTGTCGGCTTGCAGACGGATGCGCCGCTGCGCCGCGCGGTAAATCCGTTCGGCGGCATCCGCATGGCGCGCGAGGCGTGCTCTGACTATGGCTACACGCTGGGCGAAAACGTTGAAAAATCCTTTCAGTACCGCACCACGCATAACGACGGCGTGTTTCGCGTGTACTCGGACGAAATGCGCGCGGCACGCCATGTGGGGCTGATGACCGGTCTGCCCGACGCGTATGGACGCGGGCGCATCATTGGCGATTACCGCCGCGTGGCGCTGTACGGCATGGACTTTTTAATGGAGCAAAAGCGCGCGGACAAGGCCGCTTTGTCGCACCGTGAGATGGACGACGAAAACATCCGCCTGTGCGAGGAACTGGCAAAGCAGCTCAGCTTTATGAGCCGCCTTGTCACGCTGGCACAGCAGTACGGCTGCGATATTACAAAGCCCGCGGCAAACGCGCACGAGGCGGTGCAATGGCTGTATTTTGGCTATCTTGGCGCGGTCAAGGAGACAAACGGCGCGGCGATGAGCATCGGGCGCATCAGCACATTCCTTGATATTTATTTTGAGCGCGATTTGGCAGCCGGCCTCCTCACCGAGACACAGGCGCAGGAGCTGCTGGACGACCTTGTCATTAAAATGCGCTGCGTGCGGCATCTGCGCACGACAGAATACAACGAGTTTTTTGCCGGCGATCCCACATGGGTCACGGTCAGCGAGGCGGGCATGGGCGAGGACGGCCGCCACATGGTCACGAAAACGGCATATCGTATGCTGCACACGCTGTACAATCTGGCACCCGCGGCAGAGCCGAACATCACCATTTTGTGGGCGGACGGCCTGCCGGAAAATTACCGGCGCTTTTGTGCAAGGGTGTCCATTGAGACGGATGCGATTCAGTACGAAAACGACGATTTGATGCGCCCGATTTACGGGGATGACTATGCCATTGCGTGCTGTGTTTCCGCCATGAAAACGGGCAAGCAGATGCAATTTTTCGGCGCGCGCTGCAATATGGCAAAGCTGCTGCTGATGGCGATTAACGGCGGGCGCGACGAGATTCACGGCACACAGGTCGGCCCCGCGATGGAGCCGATGGCGGCGGGCGTGCCGCTGGATTTTGACGAGCTTACACGTCGCTTTGACTTTTATGCGGCATGGATGGCGGGGCTTTACGTCAACACGATGAATATTATTCATTTTATGCACGACAAATATGCCTACGAGCGGCTGCAAATGAGCCTGCACGACACGGAAATTGAGCGCTTTATGGCGTTTGGCATGAGCGGCCTTTCGATTGTGGCGGATTCTCTCAGCGCCGTAAAATATGCGCGCGTCACGCCTGTTTTTGACGCGCGCGGCATTGCCACGGACTTTTCCATCGAGGGCGACTTCCCCAAATACGGCAACGACGATGACCGCGTTGATTTGCTGGCGCGCGGCGTGACCGACAACTTTATCGCGGAGCTGCGAAAGCATAAAACCTATCGAAATGCAAAGCACACGCTTTCTATTTTGACCATTACCTCCAATGTTGTCTACGGCAAAAAGACGGGCAGCACACCCGACGGGCGCAAGGCGCACGAGCCGTTTGCACCGGGTGCAAACCCGATGCACGGGCGTGACACAAACGGCGCGCTCGCCGCGCTGAACAGCGTGGCAAAGCTGCGGTACGATTCCTGTCAGGACGGCGTGAGCGATACGTTTTCCATCACGCCCGACGCACTGGGCGCAACGCCCGCGCAGCGCGAGCTCAATTTGGTTTCACTGTTAGACGGCTATTTTGCGCAGGGTGCGCAGCACTTGAATGTCAATGTGCTGAACCGTGAGGTGCTGTTGGATGCGATGGAGCACCCCGAAAAATACCCCAATTTGACCATCCGGGTGAGCGGCTATGCCGTCAACTTCCATCTGCTGAACCGCGAGCAGCAGCAGGAGGTTGTGAACCGCACGTTCCACGCGGCGATGTGAGGGTGACAAGCATGGACTTGCCGGTTGAAGGATGCGCGCGGGCCGTGGCGGCTTGTCCCATCGACCCGCCCGCGCGCTTGCAGGTACACTCGTTCGAATCCCTTGCCGCCGTGGACGGGCCGGGGCTGCGCTTTGCAATTTTCTTTGCGGGGTGTCCGCTGCGCTGTGCCTATTGCCATAATCCGGACACGTGGACACAGGGCGGCGCGACACCGTATACTGCCGATGCGCTGTGTCAAAAGGCGCTGCGCTACAAGCCCTATTTTGGCAGGGACGGCGGCGTTACGCTGTCGGGCGGTGAGCCGCTGCTGCAGGCGCGGGCGCTTTTGCCGCTGGTGCAAAAACTGCACGCAGCGGGCGTGCATGTGGCGATTGACACGGCGGGCAGCCTGTATAACAGCGACGTGCAGGCGATACTCGAAGAAAAACCCATGCTGCTGCTGGACATCAAAATGCCCGATGCGGCGCGGTATGCGCAGTACACGGGCGGCGCGCTTTCCACAACGCTGCGCGTGCTTGCCGCCGCCGAAAAGGCGGGGTGCGAAACGTGGCTGCGCTATGTTGTGGTGCCGGGCATCAACGACAGTGAAACGGACGTGCGCGCCATTGCGGACATTGGCAACGCGCACGCAAACGTGACACAGATTACGCTGCTTGCCTATCATACGCTTGGCGTGCACAAATATGAGGCGCTTGGTCTTGCCTATCCGCTTGCCGGCGTGCAGCCGCCCTCGCAGCAGAGCATGGAGCATCTGCGCGCGGTGGTGGATGCCGCGTTTTTCCGGCGGATGACACAGCCGTGAAGCATCAACGGTTTTCAAAATGCTGTCCTGCGCACAAAGCCGTAGGCTAGCACATAGAATCGCCCCGCGCGGGGTTTGATCGCAGCTTCGCAAGCTGTAAAAAGCGTCAAGGTTTAGGAAAACTGCTATCAAAGCCGCAGACGGTGAAGGTGTTCTATCAATTTGCGGGCCAATCAAGCCGTCGCACTCGTTTTTTAGAATGAGTGCGGCGGCTTGCCTTTTTTGCTTTTGCAGAGATACAACAGCGCAAAGACAGCGCAAGGACAGAAAGATTGCTATGCAAGCGCGGCGTGTTGTGGTAAAATAGCGATAAGAATTGAGACGAGCCGCTGACTATTGGGCGGCGGCGATGGCGCGCCGTGCAGCGGGGCGCTTCGGAAGGCGGGAATTTGATGCTGGAAGTATGCTTTGGCGATTCTGTCAAGGGCGCGCTGCGCTGTGCCCAGAATGTTGGCGGTTCTTGCGGCGGCGCAATGGGCATTGCCGTCATCGGGGGCGGCAGGCTGCACTGGTGGCAGCGCAGAAAGATGCTGGCAAAGGCACGTGCAGAGCAGCGCGCACTGGAGCAGGGGGCCATTGCACTCGGCGGTACAAAAGAGGACTTGGTCGGCATTTCGTTCGATGAATCCGAGGGTGACATTGCCGCGCCGCTGACTGCGGACGACTGCCCGCGAAAGCGCCGTGTTGTCGAGTGGCTGACCGCCGACCCGTGGGGCGAGCAGGAGGAGATGCAGACCGAGGCCGAAAATTTTTGGCAGGGCTGTATGGCGGATTTAGAAAAGCTGAAAACCCGCGCCGCTGCGGGAGAAGCGGTGCGTATCTGGGCGGACGAAACGCCGTCCGCCGCCTGCGGGCTGCTGTTTGCGGCCGATTTGCTCAGAGGGATGGATTGCCCCGTCAGCGTGGTGAAGCTGCCGCCGCAGATGGAACGCCCCGACGGCACGATTGTGCGCTATGTCGGCTGGGGCGAAGTGCGTCCGGAGCTGTTCGGCAGCTTTTTGGGCGGCGCGGTTACGCTTTCGAAGGAGCAGCGCGCGCTGCTGGCGCAGCAGTGGAAAAGGCTGCAAGAGGAAAATGCGCCGCTGCGCGCCGTGCAGGACGGGCAAGTTGTCAGCGTGGGCATGGACTACTACGACGCGCTCATTCGAAAGGAATATCCGGCGGATTCCTGCCGCGTGGCAGAATTGATCGGAAATGTCCTCGGAAAGCACCGCCCCGGCGTGGGGGACTTTTTCATCGCGCAGCGTATCCGCACGCTTTTGGCGGACGGAGAGCTGACAATTCGCAAAAATGATCCATCGCGATTTTATAACACGGTGATTGCGCGGGCGTAGCGCTGTCGCCTTTTGGGCAGGATGCCCGCAATTCATCATAAAAAACGCAAGAAAAGGGAAGCATTTTATGGACGCATACCGCAAAAGCACCGAGGAATTATTGGATTTTATCCGCCGCAGCCCAAGCTGCTTTCATGCTGTGGCAAACCTTGTCGCGCTGCTGCGCGAGGGTGGCTTTACAGAATTATCCGCCGTGCAGCCGTGGAAGCTTTGCGCGGGCGGAAAATATTACGTCACGGCAAACGGGTCGGCGCTACTTGCGTTCACGCTGCCAACGCGCAACGATCAGGGGGTGCATATCGTGGCGGCGCACAGCGATGCCCCGTGCTTTAAAATCAAGGAAAACCCCGAAATTGCGTGCGAGAGCGCATATACCACACTCAACGTGGAGGGCTACGGCGGCATGCTGTGCGCGCCGTGGTTTGACCGGCCGCTGTCCGTTGCGGGGCGCGTCGTGGTGGAGCAGGACGGCGGCAGGTCGCTTGTCCCGCGCCTTGTCAATTTCGACCGCGATTTGCTTAGCATTGTAAACCTTGCCATTCACATGGATCGTGACGCGAACAAGGGCAAAGCCTATCAAATGCAAAAGGATATGCTGCCGCTGTTTTCGGGCGAAACGGGCGGCAAAACGCTGCGCGAATTGACGGCGCAGCAGCTTAATGTTGCGCCGGAGAGCATTGTGGATGCGGATTTATTTTTGTATAACCGCATGGCGGGCACCGTTTGGGGCGCGCGGGAGGAATTTATTTCAGCGCCGCGCCTTGATGATTTGCAGTGCAGCTTTGCGGCGGTGCAGGCGCTTTTGACGGCGCAAAATCCCGACAAGCTGTGCATGGCCGCCGTGTTTGATAACGAGGAGGTCGGCAGCGGAACCAAGCAGGGCGCGCTGTCCACGCTGCTTGCCGATACGCTGCGCCGCATTGCGCTTGCCACGGGCAAGAGCGAGGAGCAGCAGCTCATCACCCTTGCGAAAAGCAGTATGCTGTCCGCCGATAACGGGCACGCGCTGCACCCGAACTATCCCGAAAAATGCGATAAGACAAACCGCCCCAAATTAAACGGCGGTGTGCTGATTAAATACGCAGCGAACCAGAAATATACAACCGATGCCGTGAGCGGTGCCGCGCTGCGCCGTGTGTGCGAGCGGGCGGGGATACCGTATCAAATTTTTGTCAATCATTCGGATGTGGCGGGTGGCAGCACGCTGGGCAATTTGTCCGCGACGCAGGTGTCCGTGCCGACGGTGGACATCGGCGCGGCGATGCTGGCGATGCATTCGCCGTATGAGACGGGCGGCGTGCGCGACACGTTGCAGCTGACACAGGCGATGCGCGCATATTACGAGACAGATTTGCTGTGAAATGCGCGGGTTTTATCGGATCAGGGCGCGGCACAGCGCGAAGGAGAGAGCAGGATGAAAGCAGAGCAGGCAAAGAAAATCATACAGCGGCTGTTACAGGCGGCGCTGCTGCTGGCGGCAGTGTGGCTGATTGCAATGGGAATTACGCGGGGCGAGGCCGCCGTGGTGCTGACAAAGGGCATCAATATTTGTTTGGAGTGTGTTGGCATTGGATAAAATAATGCACAAATACAGGCACTGGCTGCAAGCGGCGTGGATGGCTTTGACAAACAGCTATGCGACCGGCTTTGTGCAGGGCAAAATTTTTCGCGGCGAGACAAAGGCCGTCTGTGTGCCGGGGCTGAACTGCTATTCGTGCCCGGGCGCACGGGGCGCGTGCCCCATTGGCTCGCTGCAAGCGGTGCTCGACAGCCGAGAATTTACGGTGTCGTGCTACGTGCTCGGCTTTATCATGCTGTTTGGCGTGACAATGGGTCGTTTGGTCTGCGGCTTTTTATGCCCGTTCGGTTTTGTGCAGGATATGCTGTATAAAATTCCCCTCGGGAAAAAGCGCAAAAATCTGCCGGGACACAGGTGGCTGAAATACTTGAAATACGTTGTACTTGTCGTGCTGGTGCTCTTATTGCCGTCTCTCCCGACAAACCTATCGGGTGGCGGCGATCCGTGGTTTTGCAAATGGGTGTGTCCCAGCGGCACGCTGATGGGCGGCATTCCGCTTGTGCTGACAAACGAGGGCTTGCGCGGTGCGGTGGGCGCACTGTTTACGTGGAAGATGGCGCTGCTGCTTATTATTTTAGCGCTGTCCGTCTTGTGGTACAGGCCGTTCTGCAAATATTTGTGCCCGCTGGGCGCGCTGTACGGCATTTGCAACCCCATTGCGCTGTACGGCTTTCGCGTGGATGAAAAAAAATGCACGCGCTGCGGACAGTGCCAAACAGCGTGCGGCATGGGGCTTGCTGTGTACAAAACGCCCAACAGCGCCGAGTGCATCCGCTGCGGCGACTGCCGCGCGGTGTGCCCCACGGGTGCAATCAGCCTGAAAAGCGTCAGCCGCAAGGCGGCGCGCGCACAGAAAAACGACGTGTGTGATGCAGACCCGGACTAAAGGCTGTGCGGAAGCCGTATTGCTGTGCGTTTCAATTGTAAAAGGATAGGACAAAGGCAAATTGCGCACCATTGCCACAAAAAGCACACAAATAGCGATTATACTGTATTTTCATGCGCTGCGGCTACGCGTAAGGCGCGCTAAAAATGCGGGCAAAAAACACATCAGGCTGCTTTGCTGTTTCGGCCGGAGCGGAGCAAAAACGGAAAGGGGCACATTATGCCAAGTCAAAAGCTGCTGTACAAAGCAATGGGCTGCACTCTTGCGGCGGGCGCGCTTTTGTGCGCCGTCGCCGGCTTTCTGCGCGGGTGGACGGCGGCGCTTTTGCTGGGCAGTGCACTGGGGCTTTTGTGCAGTGCGCTGGGGCTGCGCCTTTTCTTTGCGGCGTGGCGCGCCGCGCCGCATGGCGGCAGTGTGGCGCTTTATTATGTGCTGCGCCTTGCAATTGTGTTTGGCAGTGTGTTTGCCGCAATGCTGATACCGGCGGTTGACGCGCTGGGCGTGCTGCTGCCGGAGCTGCCCGTCATCCCGATTTTGGCGCTGATGCTTGCGCTTGAAAAAACGCCGCGTGACGGCGGGACAAAAGGAGACTAAAAATGCTGAGGGGACACACGGTGGCAGCCGTCCTTGTGGCGGCGGGCGCTTCGACCCGCATGGGGTTTGACAAGCTGCTGTTTCAGCTTTCGGACGGCGAAAAAAACGGCGCAGGCACGGTGCTCGAAAAAAGCATCGCGGCCTTTGACACGCATCCTGCCATCGACGAAATCGTCGTGGTGGCAGGCGCAAACGCGCCGGCAATCCGACCGCTTTTGGCGTGCTGTAAAAAGCCCTGCACGCTTGTCTTGGGCGGTGCGCAGCGGCCGGACAGCGTGGCAAACGGTCTTGCCGCCACACAGGCGGAATATGTTGCCATTCATGATGCTGCGCGTCCGTTTGTCTCGCACCGCGTGATTACGGATGCGCTGAACGCGGCGCTTGTGACCGGTGCCGCCGCACCCGCCGTGCCGGTCAAGGACACGGTAAAGGTGGCGGATGCAAACGGCATTGTGCAGAATACGCCCGCGCGCGAGACGCTGTATGCCGTGCAAACGCCGCAGTGCTTTCGCACCGCGGAATACAAGGAAATTTTGCGCACAGCGGACGCTGCGGGTGTGACGGATGACTGCTCGGTGTTTGAGCGCGCGCACCGCACGGTCACGCTGACAAAGGGCGATTACGCCAACTATAAAATTACAACGCGGGAGGATTTGCCCGCGCAGGGAAAGGCGATTGCGATGGATTTGCGAATCGGGCACGGCTACGACGTGCATCAATTGGTGGAGGGGCGCGCGCTGATTTTGGGCGGGGTCACAATTCCCCATGAAACGGGGCTGCTTGGTCACTCGGACGCGGACGTGCTGGCGCACGCCGTGATGGACGCGCTGCTCGGCGCTGCCGCACTGGGCGATATCGGCAAGCTGTTTCCCGACACAGACAGTGCCTATCAGGGCGCGGACAGCCTTGTGCTGATGCAAAGGGTGGCGGCTGTGCTGGCGGACGCGGGCTTTGCCGTGTGCAACGTGGACGCGACAATTTTGTGTCAGGCACCAAAGCTTGCGCCGCATATCGACGCAATGCGCGCAAGGCTTGCGGATGCGCTGGGAATTGAATTACAGCGTGTTTCGGTCAAGGCGACAACAGAGGAAGGGCTTGGCTTTACGGGTGCAAAAGAAGGCATTGCGGCGCATAGCGTATGCCTTGTGGAAAAAACGACAAAATAAGCGCTGATTTCCACAGGAAAAAAGCGCGCAGGCGGCAATTTTCCCTTTCCTTGCACCTGTATCTATGCTATAATAATGTTTATTGCAGCAACCGCAGAGCGGTTTCTTTGTGTCGCGCAAAGCCGGAGGCTCCGGCGCTGCCCCGCACAGAGCAAGCCCAACAAGGCAAAATTTCCGTCATGCAGGGTTCCAATCCACGGACTGCGGACAGGATACGGGAAGGCCGCTTTTCTCTGCACCATCCAAAAGCGCATCAGCGGCAGAAAGCAGGCCGCATGACACTGCGTGCATCGGGGCGCACAGCCGCATCGACGCAGCATACAGGAACGGAGGTCACCGCGTGACACAATCGCCGTGGTACAGCTTTATCAGCACACTGAAAGCCAGCAAGCCTATTGACCTGCTGGATATACTTGTTGTGGCGTTTTTGATTTATGAACTGATTTTACTCGTGCGCCAGACGCACACAGGCCAACTTGCCAAGGGCATTCTTGTGGTGGCGGTGTTATATCTGGTGGCAGATTTCACCGGGATGCGCACGCTGCGTTATCTGATTAAAAGTGTGATGACCTATGGCATTATTGCCATGGTGGTCGTGTTCCAGCCGGAGCTTCGGCGCGCGCTGGAGCAGGTGGGGCGCACAAGCATCTTTGCGTCTGCCCTGTTCCGCGGCAAAGCAAGCACGGGCGATTTGCGCGAGTGCTGGCGCAGCGCCGTTGTGGCCGTGTGCGATGCGGCAGAGCAGCTGGCAGAGACGCGCACCGGCGCTTTAATTGTGCTGGAACGCCGCACCAACCTCTCTGAAATTATCAAAACAGGCACCGTGCTTTCCGCTGCCATCACGCCGGAGCTGCTTAGCACGCTTTTTTACGAGGGCACGCCCCTGCATGATGGCGCTGTGGTGGTGCGCGACGGTCAAGTGGAGGCCGCGGGCTGCTTTTTGCCGCTGTCGAACAATCTTGAAATTGGCAAGGACATGGGCACGCGCCACCGCGCGGCGCTCGGCATGAGCGAAAACTCCGATGCCGTCATCGTTGTGGTCAGCGAGGAGACAGGCATTATTTCGCTTGCCAAAAACGGCGTGCTCATCCGCAGATTGGATCGCCAGAATCTGTTTAATCTGCTGGAGGGCGATATGGTTCCGCCGGCCGAGGAAGAAAAAAAGCAGCCGTTCTGGGCCGTGTGGAGGAAAAAGCATGAATAAAAAACCAGATGCCTTTCACCTCGGCGCGCTGTTTGCCAGCAAGCGAGCCACGGCGATTCTCTCCATTGTTCTGGCTGTTTTTACTTGGATGATTGTCATTACGGTCGTTTCGCCGGAGAGCACGCGCAGCATTCCCATTCCCGTGGATTTTGCATACAACGAGGCGGTTTATATCAGTCAGGGTCTGAGCATTGTAGAAAAGCCGTCCCAGACCGTCACGGTCTATTTAAAGGGTGACGGCAGTGTGCTGGGCAGTCTGTCGCAAAACGATATTCTTGTCTATCCCGACTACAGCATTGTGAAGGGTGCGGGCACCTACACGCTGAAGCTGGAGGCAAAAAACGCAAACTCCAAAAAATTTGACATCACGGGTGCCAGCGGCACTTATGTCGAGTTGACCTTTGATAAACTGGTCACGCAAAAGTTTTCTGTCACCGTCAATGGCACCGGCATTCAGCCCGCCGACGGCTATTATATGGATTTGCCCCTTGTCGCCCCGACTGAGGTCACCTTGACCGGGCCGGAGAAAGCGATGAGCCGCGTGGAAAAAATAGTGGCCAATGTGGAGCTGAAAGAGGAGCGCACCGAGAGCGCCATCGTCACCGCAAAGCTGCAGTACCTTGACAAGGACGGAAAAGTTGTAGAGGATCCCGACATCAAGGCGGATTCCGACCAGGTGGAGGTCACCATTCCCATTTACAAAATAAAAGAGCTGCCGCTGACCGTGGAGTATACAAGCGTGCCGACGGGATTTAACCCGGCTGTGCTGAACGCAACACTCAGCGAAAAGACAATCCGCGTGGCAGGTCCTGCGGCGCAGCTGGACGGCATGACCTCCATCAGCGCGGGCATCGTGGATCTGGCGGCGTTTAAGCTGGGCGAAGATATCACAGCCAACGTTGAAATGCCGGAGGGGCTGCGCAACGTGGACGGTCTGCAAAGCGTCACCATTCATTTTGCCACCGAGGGCTACACGACAAAAACCGTTACGGTGACAGAGCTGCGCACCATAAACGTGGCAGAGGGAGTGACCGTGAGCTTCCCGAACGAGCGCGTGAACAGTGTCGTTCTGGTGGGCGAGCAAAAGGAACTGGACGAACTGTCTGCCACCGGTGTGGTGGCGCAGGTGGATGCATCGCCCTCCAACCTTGCCGTCAGCAAGGGACAGCAGAATATTCCCGTGCAAATTGTGGTTCCGTCCGCAAAAACCGTGTTTGCCATAGGGAGCTATACCATTTTGTGCGATGTCGAGACAAAGGCGGCTGCGTCGTCGGCGAGCACCGCGGCAAAGACATGATTACTGTCAGCCAAATTCGTCTGCCGCTGTGTGCGGACAGCGACGAGGCTGTGCGGCGGGCGTTGCGCCTGCTGCACGCGTCGCGCGAGGATGTGAGCACAGCAGACATTGCAAAAATATCTGTCGACGCGCGCCGCGGTGCACCGGAGCTGGTGTACAGTGTGGCTGTTGCGCTGAAAGACAAAGGTGCGGAGCAGGCTTATGCCGGCTGCGCACCTTGTGTTACCGTCGCGCAGCCGCCGGTTTTTGTTATGCCGCGCGGCAGCGCCACGCTTTCGCACCCGCCCGTGATCTGCGGGCTGGGGCCGGCGGGGCTGTTCTGCGCGCTTGCGCTTGCACGTGCGGGCTATCGGCCGGTGGTGCTGGAGCGCGGGCCGGATATGCAGCAGCGCAGACAGGCCGTGCGGGAATTTTACGCGGGCGGCGCGCTGCGCGAAAATGCAAATATCCAGTTTGGCGAGGGCGGTGCAGGCACCTTTTCCGACGGCAAGCTGACAACGCGCATCACAAGTCCGCTTTGTGCGTTTGTGACGCAGACGCTGCTGCAATATGGTGCCCCGCGTGAAATTGCCTATCTGCAAAAGCCGCACATCGGCACGGACGCGCTGTGCAGTGTGATCACCGCCATCCGCGAGGAGATCATTGCGCTGGGCGGCACGGTGCACTTTCATACGCCGCTTACCGGAATGCGTGCGCAGGGCGGGCGCATCACAGCGGTGCGCACGCCGCAGGGCGAAATTCCGTGCGAAGCGCTGGTGTTGGCGGTCGGTCATTCTGCGCGCGATACCTTTGCGATGCTGCAAAACACGGGGCTTACGCTGTTGGCAAAGCCGTTCAGCGTGGGCTTTCGGGCAGAGCATCTGCAAAGTCGTATCGAGCAGAGCCTTTATCACGCCGCCGCAGGCCATCCGGCCTTGCCGCGCGGCGAATATCAACTGTCGCATCACGTGGGCGGCCGCTGCGTTTATACCTTTTGCATGTGTCCGGGCGGCAGCGTTGTGGCTGCGGCAAGCGAGGCGGGCGGGGTCTTGACAAACGGCATGAGCCAGCACGCGCGCGACGGAAAAAACGCAAACGCCGCCGTGGTGGTCAGCGTGGGCGAAAACGATTTTGGCGGGGATGCTCTGCGCGCCATCGCCTTTCAGCGCGATTTGGAGCAAAAGGCATTTGCAGCCGGCGGCGGGGACTATACAGCGCCCGCCGAAAATGCGCAGAGCTTTTTGCACGGGCAGGGCAAACTGCACATCGCGGCGTTAGAGCCGACCTATCCGCGCGGTGTGCGGGCGTATGACCTTGGCAGTCTGCTGCCGGCGGAGCTGACCGGTGCGCTGCGCACGGGGCTTGCTGCGTTCGAGCACCGGCTGCACGGCTATACCGCGCCGGAGGTTATCCTGACGGGTCTTGAAACGCGCACCTCAAGCCCCGTGCGGCTGCCGCGCGCGGAAAACGGAGAGAGCATCGACGTTGCGGGGATGTATCCCTGCGGCGAGGGCGCGGGATATGCGGGCGGCATCATGTCCGCCGCTGCGGACGGGCTGAAAACAGCACAGTGCCTTGCGGCGCGTTATGCGCCCTTTGGCGTGTGACAAAAACGCGCGGGTACAATCTTTGCGTCGGCGCGCACCGGATGCTGTGCCCTTGAAAAACAATGAGGCGTGTCCGCAGACCATAAAACACAAAGGACAAATAGAAAGTGGCACAGACTGCCGCAGAGGGGAAATGGAAACCACATGAGCACACAACCGCAAAAGCCGAAGGACGATTTTGATGCGCTTGGCAAACAGATAGAGGACGATGTGAAATCTGCCGTGAGCGCGTTGGGCGGCATCGTACAGTCCGCACTGGCCACGGCGGCAAGCAGTGTGCGCCAGGGCATGGAGACGGCGCAGCCCACGTGGGAGCGGGCGAGGCAAAGCACAAGGCGCAGTGCAAAAAAGGCGGCCGATAAAGCAAAGCGCCGCCCGGAAAATTACACGAAAAAGGCAAACGGAGAAGCCGGAACAGCCGGCGGCTTGGCCCTTGCAGCGGGCATCATGACGGCTGTTACGCTGATTACCATCCTTGAGGGTGGCCCGGAGGGCTGGACGGGCGCGCTGGTTTTAGCCGTGATTGCCGCATGGCTTGCGGTGGGCAGTGTGATGGCATACTTTAAGGCAAAGCGGCTGCGCCGGACTGCCATGTATATGAATTTGCTGGGCGAGCGCACGTTTATCACCGCGCAGCAGCTTGCGACAATCACCGGAAAAAGCGAGAGGGTCATCCGTACCGATTTGCAAAAAATGCTGGCGGACGGCAGCTTGCAGGGCACGTATCTTTCGCCCGACGGCACGCGCCTGTTTGCGGGGGAGATGGCCTACCAGTGCTATCTTGCACAGCAGGAGGATGTCGCACGCCGCGCACAGGAGCAGGCCGACGCGCAAAAGGATGCAGCGGTGCAGAGGGCGGCGGAGAAAAAAGAAAAAATGGGCGAGCGCTCGGCGCAAGGCGCGGCAGGCGCTGCCGAAAAAAAGCCGCAGGGCACGCTTGCGGAGTGTGACGCGTTTGCCGCCGCGCTGCAGCGCCACGCGGTGCTGATTGACGACACGGCTGTGACGCAGCAGGTGGACGCGCTTGTAAAGCACACCCTTCGCATTCGCGCATGGCTGGCGGCGCATCCGGGACAGGAGGCGCGCGTGCGCCGTTTTACAAGCTATTATCTGCCCACGGTCATCAAGCTGCTCAACACCTACGAGGAGCTGTCGCCGCACGCGGTGACGGGCAGCGTGGCGGCTCAGAGCAGACAGGATATCACCGAAATTTTATCCTCCATCAACACCGCGTTTCAAACGCTGGAGGATGGTCTTGTGCAGGATACGGCAATGAATGTATCGGCCGAAATCAGTGCGCTGCAAGCCGTGATGGCGCAGGATGGCCTGACGCAGGACGGAATGTTTTGCGATAACGCGCACGGATAAGCGCCGCCACGCGGCGCAGGGCTGTGCGTAAAAAATTGCCGCAGCGCATCCTTGCGGCGCATACTTTTTGTTTTACAAATCGCCCCACAGAAAGGGAAATTGCTTATGTTTTACCGTCCCTGGCAAATCAACCGTCCGGAGCCTGCAGCAGCACAGGCACTGGCAGCGCAGACGCAGCTGCCGCGCCTTGTGTGCGAGGTGCTGCTTTCGCGCGGTGTCGCAAGCGCCGCCGAGGTGCAGGACATCTTGGGGCAGGGGCAAACGCTGTCAAGTCCCATGTGCATGAAAAATATGGACGCGGCGGCGCAGCGCATTCTGCGCGCCGTGGACGGCGGCGAGCGCATTGTCGTGTTCGGTGACTACGACGTGGACGGCGTGACGGCTACCGCCATGCTGTACACCTATCTTGATTCCGTGGGTGCGGAGGTCTATTACAAATTGCCCAGCCGTGCCGATGACGGCTATGGCTTATTTCCCGATATTGTGGAGCAGATGGCGGCAAAAAACGTAACGCTGATTATCACCGTGGACAACGGCGTGTCCGCAAACGAGGCAATCGCCCGCGCAAACGAGCTGGGCGTTGACGTGGTTGTGACAGACCATCATCTGCCGCCGGAGGTGCTGCCCGATGCCGCGGCGATTGTTGACCCGCAGCTGCCGGAGGACGATAGCCCGTGTAAGACGCTGTGCGGTGCGGGGGTTGCGTTTAAGCTGATCTGTGCGCTGGAGGACTGTACGCCGGAGGAGCTGCTGCCGTTTTACGGCGATTTGGCGGCCATCGGAACCATTGCCGATATCATGGTGCTTGCGGGCGAAAACCGCATGATTGTCAAAGAGGGCTTGAAAATGCTGCGCCACACCGACCGGCCGGGTCTTGCCGCGCTGATTGAAAGCTGCGGCTTTGCGGGCAAGGAGCTTACGGCGGAAAACGTGTCGTTTGGCCTGTCGCCGCGCTTGAATGCGGCAGGGCGCATGGACAATGCCGCCGCCGCGCTGGAGCTGCTTTTGTGCGAGGATATTGACGAGGCGCAGCAGCGTGTGCAGGCTTTGGAGGAACAGAATGCCGCCCGCCAAAAGGCAGAGCAGGACATCACGCAGAGCGTGTTGGAGGCTATTGCGGCGGACGACTCCTATCAGGCGGACAAAATTCTGATTGTCGCGGGCGAGGGATATCATCAAGGGGTCATCGGCATTGTGGCCTCGCGCATTGTAGAGCGCTTTGGCAAGCCGACCATCATCATTTCCATTGACGAAAACGGAGAGGGAAAAGGCTCCGGCCGCAGTCTTGAGGGCATTTCACTTTACCATGCCATTGCCGCGTGCGAGGATTTGCTCCTTCGCTACGGCGGTCACGCGATGGCGGCAGGGCTGTCTGTCACGCGCGATAACATCCCTGCGCTGCGCAAAAGGATGAACGAATGGGCGGCAAAAGAGCACCCCACGCTGCGCCATGCGGCGCTTGTGCTGGACGCGCCGGTCACGCTTGCCGCCACGAGCGAAGCGGACGTAAACGGGCTTGACGTGCTGGCTCCGTTTGGACACGGCAATCCGCCGCCGCTGTTTTTGCTGGAAAACGCCGTCATTGAAGCCGTGTATCCCGTCAGCGACGGAAAGCACAGCCGTCTGCGCCTGCGGCAGGGCAGCACCTCGCTGTATGCGGTGCTGTTCGGGCAAAGTCCAAAAGCTTTGTGCTATGCGCAGGGCGACACGGTCGATGCCGCGCTGAGCCTGTCGGTGTACGAGGGCAAAAACGGCCCCATGCTGTCGGGACGGGTGAAGGAGCTGCGCCCCGCCGGCCTTGACGATGCCTATCTTGACAGCGCAGAGCTGTACGAGGCGTTTTGCTGCGGCGCTGTCCTGTCACAGTCGCAGCTTGCGCTGCTGCGCCCCGCGCGTGAGGATACCATCGCCGTGTATCGCGCCGTGCAAAGCGGTGTCAAGGCGGCAGATTTGCGCCCGCTGTTTGCAAAGCTGGGCGTGCACAGGGCAGGCAAAGCGCTTGTTTCGCTGCAAGCACTGACAGAGCTTGGCCTGATGGAACAGCGCGAGGAGGCGCAGGGTGCGACACTCTATGTCGCAGTCCCGAACGCCCCAAAGCGCAATCTGACCGATGCGCCCGTTTTGCATCAACTGGAGGAACAATATGCAAGTGCAAACGTATGAGGGTCTGTGCAGTATGCTGGAAAAATCCGGCCGTCCGTATGACCTTGAAAAAATAGAAAAAGCCTATCGCGTCGCAGAGGCGGCGCACGGCAGTCAAGCGCGCCTTTCGGGGGAGCGCTATATCAGCCACCCCGTGGCTGTGGCATATCTGCTGGCGGATCTTGGCATGGACACGGATTCGCTTGTGGCGGCGCTGCTGCACGACGTTGTAGAGGACACCAAGGTATCGCTGTCGTCCATCAAAACAGAGTTCGGCGAGGATGTGGCGCTGCTTGTGGACGGCGTGACAAAGCTGGGGCGCATCAAATTCTCCTCCGTGGAGGAGCAGCAGGCCGAAAACCTGCGCAAAATGCTGCTTGCCATGAGCAAGGACGTGCGCGTCATGCTCATCAAGCTGTGCGACAGAATGCACAATATGCGCACGGGTGATGCATGGCCGGAGCAAAAGCGCCGCGATAAGGCGCTTGAAACCATGGAGGTTTACGCGCCCATTGCGCACCGCCTTGGCATGAGCAATATCAAGGAGGAGCTTGAGGATCGCAGCCTGCAATACCTTGACCCTATCGGCTACAAGGAAATTACGGGGTTTTTGTCGCAGAACGGCGGCGCGGATCTGTTTGTCGCGGGCATCAGCGAAAAAATAGAAGGCCGCCTTATTGAGAACGGTGTCACGGGGGCAACCATTCGCCGCCGCATCAAAAGCGTATACGGCATCTATCGCAAAATGTATATGCAAAACCGTGCGTTTGAAGAAATCTACGATGTGTATGCCGTGCGCATCATCGTGAATACCGTGGGCGAATGCTACAATGCCCTCGGCGTGATTCACGATATGTATCACCCGATTCCGAGCCGGTTTAAGGACTATATCTCCACGCCAAAGCCCAATATGTACCAAAGCCTGCACACCACGGTCATCGGGCACGAGGGCATCCCGTTTGAAGTGCAGATTCGCACCTGGGAGATGGATCAAACCGCCGAATACGGCGTTGCCGCGCACTGGAAATACAAGGCGGGCGTGAACGGCAGCGACAAGATGGATGACCGCATTGCGTGGGTGCGGCAATTGCTTGAGAGCCAGCGCGATTCCGAGGATGTCAGCGATTTGCTGCGCGATATGAAAAGCGAACTGCTGCCGGAGGAGGTGTTTGCCTTTACTCCGAAGGGCGACGTGATCAATCTGCCGGCGGGCGCAACGGCAATTGATTTTGCCTATGCCATCCACACGGCGGTGGGCAACCGCATGGTGGGCGCAAAGGTGAACAGCCGCATCGTGCCCATCGATCACAAGGTGCTGACGGGCGAAATTATCGAAATTATCACAGGCCTCAAGGACAAAGGCCCCAGTCGTGACTGGCTGAATATTGTCACCACGAGTGAAGCGAAAAATAAAATCCGCAACTGGTTTAAAAAAGAGCGCAAGGAAGAAAATATTGTCGAGGGCAAAGCGGCGCTTGAAAAAGAAATGCGCCGCAATCTTGTCAATATTCCCGCGGATCAGTATGATGAATTTATGATGGAGATGGCGCGTCGTCAGCGGCTAAATTCTGTGGAGGAGCTATACGGAGCCATCGGTTACGGCGGGCTTCAGCTCTCGCGCCTGATGATTAAAATTAAAGACGAGTACCTGCGGATGCAGAAGGAACGGGCACCCGCCGTGCTGTCCGAGGTACCCATCCGCGCCGCAAACGCCAAGGCGAGCGAGGGTGTCATGGTAGAGAACATCGACAACTGCCTTGTCAAATTTGCAAAGTGCTGCAGCCCGCTGCCCGGAGACGATATCGTCGGCTTTGTGACGCGCGGCTTTGGCGTGTCCATCCACAAGCGCGATTGCCCCAACGCCCGCATGGGGCTTGACGGCGAGGATACTGCGCGCTGGGTGCACGCCTACTGGGCGGACGGAAGCGTGCGCGAAAGCTTTAAATCCTCCCTTGAAATTTCCGCCATGGATCGCGATGGCTTGATGGCCGATGTGGCAGGGCTGATTTCCGAGATGCATCTGCCGTGCTATGCCATTTCCGCGCGCCAGCTAACGGATGGTCGCGCCACCATGGCACTGACAATCGGCATCAACAGCACAGAGCACCTCAACACGGTCATCGGCAAGCTGCGCAAAATTAAAAGCGTCACGGCAGTCACCCGCGCGCAGGGGTAAAGCGTTGCGGCAAGGTGCGGCGCAAGGCCGCACTGCAAGGGATGCACGGGGTGCAAAAACGATGAAAACCACACACAAAGGAGGCATCGCCCGATGAGAGCAATTCTGCAGCGCGTCACACGCGCAGAGGTTACGGTAAACGGCGGCGCGCCGCGCAGCATCGGCCCCGGACTGATGATTCTGCTCGGCGTAAAGGACACCGACACCGCTGCCGACTGTGACAAGCTTGCACAAAAATGTGCAGACCTGCGCATTTTCGACGATGCGGACGGCAACCTAAACATCGCCGCGGCAGAGCTGCATTATGCGGCGCTGGTCGTGTCAAATTTTACGCTGTACGGCAACACCAAAAAGGGCAGACGACCCAGCTTTATCGCCGCGGCAAAGCCGCCGCTTTCGGTGGATTTATACGAGCGCTTTGTCACAAAGCTGCGCGAAACGCCGCTGTGCGAGGTGGTCACGGGCGAATTTGGTGCCGAAATGCAAATTACACTGGTGAATGACGGCCCGGTTACACTGGTGCTGGACACAGAGGAATGGAGAAATTAAAAGATGGAAATTTTTCACGTAAGCGCCACATCACCCTATGCTACCAATACCTTTTTGCTGCTTGGAAATGCGGGACATGCGGTGGTTGTTGACCCGGCGGCGGAGGCTTGTGAATATGAAAAGCTGCTGGCAGAGCACAGTGCAAAGCTGACGCATATTCTGCTGACACACGGTCATCACGACCATGTGGGCGCGGTGCGTGCCCTGCGCAAAAAAACCGGTGCGGAGGTGTGGCTTGGCGCGGATGACCGCATGGGCAACAGACTGTTCCCGCTGACGGATGCCGATTGCGACCATGCCTATACCGACGGCGAGCTTATCACCGTGGACGATATGACGCTTCGCGTTATCACAACGCCGGGACACTCGCGCGGGTCGGTGTGCCTGCTGTGCGGTGACACGCTGTTTTCGGGCGATACGCTGTTTGCGGGGGACATTGGGCGCTGTGACCTTGACGGCGGCAGCATGTCCGATATGCTGCACAGCCTTGCAAAGCTGAAAGGCACGGTCACGGGCAACCCGCAGGTGCTTCCGGGGCATGAGGGATTTTCGGATATGGAGCATGAAAAAGAGAGCAATCGCTATTTAAAGCATGCGGAATGCGGCGCGCTGTGATGCAGCTTTATGTGACGGGGCTTGCCTCCGGATATGAGCCTGAACACGTGGCGCGGCTGTTCTTTTCTGCCGCGCAGCTTGTAAAACGCTGGCCGTCGGCGCGTTTGGAGCCAAATGCTGTGGCGGTAAAGCTGTCGAGGCGGCGCATGCTGTGCGGCATTCGTCAGAACGGCCTTGCCGCCGTGCGCACCATGCCGCGTCCCGCAGACGACAAACAGACCGAGTATGAGCTGTCAAAGCTGCTGTACCACCTTTTGTGCGAGGCGACAAACCGTCGTCCGCCGTGGGGAATGCTGACGGGGGTGCGCCCGGTGCGCATTGTTCACGATATGCGCAGAACAGGGCATTCGGACGCGGAAATCGAGCACTGGTTCCGGCAGAAATATTTTGTCTCGCAGCCGAAATATGCGCTGGCACGCGCTGTTGCGCAGGTGCAGCACCCCGTTCTGGAGCAAGCCGCGCGTTTGCGCAGGCCGTACAGCCTGTATCTTTCCATTCCGTTTTGTCCGTCGCGGTGCAGCTATTGCAGCTTTGTCTCGCGCAGCACGGCAGAGTCCGGCAAGCTGATTGCCCCTTATGTGGAAAAGCTGTGCGAGGAGCTGCGCGATATCGCCGCGCTTGCCGCGCGGTGCAGCTTGCAGCTTGTAAGTGTGTACATCGGCGGGGGCACCCCCACGGCAATTTCGGCACCGCAGCTGCGCGCGCTGATGGAGACGGTGCGCGCATGCTTTCCGATGGATACCGTGCAGGAATACACCGTAGAGGCGGGTCGCCCCGACTGCACCACGCCGGAAAAGCTGCAAATTATCAAGGAGTACGGTGCCACGCGCATCTCGATCAATCCGCAGACGCTGTCGGACGCGGTGCTGCAAAACATCGGCCGCCGCCACACGGCGCAGGATATTTTGGACTGCTTTGCAGCCGCGCGCGCCGCGGGGCACGGCAATATCAATATGGACTTGATTGCGGGGCTGCCGGGCGATGATTTGGCGGGCTTTCAGCGCAGTCTTGCGGGCGTGATGGCGCTTTCGCCGGAGAATATCACCGTGCATACGCTCACGCTGAAACGGGCATCAAACCTTGTGATCGAGCACGCGGACAGCGCGAGCGGCGACGTGGCTGCCATGGTGGAAAAATCACAGGAAATGCTGGCGGACAGCTATGAGCCGTACTATCTTTACCGGCAAAAGGGCACGCTTGGCAACCTTGAGAACACCGGCTACACAAAGCCGGGCTTTGCGGGTCTTTACAATATTTATATTATGGAGGAGGTACACACCATCCTCTCGGCGGGCGCTGGCGGCTCCACAAAGCTTGTGCAGCCCGTCAGCGGTCAAATTTCACGCATTTTCAACCACAAATATCCGCTTGAATACATAGAGCGGTTTGACGTGGTGCGTGAGCGCAAAAAAGGAGTGGAAAAGTTTTATGGGCAGTTCCCTGATCTGGATTCCGAAGCGGCTCGTTGAGCTGGGGCTTGTAAATCTGGCGGCGCAGGAGCCGGAGGCGTTTGTGCGCTATTGCGAGGACGACTACGGTGTGCGCATCACGCACGCGGCAGACAGAATACAGCAAAGCGGTGTGCGCGTTGTAATGCTGACGGGGCCGTCGGCCTCCGGCAAGACGACGACCGCGCACAAGCTGACGCAGGAGCTTTGCAGGCGCGGGCAGAACGCAGTGGTGGTGTCGCTGGACAATTTTTTTAAAGATATTGAGGAATATCCGCGTCTGCCCGACGGCACACCGGACTACGAGAGCGTGGACGCATTGGATGTGAAGCGGATCAATGCCTGTCTGCTGGAGCTTGTACAGACGGGAAAAACCGCGATTCCTAATTTTGATTTTCACCGTGAACGGCGCGGCTGCGGCGAGATAACCGTGCAGGTGGACGACGGCGTTGTCATTGCAGAGGGCATTCATGCGCTGAATCCGCGCTTGATTGCGGCGCTGCCAAAGGGCGGGGCCTATAAGATATACGCCGGTCTGCGCGAGGAGTATTCCTATTACGGGCAGCGTGTTCTGCCCACGCGTGACGTGCGCCTGGCGCGGCGCATGGTGCGCGATATTAAATTCCGCGGGCACAGCATTGAAAAGACAATGGCCATGTGGCCTGCTGTGTGCGATGGCGAGGATCGCTTTATCAAGGTGTTCAAAAACGAGGCGGATTTGCTGCTGGACACAAGCTTTTCCTATGAGGTGTGCGCGCTGTCGCCCTTTGTGGCAGAAATGCGCGGCAGACTGTCCGGGGACAGCGCTTATGCGCAGCCGCTTGAGGATTTGTGCGCGCATTTTGCGCTGTGCGCACCGCTGTCGGAGGAGAAGATGCCGGAGGATTCCATGCTGCGCGAATTTATCGGCGAGTAAAGCCGCGCAGGTTGCATTTTAAACTGTCACATATTATAATAAAAAAAAAGAAAGCAGGGCGTTTTTTATGACTACATTTGATAAAATCAAGCAGAGTGCGTCCGTTTTGGCAGATACCGCCGTCAAGACCGGGGCGGATTTCATTCACCGGGGTAAGCAGCAGGTAAATTTACTGGCGCTTGATTCTAAGCTTTCAAAAACACAGCGGCAGTTGGGCGCGCTTGTGTATTCTCTGCGCAAAAGCGGCGAGACGAACGAGGCGCTGATAGAACGCTATGTTGCGGCGATTGCCGCTGTTGAGACGGAGATTGCCGCCGTGCGCGCCATGCCCGCCGCCGCAGTTACCGGCAGCGTGGCCACGGTGCTTTGCCCCTCGTGCGGCGCGGAGGTGGACCCCAACGCCATCTTTTGTCCTGGGTGCGGCAACAAACTTGCCTGAGCCGAAAACGCATTTTCTTATCGTGCAAAAAAAGAAATAAAATGCAATGCGGACAGCGGGTGTCTGCGAAAGGAATGTGCGGCGCGAAACAAGTTTTTTTGTGAATAATGCTAAAAACGACTTTTTTTATGCGAGAAACGTGAAAACACCGCATGAATGCTTGCAAAACGGCTTTGTATCGGGTAAAATGATATCGTACTTCTACAAACGGAAAGCGGCTATGCCTCGCAGAAAGGATGCATCGGGATGCAGTTTAAAAATCGCTATTCCATGCAGGATCTGCTTGACATCGTGGCGCTGCTGCGCGAGCCGGAGCATGGCTGTCCGTGGGACAGGGCGCAGACGCACGCGTCCATCCGCAAGAATTTTCTTGAGGAGACCTACGAGGTAGCGGATGCCATTGACCTTGGCGATGCGCATTTATTGTGCGAGGAGCTGGGTGATGTTTTGCTTCAGGTTGCGCTGCATACGCAGATGGAGGCAGAGCAGGCCGCCTTTACGTTCGAGGACGTGACGACCGGCATTTGTCAAAAGCTGATTTTGCGCCATCCGCATGTTTTTGGTGATGGCAAGGCAGCTACGCCTGAAACAGTGCTGCAAAATTGGGAGGCCATCAAACGCACCGAAAAGCACCGCGAAAGCGCGGCGGATAATTTGGACAGTGTGCCTGCTGCGCTCCCCGCGCTGATGCGCAGCCGAAAGGTGCAAAAACGCGCTGCGGAGTATGGCTTTCGCTATGAAAATGCGGATGCTGCCATGGCGGATCTCGACCGTGAAATGATAGAGCTGAAGGTGGCGCTGCATGCAAATGACGCGGAAAATATTGAGGAAGAAATAGGCGATGTGCTGTTTTCTGTCGTCAATGTCTCGCGCTTTACGGGGTGTGACGCAGAGGAAGCGCTGGGCAAAGCCACCGCTAAATTTGTGCGCCGGGTGAAAGCCGTCGAGCTGCTTGCACAGGGACAGGGCAAGGAATTGCATGTTTTAAGTGCAGAAGAACTGGACAAACTATGGAAGCAGGCAAAGGTTTTCACAAAGTCGTAATCCGGCTTTGAAAAACATAGATCCCATATATTATTGGAGGTTTTCATTATGACTAAAGTAGAACTCATTGCAAAAGTAGCCACGGATGCTGCGCTGAGCAAAAAAGACGCTGAGAAAGCTGTTAACGCTATGTTGGAAGGCATTACCAATGCTTTAAAGGCCGGCGACAAGGTCGCTCTGGTTGGCTTTGGCACCTTTGAGACACGTCAGCGTGAAGCACGCAAAGGCCGCAACCCCCGCACAAAGGAAGAAATCACCATCCCCGCCAGCGTGGCTCCCGCTTTCAAGGCCGGCAAGGCTTTGAAGGATGCCGTTGCAAAATAATTTTTGCAAAGCTGTGTGCAGCCGCTCTTTGGAGCGGCTGTGCTTTTTTATTGCGGCACAGACAGCCGGAAACCGGGGATCTGAATGAGGGAGGAACATATTTTGCGCATTGATAAGTTTTTAAAGGTAAGCCGTCTCATCAAGCGCCGCACGCTGGCCAACGAAGTGGCGGATGCGGGCCGCATCAGTGTGAACGGCAGGCAGGTAAAAGCCAGCTATGCCGTTAAAGTGGGCGATGAGATGGAAATTGCATTCGGGCAAAAGCCTGTTCGCGTCAAAATTGTTTCCGTGGACGCGCCGGCGGGGAAAGATGTTGCCCGCGAGATGTACACCGTCATTTCAGAATAAGCTGCGCCGCCTTTGCATACGCTGTGGTAGCAAAGGAAGGTGAATGCAGATGCCGGAAGTTATAAAACAGGCGCAGCCGCACAATTTGATTTTAGAGAATCGCCACACGCTTACCGCCACGGGAATTGTCTCCATTGTGTCCTATGATGCGCAGAGCGCTGTGCTGGAAACCTCGCTGGGGCTGCTCTCGGTGGGGGGCGCGGGGCTGTGCGTCAGCGAGCTGTCGGTGCAGACGGGCGAGGTGAAAATTACGGGCGAGGTGGAATTTGTGCAGTACGCCGCCAAAAAGCAGCAGCAGGGCGGATTTTTTCAAAGGTTGGTGCGCTAGTTGGTTGCGCTGCTTCCGGCCGCGGGCGCGCTGCGCGATGCGCTTTTGGCGGCGGGACTGGGCTTTTTACTGGGACTGTTCTACCGTGCGCTGCGCTTTGTGCTTGGTGACACGCGCGCCGCGTGCTTTGTGTGCGATGTTCTGCTGCTTGCAGCGGCGGCAGTGCTGTACCGCGCGGCGGCGGCGGGCAGCTTTGCCGCGGGCATTATGCGCTGGTATACAGCAGCAGCGGCAGCAGTGGGATATGCCCTGTGCCAAAAAATATTTTTTCAATTGTTTACACAATGCGCCGCTGTGCTGCGGCTTCTACTGATGCGGCCTTTTCATGCGGCATACCGCTATATCTTGTGCCCTGTGGGCACGCGAATCGGTCATGCGGTGAAAAAATATTGGGCTGTGGCTGCGGCAAAGCGCGCCGCTGTGCGCAAAAAGCGCAAAAGGGACTTGCAAAAGGGACAGTACATGTTGTATAATTCCCAATAAGAGTATGCGTGGCACAACCTTTGTGGTTCACCACTGAGGAAAGGATGCAGCTATGTCACAAAAGCGCCGGAGAAAAATGCGTTTTACCGCACTCGCTCTGCGGGTGGGGTTTGTTTGTGTTGTACTGTATCTGGCTGTCATGCTTGTTTCGACACAGGTGGAAATTGTTGCAAGACGGCAGCAGCTTACAAATGTCACCCAAGAGGTTGACGCGCAAAAGGCGGAAAACCTTGAATTGCAGCGCACGCTGGACAGCGACAATGAGGATGCCTATATTGAGCGCGTCGCCCGCGACAAGCTGGGCTATGCGCGCCCGAACGAGCGCGTCTTTGTGGATATGTCGGGCAAATAGAAAAACCGCTGTGCGCCGGGCAGAAAAAGGCGGCGCAGCGCATTCAGCCTCTGCTTTTGACAACAGAGGCAAATTTTTTTAAAGCGGCCGCTTTTTTAAAAAGCGACTGATGCATCAGCACGAAACAAGCACAGCATCGCTGGGCGCTTCTTTCCTTCCGGCTATCATCGAAGGGAAGAATAGTATGAGCGGTTCCAAAGGAGCCGGATAAATTTTTCATCGAACGGGAAAGGAGCCATTTTGTTTTTATGGCAGTAGAGGTAGGAAGCATCGTTGAGGGCAAGGTCACAGGAGTGAAAAAGTTTGGCGCGTTTGTCGCCTTGCCGGAGGGTGCCACAGGAATGGTGCACATTTCGGAGGTTTCAACGCAGTATATTGAGGATCTGGCCGATGTGCTCAGCGAGGGGCAAACAGTAAAGGTCAAGGTGCTCAGCATCACAGACGGTAAAATCGCTCTTAGCATAAAGCGCACGATGGAACAGCCCGTCCGCCGGCCGCAGCGCTCGGATATGGGGCGTGTATGGCAGCCAAAATCGAGCAGCGCACCCGCAGAGATGTCGTTTGAAGAAAAAATGAGTCAGTTTAAAACGCGCAGCGAGGAAAAAATTTCTGATTTGCGCAAGGTGACAGAGGCACATCGCGGCGGCGGATATTCCCGCAAGGGACATTAAAGCAAACGGCGCAGCGTGCGTCCGATTGGGAAAGAGCCTTTGCGTGATGCGGCGGCTTGCTTTATGTCTTTTTGACGTAGAAAATGCACAAACAAAGCGACAAAAATAATAATTTTTTGTAAATTGTGCCATTGCCCGCATTGCAACGTGCCGCGCGGTGTGCTATACTGAAACCAGAAAAGCGAAAGCTTTTCAGCGGGGCAAGCCCCGTGGGTTTGCCCTTGAGTAAAAGGAGGTTTTGGTATGAAAATCACCTGTACAGGACGAAAAGTAAACCTAAAGGACGCGTTCGAGGAGCGTGTGGAGAGGCGCTTTGCTAAGCTTGACAAATTCTTTTCAAGTGGCGCAGAGGCGCAAATCACCGTGACGGTGGAAAAGGATTGGCAAACGGTGGAGATTACCGTGCGCGACCGCGGGCTTACCTGCCGTGCGGAGAAAAGCAACGAGCGCATGGAGGAAGCCTTTGACAGCGCTGCCGAGCTGTTGGAGCGCCGCATTTTAAAAAATCGCAAACGGCTTGACAGCCGCATGGTTTCCCCGGATTTGACAGAGCTGCCTGAGGAGGAGTCCGACGAGACGCAGGAGGATGCATTCCGCGTGATTCGTGAAAAGCATTTTTCCTGCAAGCCCTCTACAATCGAGGAGGCCATTTTGAATATGGAGCTGCTCGGACATACGTTTTATCTGTTCCGCGACGCGGACACCGATGAAATTCACGTGGTATATGCGCGGAAGGACGGAAGCTATGGCGTGCTGATTCCTGAGCGCTAAAACGTAAAAATATTTTTAAAAGCACAGCACAGGGTCGCGGCATTGCCGCGACCCTGTTATTTTATGTCAGCCGAAAATTAAAAACGGTATTGTTCCGCGCACAGGATGTATGGTATACTATAGCAATGTGATTTCGCATTGCTCTTGTGCATCGTCTATGGCCGGCATATAAAATTGCCCCGCTATAGGATCAAGAAATTTAGTAAACTGCTCGTTTTTGCGGCCTATTTTCGTCTGTCTGCGCTCTCCTCCCGAGCTTGCTTCCGGCAGAGCCGGAGCATCCCGCCCGGACGCCACAAAAAATAGGCTGGTATCTCCTAGGGCATGTTTGAAAACTCCATGCATTTGTCTTTTCACCCAAAATTCGTCCTGCACTGCGTTAGAAAAGCTTGACAAACACAAAGTGTGCCTACACTTTTCTGCCTTGCGCAGAACAAATTTTGTGAAAAAATCCAAACACAGCGAGTTTTCAAACACGCCCTAAGCAAGTTTTTAAATTCATCCGTGCGATTCAAGGCAAAGCATTTTTGTTCAGCCCCTGCGCGGCGCGCGGGGAGAGAAAGGAACCGGATTTTGAAATACGATTTGATTGCACCGTGCTATTTCGGCACAGAATCATCGGCAGCATTTGATTTTAAACGCATCGGCGCAGAGGATGTGGCGGTTACCGACGGGCGTGTGGCGTTTCGCGGCGACGAAGCAGTCATTGCCGCAGCCAACCTGCAAAGCCGCTGTGCAGAGCGCGTGCTTATTTTGCTGAAAACCTATTCTGCCACGACCTTTGACGAACTGTTTGACGGCGCAGCGTCCATTCCGTGGGAGGACTTGCTGCCCGCGGATGCAGAGTTTCCCGTAAAGGGCAGCAGTCTTTCCAGTACCCTGTCCAGTGTGCCCGCGTGTCAGAGCATTGTGAAAAAAGCAGTGGTAGAGCGCTTGAAGCGTGGGCATGGGGTACAGCTTTTGCCGGAGAGCGGTGCGCTGTACAAGCTGCGCTTTTCCATCCGCAAGGACATTGTGGAGGTCATGCTGGACACCACAGGTGACGGCTTGCACAAGCGCGGCTATCGCCGCAACAGCACCGAAGCGCCCATCAAGGAAACGCTGGCGGCGACCATCATTGATCTGGGCCGCATCTATCACGACACCACGGCACAGGATCCTTTCTGCGGCAGTGGCACGCTGATGATAGAGGCTGCAATGAAAGCAATGAACATGGCGCCCGGTCTGCGCCGTCATTTTTCGGCGGAGCATTTTGCATTCATTCCGCAGGAAATTTGGGCACAGCAGCGCGAGCGCGCACTGGATGAAATAAAAAAAGACGTGACCTTTGAGGGGATCGGCTATGATATTGACCCCGCCGCCGTAGAGCTTGCGGAAACGAACGCAAAGCTGGCGGGCGTGGGCAAGCACTGCCGGTTTATCACAGCGGATGTGAAAAATTTTGCCCCTGCCGCCGGCAGCATGATTTTTACAAATCCCCCTTATGGCGAGCGGCTTGGCGACCTTGCCACAGCCGGGGCGCTTGCCCGCACGCTGGGTCAGCGCCTTGCGGAATATCCTGTGCGCAGTGCGTATATCATTACCGCAGATGCGGATTTTGAACAGCATTTCGGGAAAAAGGCAAAGCGCCGCCGCAAGCTGTACAACGGTATGATTCCGTGTCAAGTATATATGTATTTTTAACTCCTGCGTTTGCCCGCCCGCAGAACAAAAGCCATGTCCCTTGTAACGGGGCATGGCTTTTGTTCTATGGGCGGTGCGCTGCGCTCTGCTGTGCGGCTTAAACACAGTGACGGTGCCAGGATGAGGCGGACGACAAGAGCACGCCGTCCGAAAGCTGTACCATGCGCCCTGCGCTTTGTGCAACACGCAGATCATGTGTAATTTGTACAATGGTGTTGCCCGCGCGGTTTAATTCGCAGAACAGCGCCAAAATCTCTTTTCCGGTCGCGGAATCCAGAGCACCGGTCGGCTCATCCGCCAGCAAAAGCGCGGGTCTTGTGACAAGCGCGCGGGCAATTGCCACGCGCTGCTGCTGCCCGCCGGAAAGCTCGCTTGGACGGTGGGCAAGGCGGGCATCCAGTCCGACCTGCAAAATGCTCTGGCGGGCAAGCGGGGCGGCATCCTCGGAGGTAAGTCCGCGCACCAAAAGCGGCATCATCACATTTTGCAAAACCGTATACTGCGCAAGCAGATGATATTTTTGAAAGATAAAGCCGATTTTTTGATTGCGCAGCGCCGCAAGCTGTGTGTCGGTGCAGGTCATCACGTCCTGTCCGTCAAGAAGATAAGCTCCGCTGTCAGCGATGTCCATACAGCCGATGATGTTCATCAAGGTGGACTTCCCGGAGCCGGACGCGCCGAGGATGGAGACAAATTCGCCTGCCTCCACTGAAAATGTGATGTCCTTTAATACGTGCAGCCGATTTTCACCCATGTGGTATTCTTTGTTGATTTTCGTGAGTGCGAGCATCTTATTCATAGAGAAAAGCTTCTGTCACATTGCCGTTTTCATCGGCGAAAATATTCATGATCGAGCCTTTTTTGATGTCGGAAAGCTGCTTTTCATTGCCCACTGCATCCTGGATGGACATGCCGGCGGGAAGGACGAAGGCTTTCATTTCGCCGGTGTATTCCACCTCGACACGGTTTGCCGCGCCGCCGTCCGTTTGACCGGTCGTGGTTGCGGGGGTCATGGTTGCGGCGGCAACAGTCTCGCCCTTTTCTTGCGGGGCGGACTCCGTCTGCTCCGGCATTTCCGGCTCCTTAGCCAGATTGATTTCAATTTCGTTGCCGGCAACCGAGGAGATTTTTCCGAAATAAGAGGTGGAGCCTTCCTTGGCGGCATCCTCTGCCGGGGCGGAGACGGCATTGTCCTCTGTGCTGCCGCCACAGGCGGCGAGGGAAAGCGCCAGAGCGCCGGCGAGAATCAGGATGAGTAATTTTTTCATGGGAGAGTCCTTCTTTCTTTGTCGTTTATTCATAGGACAAAGCATCGACAGGCTTGAGCTGCGACGCTTTGTAGGCGGGATAAAAGCCGAACACGGCGCTTGTGAGCACTGCAAAAAGAAATGCAATGCCCGCACCCTGCACGGAGGGGGCAAGCGGCATGTCGGAATACTGCATCAGCCACAGACCAATGCCGCTGACTAAAATTCCAAGGATGCCGCCGATGACCCCGATGGAAACCGATTCCAGCAGAAACTGAAGCAAAATATCCTTTGCCGGGCTGCCAAGCGCCTTTAATACGCCAATTTCCCGCGTGCGCTCCTTGATGGTGACAAAAAGCACGTTCATAATGCCGATGCCGCCTACGGTGAGCACGATCATTGCGACGGACACAAGCAGCATGCTCATGGTGCGGGCAGATTTGGTGGCGCTTTCAATGCGGCTGCCTGCATCCTCTACGACGTAGCTTGCGCTGTGCTCCATATAATAATCCAGCGAGCTTTGGATGCGCTGCATGGCCTTTTTGACGTTCTTGAGGGAATTGACCTTTGCCGTGATTTGCGGAACGGAATAATCGGTGTTCATTTTGTGCTGCAGCATGGTCTTGTAGGGAACATAAAGCGTGCTGTCATGGTTGATACCCTGCAGACCGTCCTCGTTGCGCGCCAGCACGCCGATGATGTGAAGCCGCGTTTCACCGACCTTTATGCGCTGCGCAAGCGCCAGCGCGGCATCGCCGAAATATTTTTCGGCAAGGTCGAACCCAATCACAACCACAGCTTCGCCCTCCTCGTAATCTGCCTCGGAAAAATCGCTCCCGGCGAAAAAACTAAGCGAAAAAACGTCGCTGTAGCCTTCGCTGACCCCGGCGACCGTGGTGTATTCCTTGTTTTTTCCGGCGCGCACTTCAAGGGTGCTCTCGCTGCGGATGCAGAGATCCTTCAGATACGGGTTCTCGCTGCGGATATTTTCCATCAGCGCTTCATCCAGCTTTTCAAGGGCGGAGGTGTCAAAATTCCCCTGCATTTTTTTGTAGTCCGGATTGATGGATACCGTGTCGGCAGAAAGACCGGAATACTGCGCCTCCGCGTCGTTTTTGGCACCTTGACCGATGGCGATGACAAGTACGATGGTAGCGGTTCCCGCAAGAATGCCGAGACTGGTGAGCAAAACCTTAAATTTGTTTTGCAGCGTGTTGATGCGCACCAGCCGCAAAAGCTCACGAATCCTCATATTGCTCCTCTGTCCATACGGTGTCGCCGTCGGCAAGGCCGCCTGTAATTTCTGTCATGCGGCCGTTGGAAAAGCCTGTGGTGATCTCCTTTGGAGAGAGAACACCGTTTTCATCCGCGAGATACACGCAGCTTTTTTTGTCCTTCCGAAAAATAGCTTTGCTTGACAGGGTTAAAACATTCAGCTTTTGTTTGACAATCAGAGTTGCGTTGGCACCCATGCCCTCCAGCAGCGTTTGCTCTGTCTGATCGAAGGAAACCGTCACATCAAATTTTCCGCTGTCGTTTTGCAGATAGGATTTAGCTTCCACCTTGCCATAAAAGGTTGCGTCGGCGTAGGCATCCACATAGAAGGAGACCTCCTGCCCAAGCGCGACATCCGCAATATCCATGGGGTCAACTTGCAGCAGCACTGTTTTTCTTTCGTCTGTTCCCAGTGTCACGACCGGCGTGATAACCTCTGTTGTTGCGTTTGGCGCGTAACCCAGCTTGATGACGGTGCCGTCCTGTTCTGCAAAAATTTGCGGGCTTTTTTGAAATGCAAGCAGCGCATCCCTCGCCTTTTTAGAGTCGGCACAGGTGCTTTGCGCCCCGCTGATTTGATTGTCCAGGATGGCGTGCTGTGCCTGCTCCTGCTTTACAAGGAGCGAAATGCTCTCGTCCTCCTTGGCGCGATCCCGGCTGCGCTGCTCATCAACAGCTTGCAGACTGCCGTTGACAGCGCTCAGCTCGGCGTTCAGCGCGGCAAGCTCTGCCTCAAGCTGCGTAATCTGCGCGTTTGCAGCCGCGATCAATGCGTCGTAGTCGGTGGTTTCAAGGCGCTTTTTTTCACGTGCTTTGTCAGAAACCGCAAGCTCGTTCCCGATTTTTTTCTGTGTCAGCTGTGCAATTTCCGCAGTGTGGTCTGTGCCGGTGTCTGCAAGAAACGCATCAATTTGCTGCTGTAAAACAGTGTTTTCGGCTTGCAGCTGTTTGATAGCGGCCTCTTGCACGGCAATTTTTTCGGCGCGCGTGTCTTTTTCGGTCTGATCACCGCTCAGGCTCGCTTTCCCCTGCGCAAGCAACGCTTTTTTGCCGGCAATGCCTTGCTCGGCAGCGGCCTTTTTCGAGAGCAGCATTCCCGCCTTGTCCTGATAGGCGCTTTCACCGGCAGCGCGCAGGTCGTCAAGCTTTTTGGCAAGCGCAAGCTGATTGTTATTCTTTTCGGTCTTGAGCTTTTCCAGTGCAAAGCTGTCGTCCTTCAGTTTTGTGCTAGCCGCCTTCAGCTTTGTCTCGATGTCCTCAGGGGAAAGCTCCGCCAGTACCTCGCCTTCGCGCACAAAATCTCCGGCTTTTACGCGGTATTCCTTGATTTGCAGAGGGAGAGAAAGGAATTGATGGTACCGTTCCGAGGCGATGGTGCCGGGCGCGTCAATGCCTACAACGATATTGCCCTTTTGCACGGGATATTCGCGGCGCTGCGGCGGCTCGGCATTGCTGCTGCGCGGCAAAGCAAAGACGATAAGCCCCAGCAGGACGGCGCTGCAAAGCCCGCACGCCCAAAGCAGAGGCTTTCGTTTTAATTGTCTCAATTTCAAATAGAACACTCCTTTTGCGAGGTGATAGTGCGAGTATAGCAGATGACCTGTAAAATCCGTGTAAAGAGTTTTCTTTACACGGATTTTATAAAAATATGATATACTAAAACAACAGACTGAAATAAAAAAGCTCAATCAAGCAAGGGAAAACAGCCCAAATGGGGTGCGGGCATTTTGCGGATTCCGAGGGGGACAGCACAGGCCGCCGCCGCCCTGAGGGGCTGAAGGGGGTGCGGGCTTTTTCGCGCATGGCACAGATGCAGCCTTATAAAAGGAGGGAATGCCGTATGAAAATATTGGTGGTAGAGGACGAAACCGATTTGAGAGAATCGCTTGTAGAGGGTCTGCGGCTGGGCGGCTATGCCGTGGATTTTTGCGCGGACGGAGAAAGCGCGGATGCGCTGGCTTATGCGGAGCCATACGATCTGATGATTCTCGATTTAAATCTGCCGCGGATGGACGGCATTGCGGTGCTGGAAAATCTGCGCAAGCACAATAAAAAGATGAACGTGCTGATTTTGTCCGCGCGTGCGTCGCTGGACGATAAAATTGCAGGGCTTGACCTTGGCGCAAACGACTACATGACGAAGCCCTTCCATTTTTCTGAGCTGCAGGCGCGCGTGCGCTCTATGCTGCGGCGCAAAACGATTCTGGAGGACAGCGTATTGCGCTGCGGAAAAATCTCGTTTGACACCGCCGCGCGCACTGTGTGCGCAAACGGCAGGCAGGTCAGCTTGACAAACAAGGAGGCTGCAATTCTGGAATATCTGCTGCTGCATCAAGGCCGCGTAATCAGCCAGCAGGAGCTTTTAGAGCATGTGTGGGACAACAGCGTGGACAGCTTTTCAAACTCTGTGCGCGTACATATTTCGTCGCTGCGCCGCAAGCTGCGCGCAGAGCTGGCATATGACCCAATTCAAAACAGCATCGGCGAGGGCTATCGCATGAGGGAGGAGCAGGCATGAAAAAAAGAAAAATGACACTCAGGCTCAAGCTCACCTGCGTGAGCGTCTGTGTGATGACACTGATGTGTTTTGCGCTCACGGCGGTTTCGCTCTCAGCCTCCAGTTTGCTGACCGATGCGGCACTCATCCTACCCGCGCAAAGTGCAGTTCCCGGCACGACGCAGGTACAGATGCCCGCGCAGGCTTTGGAGATGCCGGTTGAGACAACACGCGCGCAAAGGGCGTTCAACCTTATTTCGGTTTCGGCAATGCTGCTGATTATTGTTTCCGGCAGTGCCTGTGTTTACTTTTACGTCAAAAAGGAGCTGCGCCCGCTGGAAGCGCTTTCAGAACAGGTGCAAAGGCTGGATGCGGAGCATTTGTCAATACCGCTTGCCGTACATGCCACGGGCGATGAAATCGAGCAGCTTTCTGCGGCGATCAGCGATATGGCGGTGCGCGTAAATGATGCCTATGTCATGCAGAAAAGCTTTTCGTCCAGTGCGGCGCACGAGCTGCGCACCCCGCTTGCGGCGATGCAGTCTAAAATTGAGGTGTTCAGAATGAAAAAAGAGCGCTCGATGCCGGAATATGCCGGCCTTGTCGATGCGCTCAGCCGCAATACGCAGCGGCTGTCAGATTTGGTTCAAGAGCTGTTGGAGCTTACCAATCAAGCCGTGATGAATATGACACAGCAGGTGAATCTGCGCGCGCTTGCAGAGGAGGCGGCGCTCGATTTAGAGCCGCTTGCCGAAGAAAAGCAGGTGCGTATTCTCGTGGAGGGTCAAGCTTCCACGGTCGGAAACGATTGCCTTTTGCAGCGTGCCGTGTTTAATTTGATGCAAAATGCAGTGAAGTATAATGTGGCGGGCGGAACCGTTGCGGTGTCCATGGGGCAGCGGGCAAGCAAGGTGTGGCTTTGCGTAGCCGACACGGGCATCGGCATTCCGCAAGAGAGGAAGGAACATGTGTTCGAACTGTTTTTTTGTGTTGATCCCTCCCGCAGCCGCGAAATGGGCGGGAACGGCCTTGGCCTTGCGATTGTGAAGCGTATTCTCACGCAGCACGGCGGCAGCATCGCGGTCAAGGACAATCAGCCGCAGGGAACGCGCATGGAAATGGTGCTGGATGCGGTTTCATTCAAGGATGATGCCCGTTCTGATCCTGAATAAAACAGTCGTTTCAATGCAGCGCCAGCGCGGCGTTTTCCTTGTCGGCGGACGCGTCAGCAATAGGATGGACACAAAGGACGTTATTTTGACCTCTACAGAAAAAGAGCACATGGGCACCGTACATGAGGGTGCGTGCGAAGTCATTGAAAAGCCTCGGAGCATAGATTTTATTCTATGCTCCGGGGCTTTTATGTGTCGGAAAAAAGAACGCATTCAATTTCGGCGCGGAGCCGTTCTTTATACAATCCTTATACCGAAAGCCAAAGCTTAACCGCATGCTTACACAAAAGGGAATAGAATATCCACATCCAAGGGAGAGAGGGGATTTCGCAAATGAGCTTTTTGATGGATTTTGCCATGCTTGCGGCGCTTGCCGGTTTGTTCTTTACGGTGAAATTACTTGTAAACTGGTGCGAGCGCCAATTAAAAAAATAAGGAGCGTTCTTTGATGCTGTTTTTAGGAGCTATTCTTTGTATTCTGGCACTTTATCTGCTGTACGCACTGGTAAATCCGGAGAAATTTTAGGGGTAGGAGAAATTTTTATGCTGCAAATTATTATAACACTGGCAATTTTCATGATGCTTGTGCTGCCCATGGGCAAGTATATGTACCACATTGCCGCGCATCTTCCCACGTTTGCCGACCCGGTGCTTGACCGTGTGGATCACGTGCTTTACCGTTTGTGCGGCATCAAGCAGAGCGAGGGCATGGGCTTTAAAAAGTATGTGCTGTCGCTTGTGCTGACAAACGCCGTGATGGTGTTTGCGGGGTATCTTGTTTTGCGCCTGCAAGCGCTGCCGCTTTTTAACCCAAACGGCGTTTCCGGCATGGAGGCGACACTGTCGTTTCACACCATCCTCAGCTTTATCACGAACACAAACCTCCAGCATTATGCGGGCGAGAGCGGGCTTTCGTATCTTTCGCAAATGCTGGTCATCACCTTTTTGATGTTCGCCTCCGCCGCCACCGGCTACGCCGCCTGCATGGCGTTTTGCCGCGCCCTCACGGGCACAAAAAAAGATATGGGCAACTTTTATGTGGATGTCATCCGCATCATCACCCGCATTTTACTGCCGATGTGTCTTGTGCTGGGTTTGTTTCTTGTGTTCTGTGGCGTGCCGCAAAATCTGGCGCAAACCGTCACGGTGACAACGCTGGAGGGCAAAAGTCAAGACATCGCCATGGGGCCGATGGCATCGCTTGAAATCATCAAGCATCTGGGCACAAACGGCGGCGGCTTTTTGGGTGCGAACTCCGCAGCGCCGCTTGAAAACCCAAGCATTGTGACAAACCTTGTGGAGCTGCTGTCCATGATGCTGCTGCCCGGTGCGTGCGTCGTTACCTTTGGGCTGATGTTTCACAGCCGCAAAAACACAGACGCGGACGCGGTAAAAGCAAGCGCGCTGAAAAAGCGCCGCGTTTTCCTTGGCGGCGAGGGACGCACCCTTTTCCTCACCATGAGCCTTTTGTTTGTGATTGGGTTAACCGTCTGCTATTTTGCGGAAAAAGCGGGCAACCCCGCGCTTGCAAGCATCGGTCTCAACCAGTCGATGGGCAGTATGGAGGGCAAGGAGGTGCGCTTTGGCATTGCGCAGTCGGCGCTGTTTACCACAGCGACGACCTCGTTTACCACCGGCACGGTGAACAATATGCACGACACCTTAACCCCCCTGGGCGGCATGGTCGCGCTGCTTCACATGATGCTGAACTGCGTATTTGGCGGCAAGGGTGTCGGGCTGATGAACATGATTTTATATGCTATTCTCGCCGTGTTTCTGTGCGGGCTGATGATTGGCAGAACACCCGAATACTTAGGCAAAAAGGTGGAGGGACGCGAGATGAAGCTTGCCGTTCTCTGCTTGATCATTCATCCGCTGCTGATTCTTGGCTTTTCCGCTCTTGCTGTGTCCACGGGCGCGGGCGCTGCGGGCATTACAAATCCCGGCTTCCACGGATTGTCGCAGGTTTTGTACGAATTTGCATCCTCTGCCTCCAACAACGGCTCCGGCTTTGAGGGGCTGCGGGATAACACCGCATTTTGGAACATTACAACCGGGCTTGTCATGTTTTTCGGCCGCTATCTTTCCATTGTATTGCAGCTTGCCATTGCGTGGTCCCTGCTGCAAAAGCGAAGCGTCAGCGCAACCATTGGCACGCTGCGCACCGACAATGCAGGCTTTGCGGTCATCATTGCCGCCGTGGTGTACATTTTTGCGGCGCTTACCTTTTTTCCGGCGCTGGCGCTTGGTCCCATCGCCGAGCATCTGACCCTTTGGGCTTGACAGGAGATTTGATAACATGAGTAAAAAACAAAGCACAAAATTGATTACGGGAGACATTTTAAAGTCCTCCCTCCTCGGCTCTATCCAAAAGCTAAGCCCGCGCCGCATGATGAAAAACCCCGTGATGTTTGTGGTAGAAATCGGCTTTTTTGTCACGCTGTTGCTGACGGCGTTCCCCGGCATTTTCGGTGACACGGGCAACACAGAGCAAATGCGCCTTTATAGCGGCATTGTCAGCGCCATTCTTTTGCTGACGCTTTTGTTTGCCAATTTTGCCGAGGCCGTCGCCGAGGGGCGCGGCAAGGCACAGGCCGCCGCCCTCAAAAAAACGCAGACAGACACAAGCGCCTGCCGCATTGCCGCAAACGGAAGCGAGAGCATCATCAGCGCAAGCGAGCTTAAAAAGGGCGACGTTGTTCTGGTAAAGGCGGGCGAAATCATCCCCGGCGACGGCGAAGTAATTGCAGGCACTGCCACGGTGGACGAAAGTGCCATCACCGGGGAATCCGCGCCTGTCCTGCGGGAATCCGGCGGCGATTTTGCGTCGGTCACGGGCGGCACCACGGTGGTCAGCGACTGGCTGCGCGTGCAGATTACCGCAAACCCGGGCGAGAGCTTTCTTGACAAAATGATTGCTCTTGTAGAGGGTGCCTCGCGCAAGAAAACCCCGAACGAAATTGCGCTCAGCACGCTGCTTGTCAGCTTGACCATCATCTTTTTAATCGTGATTGTAACGCTGTACCCCATTGCAAAATACAGCGGTGTGCTGCTGCCGGTAGCCACCTTGGTTGCGCTGGCGGTCTGCCTGATTCCCACCACCATCGGGGCGCTGCTGTCCGCCATTGGCATTGCGGGCATGGACAGGGTCACGCGCTTTAACGTCATTGCCATGTCGGGCAAGGCGGTCGAGGCGTGCGGTGACGTGGACACGATGATTCTCGACAAAACCGGCACCATCACCTACGGCAACCGCATGGCGGCGGATTTTCGCACGGTGGGCGGCGCGGATGCGGCGGCGCTGACCCGCTGTGCCGTGATTTCTTCCTTGAGCGATGACACGCCGGAGGGCAAGTCCGTGCTGAACCTTGCCCGCGAGCGCGACACTGCCGTGCCAAAGCGCATGGACGGCGCACGCTATCTTGAATTTACCGCCAAAACCCGCATGAGCGGCGTTGATTTGCCGGACGGCACGGTGATTCGCAAGGGCGCATGCGATGCAATTCGCGCGCATGTCACGGCGCTTGGCGGCAGCGTTCCGCAGGATTTTGACGCTTGCGTCACGGAAATTTCGCATCTGGGCGGCACGCCGCTCGCCGTCAGCGAGGGAAATAAAATCTTGGGTGTCATCTACCTCAAGGACACCGTCAAAGCGGGGCTTCCGGAGCGTTTTGCACGGCTGCGCGCCATCGGCATCCGCACCATTATGTGCACCGGCGACAATCCCTTGACCGCCGCTACCATTGCGCAGGAGGCGGGCGTGGACGATTTTATTGCCGAGTGCCGCCCCGAAGATAAAATTAAGGTCATCAAGGACGAACAGGCAAAGGGCAAGCTTGTGGCAATGACGGGCGATGGCACAAACGACGCGCCCGCGCTTGCACAGGCGGACGTGGGGCTTGCCATGAACTCCGGCACAACCTCTGCAAAAGAGGCCGCCAACATGGTGGATTTAGATTCCGACCCTACCAAAATTTTAGAGGTGGTCGAAATTGGCAAGCAGCTGCTCATCACGCGCGGCTCGCTGACCACGTTTTCTATCGCGAACGACATTGCAAAATATTTTGCCATCATTCCCGCCATGTTCATGCTGGTGATTCCGCAGCTTGCGGTGCTCAACATCATGGGGCTTGCAAGCCCCATGAGCGCCATTTTATCCGCGCTGGTTTTTAACGCCGTCATCATTCCGTGCTTGATTCCGCTTGCGATGCGCGGTGTAAAATACCGCCCGATGAGCTCCGGAAAAATGCTTGCCCGCAATATGCTTCTCTATGGACTGGGCGGCGTGGTTACGCCTTTTATCGGCATTAAAATCATTGACCTTGCGCTTGCGCCGCTGTTGGCGCTGGCGGGGCTTTAAGGAGGAGGGACACCCTATGAAAATTTTAAACGAGCTTAAAAAACCGCTGCTTGTCACGCTGGTGCTGATGGTGCTGTGCGGGCTTATTTATCCGCTGCTGCTCACGGGCATCGGTCAGCTTTTGTTCCCGCGGCAGGCAAACGGCAGCCTAATTACCGTAAACGGCAAGGCGGTCGGCTCTGCAATTGTCGGGCAGGAGTTCACGGACAGCCGCTTTTTGCGCGGTCGCCCGTCGGCCATTCGCTACAACACCTATACCGCCGCCGACGCGGTGGACGGCACGTATGCGGGTGTCGGCTCCGGCTCTGCCAACTATGGGCCGTCAAACCCCGCGCTGGCACAGCGCGTGCAGGCGGACATGGATGCGTTTTTGGCGCAGCATCCCGATTTGACCCCCGCCGATTTGCCCGCAGATTTGATGACCGCGTCCGGCTCCGGTCTTGACCCCGATGTATCGCCCGCCGCCGCGGCGGTGCAGCTTGTGCAGCTTGCCAAAAACACAGGCCTCAGCGAAGAAATGCTTGCGCAATTTGTCGCGGAAAATACGAAAGGCAAATTCCTCGGCGTTTTCGGGGAGGCGCGCGTCAATGTGCTTGGGGTAAACCTTGCCATTGCGCAGGAGCTTTGCTTGCTCCCGCGATAAAGATGCCGCATAAAGTGAGGAAAGCGGCAATCCGATAGCATTTGTCAAAATGCTATCCTGCGTACAAAGCCTATGGCTTTGCGCATAGAATCGCCCCGCAAGAGGTTTATAGCAAATCTTCAAGCGTTCAAAATAAGCTATCCTCAGTTAAGCTGCTATAAAATGCCGCCTTCACGCAATCTTTGCAGGATCGCGCACTCCTTAACACCCCGTTTAGCTTTTTGGTGGTAGGGTGAAAGCATAAGAAATGCGGCCGCACACTTTCGCCTTCGGGCTTTTGCGCGGTGTCAAGCGTTAAGAAAAGGGGCTTTTTTATGGGGGCATATCTTTTAACAGTCTATCATCGGACAGCGCAGGCTGTGCCGACGTGGCGCGCTTTTGCGCTGGCAGGGCTTTCGCAGCATCCGTTTGCGGGTGCCGTCACCGGGATGATTGTGATGGGGGCGGGACTGGCAGCGGCGGTCAGCGCCGTCACGGTGGTGCTTGTGGTGCCTTTGTCCTTTCTTCTGGGATGGTAGCGGGCAAAAGAAACGCAAAAACCGCCAGAGGGCTGCGCCGCAATTTTTCTCGCACCATATGCCGCTTTGTGCTATACTGAAAAGAAAAAAGGGGGCTGTACATGCCGGAGAATAGACCAGACCCGCAGGCGCTGCTGCATGCGCTTGCAAAAAAATCCGCAGCGCGCGGCCGATTAAAAATATTTTTCGGGTACGCTGCCGGTGTGGGCAAAACCTTTGCGATGCTGGAGGCCGCACACGCGGCAAAGCAGGACGGCATCGACGTTGTGTGCGGCTATCTTGAACCGCACACACGGCCGGAAACCATGGCGCTTGCAAAGGGTCTTGCGGTGCTGCCGCCGATGCAGGTGGAGCACAAGAGCCTTGTCCTAAGCGAGCTTGATTTGGATGCGGCGCTGGCGCGGCATCCGCAGCTTTTGCTTGTGGATGAATTGGCACACACCAACAGCGAGGGCTGCCGCCACCGCAAGCGTTATCAGGACATTGAGGAGCTGCTGACGGCGGGCATTGACGTATACACCACCGTGAATGTGCAGCATATTGAGAGCTTGAACGATTTGGTCGCGTCCATCACGGGCGTGACCGTGCGCGAGCGCGTGCCCGACAGTGTATTTGACACCGCGCAGCAGGTCGAAGTGGTGGATATTGAGCCGGACGATTTGATTGATCGCCTCGGAAAAGGGAAAATTTACAAAGAAAAGCAGGCGCAAAAGGCGCTGGATCATTTTTTTACAAAGGACAATCTGGAGGCATTGCGTGAAATTGCCCTGCGGCGCACCGCCGACCGCCTAACGCGCGAAAAAGAAAAAAATGCCCCCGAAAAGCCCGGCGTGCACACCGACGAGCATATTTTAATCTGCCTGTCAAGCTCGCCCTCCAACGCAAAGGTTGTGCGCGCGGGCGCGCGTCTTGCCAAGGCATTTCACGGGCGCTTTACCGCCCTTTTTGTGGAGACACCGGACACAAAAGAGCTATCGGACGAAAACCGAAAGCGTCTGCGGATAAATCTGCGGCTTGCAGAGCAGCTTGGCGCGCAGATTGCCACGGTGTACGGCGACGATGTGCCCGCGCAGATTGCGCGCTATGCGGAAATTTCCGCCGTATCTAAAATTATTTTAGGCCGCTCCAACAACAAAAAGCATCTGCTGCATCGCGGCAAAACCCTAGTGGAAAAGCTGACGACACAAGCGCCGAATCTTGATATTTACATTATCCCCGACAATCTGCCGCCCCACCGCAAAAAGCGGACAAAGGCCGCGCCGGAGCCGTTTGCCGTGGCGGATATCTTTAAAATGCTGGGCGTTTTGGCTATTTGCACAGGCATCGGATATCTGTTTTTGTATTTTGGCTTTCGCGATACCAACGTCATCACCACCTATGTGCTGGGCGTTTTGGTCATTGCCCTTGTTACAAACGGGCGCGTGTACAGCGGCGTTGCGTCGCTGCTCAGCGTGCTGATCTTCAATTTTTTCTTCACCAGTCCCTATTTTACGCTTCAATTTTATGACCCCAGCTATTTTGTCACGTTTATCATCACGTTTTTAGCGGCCTTTCTCACCAGCAGCCTGACCATTCGCGTCAAGCGGCAGGCGCGGCAGGAGGCGCAAAAATCTTACCGCACGGCAGTGCTGCTCGGAACAAGTCAAATGCTGCAGCGCGCGCGGTCAAAGGTGGAAATCTGCGGCGCGGCGGCAAAGCAGATGGTAAAGCTGCTCGATTGCACGGTGCTGATTTATCCCGTGGCGGACGGCGCTTTACAGTCGCCGGAAATTTTCCCCCATGCGCCGGAGGAAGATACGTCTTTGCTGACAAGCACGCAGGAGCGGGGCGTGGCGCAATGGGTGTATCAAAACCATAAGCACGCGGGTGCGGGCACGGACACGCTGCCCGGCGCACGGTGCCTGTATATGGCGGTGCGCAACCGTGACAAGGTCTTTGCTGTGGCGGCAATTGCTATGGAAAGCGAGCGTCTTGAGGCGTTTGAAAAAAATCTTTTGGTGGCGCTTTTGGGCGAATTTGCGCTGGCGCTTGAGATGGAGGAGCTGGACGCGGACAAAAAGCAGGTGGAGAGCAAGGCGCAGCAGGAGCAGCTGCGCGCAAATTTGCTGCGCGCCATCTCGCACGATTTGCGCACGCCCCTCACCAGCATTTCCGGCAACGCGGGCGTGCTGCTGGGCAACAGCGAGGTGCTGAGCCGCGATCAAAAGCAGCGGCTGTACCGTGACATTTACGACGATTCCATCTGGCTGATTAACCTTGTGGAAAATCTGCTTGCCGTCACCCGCATCGAAAACGGCGCGATGGGGCTGCGCTTAGAGCCGGAAATGTGGAGCGAGGTTCTTGACGAAGCGATGCGCCATGTGGACCGCAAGGGCAAGGAGCACGTAATTTCCGTGTCGGTGCAGGACGATTTATTGATGTCGCGCATGGATTCAAGGCTGATGATTCAGGTTATTTTAAACTTAGTGGGCAACGCAATCCAGTATACGCCGCATGGCTCGCACATTGCCGTGTGCGCGGCGCGGCGCGGCGAAAACGCGGAGATTACGGTGTCGGACGACGGCCCCGGCATCGCTGACGATGCAAAGGAAAAGCTGTTTACCATGTTTTACACCGCCGGCAACACGCGCGGGGACGGGCGCAGGGGGCTTGGGCTGGGGTTATCGCTGTGCAAGTCCATTGTGGAGGCGCACGGCGGCGTGATTGGTGTTGCGGACAATGCGCCGCGCGGCACGGTATTTTATGTGCGCCTAAAGGCAGAGGAGGTTGCAATTCATGAATAAGCCCAAAATTTTGGTGGTGGAGGACGATAAGGCCATCCGCAATCTGATTGCCACCACGCTGGAAACACAAGGCTATCAGTACGATACGGCGCAAAACGGCAGCACCGCCATTTTAGAGGCGGTATCGCGCCCGCCGGACGTGATGATTTTGGATTTGGGTCTGCCGGATCTGGACGGCGTGGACATCATCAAAAAAGTGCGCTCTTGGTCCAATCTGCCCATTATCGTTGTCTCCGCCCGCAGCGAGGACGGCGATAAAATCAGTGCGCTGGACGCGGGCGCGGACGATTATCTCACAAAGCCTTTTTCGGTGGAGGAGCTTTTGGCGCGGCTGCGCGTGGCGCTGCGCCGTGTGCAGAGCGCGACGGGCGGCGATGAGGAAAGCGTCTTTGAAAACGGCACGCTCCGCGTCGATTTTGCCGCGGGCTGCGCTTATCAAAACGGCGAGGAGCTGCATTTGACCCCCATCGAATACAAGCTTTTGTGCCTGCTTTGCCGCAACGTGGGCAAGGTGCTGACGCACAACTTTTTGATGAAAGGGGTCTGGGGCAATGTGATTGCCTCGGATATGTCGTCTCTGCGCGTTTTTATGGCGACGCTGCGCAAAAAAATCGAACCCGATCCACAGAACCCGAAATTCATCCAAACGCATGTGGGCGTGGGGTATCGTATGCTGCGGCAGTAAGCGGCATTGCTTTTCAAAAAACAGTGCGTTTCTTCGTGAAATTGCATTGCGATCCGGGCACATAAAAGAAGCGTCCGCTATAAAAAAGCTTGTCAGCATACGACAAGCAGCGTAAAAAAGATTCGCACGGGTTTTGCCGGTGCGGATCTTTTTTGCTGTGATACGACAGGTTTCACCATAAAATGTACTCCCGCATAGTATGGGTTGAGCCTATGAGGTTCAAACAGTACACATTTTTTACCGTGCTGATTCCTTGCCTTCACGGGCTTTTGGCAGATGCACGCATCTGCAATACAAACTATTTTTAGGAGGTAATTTTATGGGAATGCCTGTCATTAAACCGGGCACGATTACACGCGGAGATGCCGTCGGAAACATCATTGAATCCGTCGCAATGGAGGAGGCCGCTTTTGCGCATATTCTGAACGCGGAAAGCGAAAAGCTGATGGCGGTCGTGAACAACAACAGCGCGACACCGGAGCAGCTTTTGGCGATCAACGAATCGGTACAAAAGGCAATCAGCGCCATTTCTCGCCTTGAAATGCAGCTCAAAGCGAAGCTGGATTTGTTCAGCGGCACAATCTGCCAGTAATGCAGCCGGCAGAAATTCACTGGTAAAGGAGAAAATTTTATGTCTTTTTCCTATGCAAATGCCGGTTCCGGCCCCAGCGCGGGCGGCATCGGCTGGTTTAACTTTGGCAATGTAACGCTTAACCCCGGTCAGACCCTTGCGGGACTTTCCGGCACCTTAAACGACGGCACGACCGTCACCTTTGATCTTTCCGCACCGGCAAACTCCTCTATGATTTTTGATGGTGTAGGCGCGCCGATTACCGGCAACTTCGGCTACACCGGCTATACGGGCACCATCGGCAACGTCATTCTGCAAAACCGAAGAATCGGCACGTTGGACCCGGCTGTCATCAATCTCAGCAACATCGTGGTAAAAGACCCGCAGGGCAACCCTGTCACCAATTATACTGCGCTGGTTTCCGACGCAGAGGAGACAAACATCGGGGAATCGTGGGTGTGGAAAACAGACGGCGGCGTGTGGAATCAGTTTACGCTGCTGGGCAATACCCCGCCCACGCTCACCGGTCTTGGCACACAAACCGCCACCCTTGCGGGGAACTCGCAGGCATTTGCCGGCGATTATGTTTTGAGCACGCAGGCACCTAAAAATCTAATGTTGACGCTCGTCACCGCCGGCGGGCTGGAGGGCGTGGCAATCGGCTTTGCCGTCACAAAGGTGCAGGTCTGCAAAAATATCG
>JAVXUG010000006.1:0-61592 GCA_036642215.1 Ruthenibacterium sp.
ACTCGCTACCTCCACCTTGGCAAGGTGGCGCTCTACCAGATGAGCTAAAGCCGCAAATTTCGGCCGCCTTGTCACAGGCGGCGAGATTTATTTTACCGTATTCGAGGGGTTTTGTCAAGAGCTTTTGCCCCAAAATATGCAAAAAATATGCATTTGCTTCATTTTTTTGTCTGCATACCGTTTAAAAGGGACTGTAAGTCAATGGTATACTTTTTATCGCAGAAATGACACACAGCTTCTGCGGTGTTTTCTTCCGTCAATAAGCGCTCCAGTTCCTTCTTCCCCAGTGAAATCATCATTTTTTCAACGCGCGATCTACTGCAATCACAGTGGTAGCAAATCATTTGCTCGTTCAGAATTTGCGGTGAAAAACCGGCAAGAGCAATTTCCATCATGTCGCGCGGCGTTTTTTTGTCTTGCAGCATTTGTGTCACGCTTTGCATCTGCGCCACATTTTGCTCAAGTCTTGCAATATCCTCCTCCGATGTGCCCGGCATGGCCTGAAGCAAATACCCGCCTGCACTGAGAATGGATAAATCGGTGTTGACCAGCACGCCCAACCCGCAGACGGTCGGTGTCTGTTCACTGGCAGCATAATATGATGTCACATCCTCGGCAATTTCTCCGCTGATCAGTGGAACCTGACCCACATACGGTTCCTTCATCCCAAGGTCTTTTGCCACGGAAAGCGTGCCGTCACAGCCCACTGCAGCGCCTACATTCAGCTTTCCGTCTGCGCGCGCGGGAAGCTCTACAATCGGATGCGTTATATAGCCCTTCACTTCGCCTTTTCCGTTTGCCACAGCAAGCACAGTCCCTGCCGGACCGCCACCGTTTACGCGCAGCGTCACAGAGTTCCGCTCGCTTTTCAGCATCACACCCATGATGCCCGCGGCAATCAGCAACCGGCCAAGTGCCGCCGAGGTGACCGCAGAAGTCTTATGAATACGCTCCATTTCCCGCACCATCTCCGTTGCGTCAACGCCGCAGAAAAGAAACCCGCCATCCTCTGAAATTGCTCTGATACAGTTTGCCATTATAACAGGTATCTCCTTTTGCTTTGTTTGATATCTTACACGCGAATGGCTGTGATGAGAAAACGCTCGCTCTCCGGATTCAGTACGCCGAAATTCTCGCCGTCCTGCACCCTTTCAATGCGCAGACCCGCGTCTGCGCAGGCTGTTTCAATCTGCTCATAGGAGTAGCTGTATTCATAAAATTTCTCATGAAACAGCTCACTCCCGTCATTGCGCATGGCAATTGTGATTTGCGTGCGCATATTTTGCGCATCATACGCATTATTCCATTCGCACACCGCGTCATCCGTCTCAATGATAAAGGTATTGTCCGCAAGCACCGCTTCATGCTTATAGGGCGTATTCATATCAAAAATAAAAGGACAACCCGGTTCTAAAAACAGCGCTGCAAGCGCAACTGCCTTTTGAAACTGCGCCAGCGGGCCAATATGATTCAGCGTATCAAAGGTACATACCGCCGCGCGCACGGTACCGTAAAGGTCAAGCTGCGTTAAATCCTGATTGAGCAGTAAAATGTCCGAATGACCGGCTTCCGCCGCCTTTTCGCGCAAAATGCAGAGCATTTCCGTCGAGCAGTCCACCGCTATCATATCATAGCCCGCTTCGGCAAGCCGCAGTGTCAGCTCCCCTGTTCCACAGCCCAAATCCGCTACAATGCCATCCCGGATGCCGCAATGCAAAAGCTGCGCGCGGAGTACGCCAAAAAGGGCGTCATAATCGGCGTCCTCATTCAGCGTATCATAAAAATCAGCAAAAACTTCGTATGCCATTATAGATCATTCTGCACAAGCTGCTCGTAGCTCTCACGACGCACTGCCAGTGCGTCCTTACCGTCCTGTACCATGACAACGGGCAGACGTGGCACGCGGTTGTAATTAGAGGCCATAGAGTAGTTGTATGCGCCTGTGGCGAGAATTGCCATAATATCGCCCACAGCGGGCGTTTGCATGGGTGCCCCCTCCTGAATCAGGTCACCGCTTTCACAGCAGCGCCCCGCAATGGTGGCGATGAAATCTTTCGGCTGCCCCGCCTTATTGGCGATGATCGCCTCATAGGAGGACTGATAAAGCGCATAGCGGGGATTATCCGTCATGCCGCCGTCAATAGAGACATAGGTGCGATGACCGGGAATGGTCTTAATGCCGCCCACCGTGTACAGCGTAAGGCCGGCATCGCCCACAATGGAGCGCCCCGGTTCAATGCAGATAAACGGAACCGGGAAATTCTGCTTTTCACAGCAGGCATACACAACCTTAGAAACGGCCTGCATATAGCTTTCAAGCGCCTTGGGATCATCCTGCGGCACATAGCGAATGCCAAAGCCGCCACCAAGATTAAGCTGTTCCATGAAATAGCCGCACTCGTCGCGCACATCGCACGCAAATTGCAGCATAATTTCGGCTGCACGACAAAACGGTTCAATATCAAAAATCTGGGACCCGATATGACAGTGAATGCCGCTGACGTGGATTGCCGGTGTTGTCAACGCTTTTTTCACAGCTTCCATCGCCTCGCCTGTCTCCAGTGCAAAGCCAAACTTTGAGTCAATCTGACCCGTCATAATAAAGTTATGCGTATGCGCATCAATGCCGGGCTTAATGCGAAACAGAACATTCGCCGTCTTTCCGTTTGCACCGGCAATGCTGCTGAGCAGCTCCAGCTCGGCAAGGTTATCCAGCACGATATGCCCAACACCGCTCTCCAGCGCCATGGTCAGTTCCGCCGCGGTTTTGTTGTTGCCGTGAAAATAGAGCTTTTCTGCCGGAAAACCAGCTTGCAGCGCCGTGTACAGCTCGCCGCCGGAAACAACATCTGCCCCCAGCCCCTCGTCGCTTAAAATGCGGTACATCCGTTTGCAGCAAAAAGCCTTACTTGCGTACAGAACAAGGCCATTTTTGTTGTAATGACTGTCAAGCGAATTTTTCAGTGCGCGACAGTTGGAACGAATGGCATTTTCGTCCATGACATACAGCGGCGTGCCATATTTTGCAGCCAATGCCACAGTGTCCATTCCGCCGATGCTCAAATGGCCGTTCTTGTTGACGGCAGTCACATGCTCCATTTTTGTTACTCCTCCGTCAGATAGGATTCAATCATTTCTTTCAACGGCTCCATGCCATAGCCGTTATCCGCACTTGTCAAAACAACGTCCGCACATCCGTAAGGGGCACAGACCCTTGCAAATTCCGCAACTGTTTCCTCATACTGACTTTTTTTCAGCTTATCCGCCTTTGTCAGCGCCGCAATAAACGGAATCCCATGATGCATTAAATATGCCAGCATCTGCATATCGTCCGCAGAGGGCGCGTGACGGCTGTCAAGCAGTTGCACCAGCACGGCATTGTTGCGCACGGCTGCAAAGTAGCTGTTAATCAGCTCATCCCATCGCTGTCTTTCGCCCTGCGCCACTTTTGCATAACCATAGCCCGGTAAATCCACAAAATAAGCGCTGTCTACTGTATAAAAATTGATGGTGGCCGTTTTGCCGGGGGTGCTGCTGACGCGCGCCAAACTTTTGCGATTGCACAGCTTATTGATCAAAGATGATTTGCCGACATTAGACCGGCCGGAAAAAATAATCTCCGGTCGGTCGCTCTCCGGAAGCTGCGAGGACAGTCCGTAGGACGCCTTAAAATCCGCGATTGCGTAATTCATGCGTGCTCCTTTTATCGTATGCGTTTCACTGCACTATTTATGGTATTATTGTGTCAAACCCACACTGTTTTCTTTGGCAACCTGCGGCGGAATGAGCTTTGACGCGCCGGGCTTCGGATCTTTTACGGCAGGCAGCAGTACAAAACGCAATACCTCCTCCACATTGGAGACCGGCTTAAACGCAATGCTGTTCTTCACTGCCTCATCCACCTCATACAAATCAGGTGTATTTGCCTTGGGAATCAGCACGGTACGCATCCCTTCCCGATAGGCCGCCATGCTTTTTTCTTTCAGACCGCCAATGGGCAAAACCTGCCCGTGCAACGCAATTTCCCCGGTCATCGCCACATCCGCGCGAACGGGACGATTCGACAAACAGGAAATAAGCGCGGTTGTCAATGTGACACCGGCGGAGGGTCCGTCCTTGGGAATGGCCCCCTCCGGCGCATGAATGTGAATATCCACATCTTTAAACGCAAGTGCGTCAAAACCGTATTGCTCGGCGTGCACCTTTGCATAGGTGATGGCAAGCTTTGCGCTCTCCTTCATCACCTCGCCCAGTGAACCGGTCAGCTCTAAGCGACCGCTTCCCTTCGGGATAATCTGCACTTCAATCGGAAGAATCTCCCCGCCGACACTCGTCCAAGCAAGGCCGTTTGCCACGCCCACGGCGTTTATACGGCTGCAAAAAGACGGCTTGATTCGCTTGGGTCCCAGCAGCTCCTCCAGATTCTGTGCGCCGATATGAAACGTCTTTACCTTGCCTGCGGCAATTTCTTTTGCGCATTTGCGCAGCAATTCGTTGATGGTTCGCTCTAAACTGCGCACGCCGGCCTCCTGCGTGTAACCGTCAATCAGACCGTATAGCGCAGCAGTGTTCAATTTGACCATGCTTTTTAAGCCCGTTGCCATCAGCTGCTTAGGCAACAAATGCTTTTTCGCAATATTAAATTTTTCAATACGGGTATAGCTCGACAGCTCAATCACGTCCATACGGTCAAGCAAAGGGCGCGGAATCGTGTCAAGCGTGTTTGCCGTGGTGATAAACAGCACATCGCTCAAATCGAAGGGAATGTCAAGGTAATGATCCTTAAAGCCCTTGTTCTGCTCCGGGTCAAGCGCCTCCAGCAGCGCAGCGGCAGGATCTCCGCGAAAATCGCTGGCCATTTTATCTACTTCATCCAACAAAAGCAGCGGATTTTTACTTTTCGCTGTCATCATGGCGCTGATTATTTTACCGGGCATTGCGCCGATGTAGGTGCGACGATGCCCGCGAATTTCCGCTTCATCCCGCACGCCGCCCAGTGACATACGCACATATTTACGGCCAAGACACTCTGCCACCGAGTGAGCGATAGAGGTTTTTCCCACGCCGGGAGGGCCGACAAGACAGATAATCTGCGCCTTAGCATCCGGTGCAAGCTTACGCACGGCAAGAATTTCAAGGATGCGCTCCTTGACCTTTTTCAGGCCGTAATGCTCTTTATCAAGCACTGCGGCGGCTTTATTGATATCAAGCTTATCCTCCGTCTGCGTGTTCCACGGCAAATCAAGACAATGATCAAGATAGGTGCGAATGACCGATGCTTCCTGTGTATTGCCCTGCATTTTATAAAGGCGGTCAGCCTCCTTAAACAGCTTTTCGTGCGCTTCCTCCGGCAGATGCAGCGCCTCTAACTTTTCCTTGTAGCGCTCCGCTTCTTCGCGCGTGTCATCGCCGTCATCCAATTCGTCCGAAATTGCGCGCATCTGCTCGCGCAGATAGTAGTCGCGCTGGTTTTTATCCATCTGGTCGTTGACTTTACTTTGGATATCCTTTTCAATGCGCAGGATTTTTGTCTCTTTTCGCATCAAAACCAGAATTTTTTCAAGACGGCCCAGCATGGTGCTCTCGCTGAGCAATTCCTGTTTTTCGCTGTATTTAAACAGAAAATTTGCCGGGATATAGTCGCACAAAGCCACAGCGTCCTCTTGCGTTAAAATGGTATAGGCGACATCCTTGGGCAGCCGCGGATTAAGCGCGTAATATTCTTCAAAGGTATCACGAATGCTGCGCACAAGCGCTTCCACATTGGCGCTGTCCAGGCTCTTGGTTCCGCGCAGCGGTACGGCTTTTGTAGCCGCGAGCAAAAAGCGACCCGTTGTATCTACCGTAAGCAATTTTGCACGATATTTTCCCTCTACAAGCACCTTGACAAGATCATCTGACACCCGGAGAATTTGCTTGATTTCAGCAACAACGCCATAGGGATACATATCCTTATAGGAAGGCTCCTCCACGTCCATATCGCGCTGTGTGATAAGGAACACGGCATTGTTGTTGTTCATAGCCCACTCAATGGCAGCAATTGACTTTTTGCGCCCCACTTCAAAATGGATCATATTACCGGGAAACACCACAAGTCCGCGCAGCGCAATGGCCGGCAAACGTAAGATGTCTGCGTTTTTATCTAAAATAATTTTTACTTTGTCTGACATAGTTCCCTCCGGAAGTCTCAATGGTTTATTTCTGTTTCCTGTGTTGACAGCCCGTGTTGTATCGCAGTTTTCCGATGCATGGATGCTTTTTACCGTTTGTGAAACTGCTATAGCTCCCCTCGCGGAGCGATTCTATGTGCCGACCATAAGCCGATGCACAAGTGCAAGCGCTGCCCATAATCTATCTTTGTATAGATGTTTTTATCATACACTATTTTTGTATATTTTGCAACCAACCTGTTCAAATTTAAAAACAGACGGGCAGAAAATTCTGTCCGTCTGTCATCTGTTTTTTTCACAGCGCTATTCCGGCACAAAGCGCGCACTGCATCAGTGTGCAGCCGCACCGACCGTGCTTTCCTTGTAGCGCAGTTGTTTTGTGCCGTGCTCAAGCAGCGGCTTTGCGCCCTCGATCGTCTCCTGCGTCACGATAACTTTCGTGATGGTTGGGTCACTTGGAATTTCGTACATGATGCTGATGAGTGCCTGTTCCATTACGCTGCGCAGACCGCGCGCCCCGCTTTTCAGCACAATGGTCTTTTTGGCAATGGCATGTAATGCCTCGTCCGTAATCTCAAGCTGTACATTGTCCATTGCCATCAGCGTCTCGTACTGCTTTACAAGACTGTTTTTCGGCTCCTGCATCACGCGGACAAGCGCATCCTCATCCAGCGGATTCAGCACCGTCACAACCGGGATGCGCCCAATCAATTCCGGAATTAAACCGTAGCGCACAAGGTCGTGCGGCTCCACAAGGCGCAGCAGATTTTCCTTCTGCTTTTCCGGACTTTCCCGCAACTTGCCGCCAAAGCCCAGCGAAGAAGTATCGGTGCGCTTTTGAATGTGCTTTTCAAGGCCGTCAAACGCGCCGCCGCAAATAAACAGGATATTTTTTGTGTTGATTTGAATAAATTCCTGCTGCGGATGCTTGCGCCCGCCCTGCGGGGGCACATTGCTGACTGTTCCCTCAAGAATTTTCAGCAGTGCCTGTTGCACGCCCTCGCCACCGACATCACGCGTGATGGACGGATTTTCGCTTTTGCGTGTAATTTTATCAATTTCATCAATGTAAATGATGCCTTTTTCCGCGCGTTCCACATCAAAATCAGCCGCCTGAATAAGCTTGAGCAGAATGTTTTCAACATCCTCACCCACATAGCCCGCTTCGGTCAGCGTAGTTGCGTCCGCAATGGCAAACGGTACATTTAACATATGCGCAAGTGTTTGCGCCAAAAGTGTTTTGCCAACACCGGACGGCCCCAGCAAAAGCACATTTGTTTTTTGAAGCTCCACGTCGCTGTCGCGCAGCGTTAAAATGCGCTTATAGTGGTTGTAAACCGCTACAGACAAAACAACCTTTGCTTCCTCCTGACCGATGACATACTGGTCAAGACCCGTTTTAATTTCTTCCGGGGTTAAAATTTTTATCGCGGCATCGGCGTTGCGCCCTGCCGCCGCCCGCGGACGGCGTGCAGGCGCAGGTGCGCCTGTGGCAAAGCCATTGCCGTCCTCGTCCAACAGCGAATGGCACAATTCAATGCACTCGTTGCAGATGTTAACGCCCGGACCAATAATCATGCGCTCAACTTCATCCTGCTTTTTGCCGCAGAAATTACAGATGAGGTTTTTCTCTTTTCCGTTTTTGGTGCTCTGATTGGCCATAGGTCCATCCTTACCGTTTTGTAATAACGTCGTCCACCAGACCGTAGGCCTTGGCTTCCTCCGCACTTAAAAAATTGTCGCGCTCGGTGTCGGCCTCAATGGTTGCAAGAGACTGACCGGTGCGCTCTGCGAGAATTGCGTTCAAACGCGCGCGAATGCGCACGATATGATCCGCGTGAATTTTAATATCCGTTGCCTGCCCCTGCAAACCGCTGAGCAGCGGCTGATGAATCATAATTTCGCTGTTGGGCAGCGCAAAACGTTTGCCCTTTGTGCCTGCTGCCAGCAAAAATGCACCCATGGAGGCCGCCATGCCCATACAATTGGTGGACACGTCACATTTGATATACTGCATCGTATCAAAAATGGCAAAGCCCGCGGTAATGGAGCCGCCCGGACTGTTGATATACAAGCTGATGTCCTTGTCGGGATCCTGTCCTTCCAAATACAAAAGCTGCGCGACGACAAGACTTGCCGTTGCATCGTTCACTTCATCTGACAGCATAATGATGCGGTCATTCAGCAAGCGGGAAAAAATATCGTAGGAGCGTTCACCGCGCGCGGTTTGCTCCACCACATAAGGGACTAGACTACTCAATACAGTTGCCTCCTTTATTGATTAATATGACCGATACGCGCACAGCACGTATCGGTCATATCGGATGCGTCAGTTACGTTTTATTCTTTGCCCTTTTCCGCTGCCGTCTTTTTGGCGGCCTCGGCCTTTTCTGCTGTTTCTTTCGCTGCTTTTTCTACCTTTTTAGCAGTTTCCTCAACAACCTTGGCACTCGATTTAATAAAGTCGATAGCTTTGTTGACAGCAAGGTCTTTTTTGACCTCGGCTTCTGGAATAAGCTCCTTCACCTTTTCGACTTCCATCTTATACGATTCCGCAATGCGCTTTACCTCGTTCTCAAAATCCTCAGCCGTGGCTTCAAGCTTTTCCTTTTTTGCCACAGTCTCAAGGGCAAGACGGATTTTAACCTGCTTTTCCGCCTGCTCTTGAAAGCCGTCACGGAACTTGGCAACATCGCCGCCCATATACTTGAGGTATTCTTCAAGGCGCAGCCCCTGCTGCTGTAAACGATACTCAAAATCGCGAACCATCTCGTCGATGCGGTTCTCAATCATAACCGGAGGAATATCGCCCTTCAGCGTTTCAACGATTTGCTCCACAAGGCTGTTTTCAAGATCGAGATCCGCCTGCTTTGACGCATCCTCCTCCATTCCCTTGCGAATGCTGCCCTTTAAAGCGTCAAGCGTATCATGCTCGGAAACGTCCTTTGCAAACTCGTCATCCATCGCAGGCATTTCTTTTGTTTTCACTTCATGCAGTGTGACCTTGAAGGTAGCGTCCTTGCCGGCAAGCTCCTTGGCCTGATAATCCTCAGGGAATTTCACGTTCACATCAAAGGCTTCGCCGGCCTTGTGACCGATCACCTGCTCTTCAAAGCCGGGAATAAACTGACCGGAGCCAAGGGTCAAGGAGAAATGCTCGCCCTTGCCGCCCTCAAAAGCAGTGCCATCCACAAAGCCTTCAAAATCAATATCGGTAATATCGCCGTTTTCGGCAGCGCCCTCACGCGTGACAATGCGTGCGTTGCGCTCCTGCATGCGGTGAATTTCAGCGTCAACGGCCTCGTCCTCCACAGCATTGACAATTTTGGTCGCCTTTAAACCGGTATAGCTGCCAATTTCCACTTCCGGCTTCGTGGTAACGGTTGCCTTCAGCGTAGCGCCCTCCTGCGGGTTTGCCGAAACGATGTCCGCCTCAGGACGATCGACCGGATCAATGCCGGCTTCGGCCACAGCCGCCTCGTATGCCTCCGGAAACAAATCGTTGATGGCATCATAATAGAATACATCGGCACCATACATTTTTTCAATCATACCCTGCGGAGCTTTGCCCTTGCGAAAACCGGGAATATTGTATTTTCCGGCAGTGCGCTTGTATGCCTTTGCAACAGCGGTGTTAAACGCCTCAGCGTCAATGGTAAACTGCAGCTCGTGGCTGTTGTTTTCCAGCTTTTCGTTTTTGATGAGTTTCATTGATGTTCCTCCAAGCTTTTGTAACATATGGGTTTACTATACCATATCTTTATGAATAATTCTAGAACTATTTGAATTTTCCCGTATATTTTGCCGTATAAATTTTGCGCTGCGCATCACAGTCTCTTTTCAGGCCAAAACAAACACGCACATCAAGGCAAAACACAAGGCGGCGGCACGAATCTGCTCGCACCGCCGCTGATTGCCTACAGCGTCACTTTATGATAGATTTTTTTGCCTTTTTTTACAACCGCGCCCCGCGCCAATTGCTCTGTGCCGATGACGGCGGTCAAATCACTTATTTTCTCCCCGTCGATGCTGATGCCGCCCTGCTGCACCAAACGGCGTGCCTCGCCCTTGCTGGAAGCAAGCTGCGCTGCCACCAGAGCATCCAGCACGCTCACGCTGCCGTCGACCACAAGAGCCGCGTCAAGCGTTGTGGCGGGCATATGCTCTGCATCCGCTTCACCGCTGAACAGACTTTTTGCCGTAGCTCTTGCCTTATCAGCCTCTGCCGTATTGTGGACAAGGCTTGTCAGCTCGTAAGCCAAAAGCTCCTTTGCGCGATTTACTTCACCGCCGTCCGTCACGTCAATGGCATCAATGTCCTTGACAGGGACACTTGTCAGCAGCTTCAGGCAATTCTGCACCTCGGCATCGTCTATATTACGCCAATATTGGTAAAATTCATATGGACTGGTCTTTTCGGGGTCAAGCCACACAGCGCCCTGCTCGGTCTTGCCCATTTTTTTGCCCTCTCGCGTTGTCAGCAGCGTAAAGGTCATGCCATATACCTCGCGCTGGTCGCAGCGCCGGTTTAAATCTACGCCGCCGATAATATTGCTCCACTGGTCGTTGCCGCCAAATTCCATCTTGCAATTGTATTCGCGCGACAGACGCAAAAAGTCATAGCTCTGCATTAGCATATAGTTGAACTCGATAAAAGACAGCCCTTTTTCAAGGCGCGATTTAAAGCATTCCGCGGTCAGCATTTTATTGACGGAGAAATGTACGCCGATCTCGCGCAGAAAGTCAATATAATTCAAATGCAGCAGCCAGTCGGCGTTGTTCACCATCAGCGCCTTGCCGTCTGAAAAGTCGAGGAATTTGCTCATCTGTTCTTTAAAGCGGTCTGCATTGTGCTGAATGTCCTCTTGACTGAGCATTTTACGCATATCGGTTTTGCCCGTGGGATCGCCCACCATTGTGGTGCCGCCGCCCAGCAAAATGATGGGGCGGTGCCCTGCCTGCTGCATGTGACGCATGACAATCAGCTGCATAAAATGGCCTACATGCAGGCTGTCCGCAGTGGGGTCAAAGCCCGTATAAAAGGTTATTTTTTCGTTGCTGAGCAAATTGCGGATGGCATCCTCATCGGTTGCCTGTGCGATTAAGCCGCGCTCTTTAAATAGGTTGAATACGTTTTCCATGGCTGACTCTCCTTTTTTTTGCGGCATTGGGCAGCAAAAAGCCCTCTGCCAATGGTTCATTGGCAGAGGGCGAAAGTTCCGCGGTACCACCTCTGTTTACCTCTGTCTCACGGCAGAAGCCTCTGTGTGCAAAAAACACACGGGCGCTTTAACGGGCGTACCCGGCGCGGCCTACTTGCGCAAAAACGCGGTTCAGCCTGCTGCTCTGAGACGTATTCGCCGCACTCTGTGCTCCCTCTTGCACCAAAACGAGGTCTCTCTGTGCCACAGCCTTGCGGTTACTGGTTCTCTTCCTTGCATTTCCTACAGTCATTATAACAAAAAGCGATAGATTGTCAAGCGTTTGTCCCGTTTTTAAACAATGCTGCCGCCCGCAGCGCCGTGATCCGCAGCATTTTCGTTCGGATTGCATACGGCGGTGACAAGCGGCGGATCAATGCGCACAGGGCAAAAACGCACGCCATCCGCGCTAATCAGCTTGTACTCAATGCCGTCCACCTTGCCCTCTACCGCGCGCGGAATAGAGGCACCGTGCAGATGGCCATAATAGCATCGTTTTACGCCGTACCGGTGCAGAACCTCTATGATCTCCTGCGCCTGTGCGGTAGCATAAACCGGCGGATAGTGCAAAAAGACCACTTTTTCTTCCGCGCCGGCAGCCTCCAGTGACATGATGAGCCGACCGATTTCCCGATTCATCACTTTTTCGTCATGCGGCTGTCCGATATCGAACAGCCAGCTGCGCGTGCCACACAGCGCAACCCCCTCTGTCAGCAGACAATTATTGTGCAAAAAGTGCAAGGTGGTAAAGTTGTTTTCTGCAAAATACCGCTCCATTTTTGACACGGTAGTCCACCAGTAATCATGATTGCCTTTTAAAAGCAGCTTTTGACCAGGCAGCGCCTCTAAAAAAGCAAAATCCTTCGTGCAGTCCGTCAGCTTCATGCCCCAGGAAGTATCGCCCGCCAGCACCACCGTATCCTCAGGCCGAATCAGCTGCTTCCAGTTGTCGGAAAGGCGCTGTACATAATCCTGCCAGCCGCGAAAAACGTCCATTGGCTTGCTCACGCCCAGTGACAGGTGTAAATCTCCGATTGCAAAAATTGCCATAAATCCTCCGAATAGAAAAAGCGCACCGGGACATACTATAATCACAAAGGAGGCGTATGTATCGATGCAAAATGAAAACAACTGCCCCGATTGTCAGTGTGTCAACTGCGGCGTATGCTGCGAGGTGGAAAGCTGTGCCCATAATGACGGGCACCACTGCTGCACAGCCGAAAAAATCACCGTGAAAAACCGCATGGCAATCATGGGGGAAGAAACGATGTGTGAAACCTTTGAAGAAGTCTGATCGCTCGCATTTCCAGTTCGGCGACAGAGCGTCAAATTTTCACAAAGCTCAGAACCCCGTATTGTCGAATTAAAACTTGCAAAATAGAATTGAATTTCCTGTTTCTTTCAAATAACGCTTCCTGCGCACAGTATGAAACTCTTTGTGCGCAGGAGGTTTTATTTTTTTGCAGAGAAGCCTATGCCATCCGGTTTACAGGGAAAGCGCAGCTTTTGCAATATCCGCGGCATCAATGGTGCGCGTAAAGCGCACTTTTTTGGTTTTTAGTTCCGCCAGGCTTTGCGGCACAGGCAGCCCTGTTTTGATCCGCAGCGCTTCGACAGCGGCAAAGATATCTGTGGGCACGCTTTCCCCCAGCGCCGCAAGGACATCCCCTGCAAATTTATACGGGCTTGCGGTGGAGAGGACAACCGTTGTGCGCCCCGTGTCGGCATGTTCCGCCTGTACGTAAAACGCCACAGCCGTGTGCGGGTCCATGGTATAGCCGCAGCTTTTGTGATATTGCGCAATGGTTTGTGCCGCCTGCCCATCCTCGGCGCAGCCGCCCAAAAAAGTCTCTTGCATCACAGCCAGCACCTCTGCGGGCACGGTATAACGGCCTGTGCGGGAAAGCTCCTCCATCCATCCCCTTACGCGCTGCGCGTCGTTTGTTACGTGATAGAGCAGACGTTCAAGGTTTGAGGAGACAAGGATATCCATGGACGGCGAGGTCGTTTTATAGAATTTGCGGTTGGCATCGTAGACACCGGTGCGCAAAAACTCTGTCAGCACGTTATTTTTATTGGAGGCACACAGCAGGCGCCCCACGGGAAGCCCCATGCGCTTTGCATAATAGCCTGCCAGAATGTCACCGAAGTTGCCGGTCGGCACACAATAATCCACTGTTTCGCCATCCTTGACAGTGCCCGACGCGACAAGCTGTGCATAGCTGTAAAAATAATAGACAATTTGCGGGACAAGGCGTCCCCAGTTGATGGAATTTGCACTGGAAAGATGCGCGTTTTGTGCAGCGAGCAGCCGGGTGACAGCCGCATCCGCAAACACGCGTTTTACACCCGTTTGCGCGTCGTCAAAGTTTCCGTTCACCGCGTACACCGCAACGTTTTCGCCCTCCTGTGTCACCATTTGCAGCCGCTGCATCTCACTGGTGCCGCTGTCGGGATAGAATACGGCGATTTGAATGCCGTCAAGACCGGCATAGCCCGCAAGTGCCGCTTTTCCGGTATCGCCGGAGGTTGCGACCAGAATTTTTGTCAGACTTTCATCCCGCAGGTTTTTTTTCGCCTGCACCAATAAACGCGGCATCAGCTGCAACGCGTAATCTTTAAATGCACAGGTGGGGCCGTGCCATAATTCAAGCGCACAAAGTCTATTCGCCACCGGATGCACAAAGCCGGCCTTGCCGCCGAAATTTTCCGCACTGTAAACGCTCTCTGTCGCCGCCTTTAAAAAGTCCGCATCGTAATCCGTCAAGAACAGACCGAGAACCTTCTGAGCCGTCTGCGGATAGGTCAGGCCATAAACCTCCGAGGGCATACATACGGGCAGCTCCTCCGGAACAAAAAGGCCGCCGTCCGGCGCAATCCCCGTCAAAATAGCCATAGATGCATCGACATGCAGTGCACTGTCGCGTGTGCTTGTGTATTTCATACGTTTTCTTCCTCCCATGCTCATCTCCGGTGCCTGTGCAAAACTGCATTCGCGTTCTCAAATTTTTTTGAAGCAATGCCTCATCACAGGCATTGTCAAAAAAGTCCATGATCCGTCACTCGCCCGAAAATGCATTCTGAATCCAGTTTAAATCGCAGCCATCTTGCTTTTTTCGCACCTCTATTACATCAAATCGCACAAAAGAATCCAGGTCATGGTGCCGCGCAAGATATGCCTTTGCCGCCAAAATAATTTTTTTCTGCTTTGCAGGTGTGACAAATTCGCACGGCTGCGCAATTGTATTTGCGCCCCGCGCTTTCACCTCGGCAAACACCAAGGTTTCCCCCTTGCGGGCAATCACGTCAATTTCCCCCTGCCGCGTGCGAAAATTCATCGCTTCCACAAGATATCCCTGCTCGCGGTAATAATCGGCGGCAAGCTGTTCCGCCAAATGACCGAATTGACGCGCCGTTGTCTGCGCCGCCGTCATACATAACCACGCTTTTTCAAGAATGATTTGCGGTAAAAAGCTTCAATCCCATACTGATCCAGCAGCGCATAGTGCTCTGCCGTTGGATATCCCTTGTGCTTTTCCAGATGATACTGCGGAAATTTTTCGGAAAGCTCTGTCATATAGCGGTCGCGCGACACCTTCGCCAAAATTGATGCCGCTGCAATGGACGCTGAATTTGCGTCGCCCTTGACAACGGCCAACGTCTGCACTGCTGTTTGCGGACAGCGATTTCCGTCAATAAGTGCCAGTGCGGGCACTGTGGAAAGCCCTTCAATCGCTTCGCACATGCCAAGCATTGTCGCCTGCAAAATATTGATCTCGTCAATGATTTCCGGTCCCACCATCACAATTTTATAGCTGACGGCATGTTCCATAATTTGCGGAAACAAGGCTTCCCGCTTTTTTTCCGTCAATTTTTTGGAATCATTCAAGCCCGCAATGGGCACGGCGGGATCAAGGATGACCGCCGCTACACACACCGGACCGCACAGCGGGCCACGCCCCGCTTCGTCCACTCCGCACAGCACACCGTACTGCTGCGCATAGGCTGCATCAAACGCATAAAGCGGTTGGCTTTTTTCTGTATCACCCATGCTGCTCCGGCCTTTCAAGCGAAATGCGTCCAAGCTTGCTGCCGCGAAACTCGTCCACCAGCATAACGGCGGCACGCTCGGTATCCACGCCTCCACCGCTGATGAGCATACCGCGTTTGCGTCCTATTTGCTGCAGCAAATCATATGCGTCAAGCTGTAAATCTTCCCCTGTCAGCTTATAGCGCTCTGCAAGCCGATCCGGATAAAGCGCCTGTATCTCGCCTAAAAGGCTTGTCGCAAGCGATTCCACATCAAGCACCTCGTCCCGAATGGACCCGATAAACGCAAGGTTGCTTGCCACAGCCGGCGAATCAAATCTTTTCCACAACACGCCCGGCATATCAAGCAAATCATATTCGTTTACCGTGACCCATTGCTTGCCGCGGGTAACGCCGGGGCGGTCTGCCGCCTTTGCTTTGACTGTGCCCGCAAAGCTGTTGATAAAGGTGGATTTCCCCACATTCGGGATGCCGACGACCATCACCCGCGTTTTTGCACCGCCGATGCCCTTTTCTGCGCGCCGCGAGAGCAATTCGCGCAGCTCTGTGTCGATGGCCTGCTTCACGCTCATCACACCGCCACGTCCCTTGCTGGAAATTGCCACACAGCCTGCGCCCTGCTGTTTAAAATAGCGCGTCCACTGTGCCGTGATATCCGCGTCGGCCAAATCGGCTTTATTCAGCACATACAGGCGCGGCTTTGCAGCAATGATCCGTGCAATTTCCGGATTTAGGCTGCTGCGCGGAATCCGCGCATCCAAAAGCTGCAGCACAACGTCCACGTTCTTCATTTCAGCGTCCATCAAACGCAGCGTTTTCATCATGTGCCCGGGAAACCAGTGAATTTGCCGGTGATTTATATTTTCATTCATTTTATTTTCCCCATAGTGTTGACGGGAGAGACACGGTATATCATTCGACCCAAAATATCGCGCGCATCAATGCAGCCGATATCCTGAAAACGGCTGTCGCGTGATCCTGGCCTGTTATCGCCCATGATAAACGCTTTGCCACTTGGCACTGTAAGCGGAAATGTCACATCCATCTGTTGTGTTGTCGGTGCAAAGAGATACGGCTCGTCCAATACAATGCCGTTTACAGACACATCGCCCGTCGATATGTCGATGTCTACCACGTCGCCCTCCAGCGCAATGATGCGCTTTGCAAGCGGCTTTTCGTAGTCGATGAGTGCATCGGTTGTAATAATGTCTCCGCGCTTTGGCGTATAAAAAGCCGTCTGCACTAAGACGCGGTCACCGTCCGATAGGGTAGGCATCATGGAGTGGCCGGAAACACGTGAAAAATTGACCGCAAACACAAGGATCAGCAAGGTGAACACCAATGCAAATCCAATGGATTCCAGCCATTCAAAGGCTTCGCATTGCTCGGATTTTTTCTCCATGTGCCCACTCCCCCTCTCATTCTTATTTTTGGGTATGCGGATGCATGACTTTGCTCATCCGACACCCCTGCATTCCCGATAAAGCTGCCGTGGTTCCGTTTGTTATTATACCACAATATAAGAAAAAAGGGACAATTTACATTGTCCCTTTTTGTTTTTATCTTTATCGAAGCTGTTCCTTGACCTTGGCGGCTTTGCCTGTGCGGTTGCGCAGATAGAAAAGCTTTGCACGGCGCACCCGACCCTTGCGGATAACCTCTACCTTTTCAACAAACGGAGAGTTTACAGGAAATACGCGCTCTACGCCAACGCCATAGGAAGCACGGCGCACAGTAAAGGTTTCGGCGACACCGCCGTGTTTTTTTGCGATGACGGTACCCTCGAACGCCTGAATGCGCTCGCGCTCGCCCTCTTTGATGCGGACAGACACGCGAACCGTGTCGCCGACGTTAAACTGCGGCTGTTCGGCTTTTACCATGCCGTCTGTAATAATTTTGATTGCGTCCATTGTAGATAGTCCTCCCATGTTTTGTAGACATTCGTACCCGACAATTGCCGGCAGAGGACTGTCTGTTTAATGTTTTGTCATTAACCACACTGTTGGCACAGCGGATGTAACGCTTAAATATATTACCACATTGAATGATATATTGCAAGCATTTTACACAAATTCTTCGTTTGTTTTTGTCAGCAGCGCCGTGCGCAGCAAATTGCCCCAAACACACGGCAAAGCAAATTGCGTCTCTAAAAATTGCAGCAAAAGCATCGGGTTAATCGTCAGCGTATTTCCCACCGGCAACAGCAGCGTCACGGTAAAGCCGTCCGGCAATTCCTGCTCTTGCAAAATCTGTACGTGCTGCTTTAAATCCAGCTGCTTTACATTGCCGCGCTTTCCCCTTTTTTCCACCTCGGCAACCGACAGCGCGCCGTATGCGGCAAAGGCCTGCTTTGCTGCGGCGGTATGCTGCGGCATATAGTGCACCTCATATCGTGCAAACGCAATGGAGGCTGCCTCCATCTGCGCGGGCACTACACGCTGCACAATCACCCCCTGCGGCAGACAGGCATTCAGCACGTCGGCTGCACTTTTCCAGTCATATGCGGTGTTTTCCGTTTTTATATCCAATGATTCCACAAGACTCTCCTGTCCCAGTGACAGCGGCGCGGAAAAGGTCATATAAATATGCGGATTAAAACCAAGTGTATACCAGACGGGCAGACGGGCACGCTTAAAGGCTCGTTGCATCACACGCTGCAAATCGAGCAGCGAAATATAGGCGGCTACACCTGTTTTTGTAAACCAAAACCTAACGGTAGTCAAAGCAGGCACCTCCCAACAGCTTATTTGCACCGCAGCCTGCGCAGGCACGGTTGCATGGTTTGGTGGTCGCGCTTTGCAACGCATTTTGATACTCGCGCACAAGATAGGCATGGTCAACGCCATAGCTAAGATGGCTCCACGGCATCACCTCGTCAAGACCGATTGCACGGTTTGCATAAAACGCAGTGTCAATTCCCAAGTCGTGAAATACTTCAAGCCAGGTGTGATAGCGGAACTGATCGTCCCAGCCATCAAAGATGCAGCCGCGCCGATAAGCTTCCGCAAGCACAGGGGCAAGGCGGCGATCACCCTTTGCAAAGACCGCTTCCAAAAAGCTGATGCGGCTGTCATGATAGCTCACATTGATTTTCCGGCTTTTGATGCAGCGCAGCAGATGCTGCTGCTTTGCTTTGAGCTGCTCCTGTGTATCCTGCGGACAAAATTCAAACGGTGTGTGCGGCTTTGGCACAAAGCATGCCACGCTGATGGACACCTGCACTCCCTTGCCGCGCGGCCTGTCTCCGCTTTCATAATATAATTCAACAATTCGTTGTGCGGTGTCGGCGATCCCCTCAATATCCTCAAGCGTCTCCGTGGGCAGTCCCAGCATAAAATACAGCTTGACCGAGGAGTAGCCGGCATGGAAGGCCAGCTTGCATGTGCGTTCAATCTCCTCCTCCGTAACGTTTTTATTGATGACATCCCGCAGGCGCTGGGTTCCTGCCTCCGGCGCAAACGTGAGGCCGCTCTTGCGGATGCTTGTTGTTTTGCGCACAAGGCTCTCAGAAAAATTGTCAATGCGCAGACTGGGCAGCGAAATGCTCACATGCTCCTGCGGTGTCCAGGTCAGCATATCATCCAGCAGCGTTTCAAGCGCGCTGTGGTCGCTTGTGGACAGCGAGGTCAGCGAAATTTCGTCGTAGCCGGTATTGTCGCAAAGAGCTTTTCCCGCCTTAGACAGCATGTCCGCATCCCGCTCTCGCATAGGGCGGTAGAGAAAGCCCGCCTGACAAAAGCGGCAGCCGCGCACACAGCCGCGCAGCACTTCAACCTGTGCCCTATCATGGACTGCGCCAATGAGCGGGACAATAAAATGCTCCGGCAGCGGCTGTGCGCTCATATCCTTTATGATGGCCTTTTCAACGGTTGCGGGCGCGCCGTCATGCGGCGTTACCGTGTCAATGCGTCCGTCCGGCTGATAGGTCACAGTATACAGCGCTGGGATATACACGCCTTGAATCCGGCTTAGCTCCACGAGCATATCGTGCTTTGACATCCCGCTTTTTTTGCAGCGAATAATCGTATCGCACACGGTCGGAAGCTGCACTTCCCCCTCGCCCAGCATCATCAAATCAAAAAAATCCGCCAGCGGCTCTGCATTGCACACGCAGGGACCGCCCGCCACAACAAGCGGCTGTGTTTCATCGCGATCCTTTGCCCACAACGGGATCCCCGCCAGATCCAGCATGGCAAGAATGTTTGTGTAGGACAGCTCATACTGCAGCGTAAAGCCCACCACATCAAAATTGTGCAGCGAATCCTTGCTTTCCAGCGCATAAAGGGGGATATGGCGCTGCTCCATCTCGGCTTTCATGTCAATCCACGGCATAAAGGCGCGCTCGCACCAAATATTATCTTGCTGATTTAAAATTTCATAGAGGATCTTCATGCCGAGGAACGACATTCCTACCTCATAGGTATCCGGAAAGCAGAATGCAAAACGCAAATCCACCTTTTCTTTGTCCTTATATACGCAGCCCGGTTCGCCGCCCGTATAGCGGCCCGGCTTTTGCACGGCGGCTAAGGCCGCTTTTAATGTTTCGTCCATGGTACACCCTTTTCCGTTCCATAATAATCATAAACAGTATACCATGAAACGCCGTTCAAGACAAAGTATTTTGCAGAAAAAGATAGACCGGCGCGACAACCGCCGCCACGCGTGCAGTCATCGGCCATGCGCCAAGCCACGCGCACAGCGGCAATACAACGCAGGCCGCCGTGAGCAAAAAGCGCTGTGTGCGTGTCCACGCGGGCAGCAGTCGCGCCGGAAGCAAGCCTTCCATCAGCTGCGCACCATCCAGCGCGCCAAAGGGAAGCAAATTATACAGCCCTGTGCACAGGTTGACTGCTGCCACAAGATACGCGCCATAGCTTGCGCACTGCTGCGCCCGTACATACAGCAGGATGCATGCGGCAAAATTCGCCGCAGGACCCGCACACAGCACACCGGTTCTGCAAGCAAGAGAGAGCGGAGCCGTGCGTGACAGACAGATACCGGATGCGCAGCACGTCAGCTTTGGAAGGCGGTGCGCACAAAAAATATACGCAAGCACATGCCCCGCTTCATGCAGCGCGGCGCAGACCAGCAAAATGCGGAACAGCATCGCACCGTCAAGCAGCAGTCCCAGCGCCAGAAACGCATAAAAGCTGAGCATTTTCATGCGGCATCCTGCTTGATAAGCTGTGGAAGCTGTAGGATTGGATTCATGCGCACATCATCCACAATCAGTTCAAAATGCAGATGCGGGCCGGTGGCACAGCCGGTTTCGCCCACGGCGGCAATGCGCTGTCCGGCGGCAATGCGCTCGCCCGCGCGCACAAAGCCGCAGGACAGATGCTGATACAGCGTTTGCAGCCCCGCCCTGTGGTGAAGAATAATATAATTGCCGCGCAGCGCATTATAGCCTGAAGCCGTCACCTGTCCCTCCAGTGCCGCACACACCGGTGCCCCCGCATCTGCCGCAAGATCAATGCCCGCATGGAAGTCATTTTCCCCATTGACCGGATTTTTCCGAAAGCCGAAGCCGGAGGTAAGCGTCCCCGCCACCGGCTGGATCAGCGTCTCCGGCAAAGCATATTTTTCCAGCGATGCCCCCTCCGGCACCTGCCTTTTTTGAACAGGCCAAAAGCCGCCGCTGCCCAGCACCGGCTTGCCCTTCAGCGTTTGTGCCCATTGCGCCGCCGTTTTGCGCGCTGACTCTACGCCGCCGTTTACAAAGCGCAGCAGCGGTGTTTCACTTCCAAAATCAATCCCCTGCTCTATGACAGCACGGTACGCAAGTCCTATTTCAGCAAAAATGCCAGCATCCGCATTGCGCAGAAACAGAGCAAATGCCAAAACCGCCAGACAGAGAATGCACTGTATGGCAAGCAAACGATTGGTATGTTCTTGACGCTCGTTTCCCTCCGCACGGTAGATAACCTTTTTTGTCTTTGCATTATTTTGCTGCGTTTCCTTTTGCGTCACGTTTTCCCACATGCCATCCACATCCTTTCTCTACAGGATATGGCAGTTACGCAAAAAAAATGACCTGATAGCATCGCTACAAGCTTTGTTCTATCGCCTGCTGCTGCGGTATGCTTCGCTGCGCCCGTAAAAAAACATATACTGCTGCATAACGCCTTCAAAGCCCGCATAGCGCGCAAGCGGAAATTCGCCATGATATTCCTGCTCGATCACGCGGTTGATCCACACGTCACGCGGAAAGCCGGACAGCCTGTGATAGCCGAACAGCATCACGCAGTTGGCAACCTTCGGGCCGACACCCGGCACGGACATCAGTGCATTGAGCAAGGCGGAATCGTCCGCTTGTTTTAACCCTTCTAAATCGAGCGCTCCACTCGCCACCCTCTGTGCGGCAGCGCGCAGATATGCCGTGCGGTAGCCAAGAGCGCACGCCGCAAGTGTTTCCGGCGGCATGGCGGCCACGCGTGCTGCGCATGGAAAAGCAAAGTACGTCTGTTCTCCAATCAAAAGGCGTCCCCCCGCATTTTCGCAAAGAAGCTCGACCGCACGCTTGATGGCGGGAATGTTTTTTCGCTGTGAAATAATAAAAGTGACCAGCATCTCCCATGGGTCCTGCTGCAAAATGCGAATGCCGCATCCGTGACGGACAGCGTTTGTGAGAAAGGCATCCTCCTTTGGCACAGCGGCACGAAAGCCTTTATAATTGCAGTCCATATCAAAATAATTGCGCCATATGGCTTGATAATCTTCTTCGCAGCAGTGCAGCACAGCGCCCTTCGGTGCATCCTCCACAAAAAGAACGCGTCCGTGTGCAATCAGTACAAATCGTCCGGGGGCTGCTTGTGTCAAGCGGAAGCATTGCCCGCTGTCCGCTATTTTTTCAATGTCGAAGTCGTCGGATTGCAGCACAACCATTTCTTGTTTCTCCCCTGCATTTTTCTTCTTGACCGAAAATCCCCCCAATGCGTCTGCCAAAGCACAAGCATCCAACGGATCGCTCAGGCTTCCAACCGCAATGGGGGGCTGATCCTCAAGGCTGTATCATTGCCGCCGGTTTTCACGCCGGAAAAAGCTGCGCAACCGCTGCCAAAGCATCTGCGGCAGTGCTTTTTGCACCTCTGGAACGGGAAGCGCACTGTCCTCGGCAGGGTCGGGCTCTTTCGTCTGCGCAGTCGGCCAACTGTGCATCAAGCGCGCATACATCCCCAGTTGAGAATCGATCCGCGGCGCATTCTGTTTCGGCTTTACCTTCACATAGGTGCCATCCGGCTGCATTTCATGTGCATTTACATTATCGGCAAGCTGCATTTGCAGCAGTTCCCACAGCTGTGCAATAATTTCTTTGTCCTCAATCCGCACCCCCGCCTCCACGCGGCGCTGGGTGTTGCGCGTAAGAAAATCGCCGGACGCAATATAGACGCGCGCATTACTTTCGCTGCCAAAGCAGTACACGCGGCTGTGCTCAAGATAACGACCAACAATACTGCGCACCGTGACATTCTCTGTCAGACCCGGAAGCCCCGCTTTTACGCAACAGATTCCGCGCACAATCATCTGTACCGGCACGCCTGCACAGGAGGCCTGCGAAATTTTCTCGATAATTTCTTTATCGCTGATCGAGTTGCATTTGATGAGAATATTGGCGTTGCGGCCCATTTTTTTCGCTTCAATTTCCGCGTCCATCTCCTGCATTAAAATGCTTTTAAAGCACAGCGGCGCCACAACAAGCTGCTGTGTTATCTCTGTTAAGCGCTCTATGGCAAGATTGTTGAACACGCCCGCAAGCTCCGCACCAAGCACAGGACTTGCCGTGACAAAGGAGAGATCCGTGTATTGCTCCGAGGTTTTTTCGTTATAATTTCCCGTCCCTATCTGCGAAATATAGGATAGCTGATCCCCTTTTCTCTTGGTAATCAGACACAGCTTCGAGTGCACCTTGTAATCCTCAAAGCCATAGATCACGGTACAGCCCGCATCCTCAAGCTGTTTTGAAAAGTCGATGTTATTCTGCTCGTCAAAGCGCGCACGCAATTCGACAATGGTGACAACCTCTTTGCCGTTTTCCGCCGCGGCGCACAGCGCTTCGATGATTTTCGAATCAGAAGCCACGCGATATAACGTCATTTTAATGGAAATAACATCGGGGTCGTTTGCCGCCTCGTGCAGCAAAAGAATAAACGGGCGAATGCTTTGATAAGGGTATTCAATCAAGATATCCCGCTGCTGCACCGCCTGTGACAGGCGGAATGTGCGCGATGCCTGAATGGGGCGGCGCACGGGATAGAACAGTGCATTATGTCCGTCCGCAGACAGCCGCGATGCAACCTTAAAGCCGACCGAAAGATCCAGTGGCGCGAATTGTTCCACCACCTGTGTCTGCGGTAAAAGCAGCTTTTCGCAGAGAAACGCCACAATATTCTGCGGGGCATGCGGGCTTGTCTGCAAGCGCACAGCGGCCAGCTTGCGGCGTTTTTTCAAAAGCTCGCTCATTACAACGCGGTAATCAATGTCGTGGTCGAACATGCCCTCTGCCACAGTGATGTCGGCATTACGCGTCACACGGAACAGGCATTTGCTCTGCACTGCTTTTTTCCCAAACACAAGATCGGCATAGTGCAGCACCGCATCCTCAATCAGTGCATAGGCGGTTGCACCTGCCGCAGGCACAAATACAGCGCGTCCAAACTGCGCACTGACGGGAATCAAGCCAAACGCGGGTTGCGCAGAATCTTTTTGACGCAGCATCGCGCCGACATACACCTCGTTGCCGCGCAAGAACGGAAACGGATGACGGCGGTCAATAATCTGCGGGGAAAGAACGGGAAAAAGCTCGCTGAGAAAATATTTTTTCCAAAACCGCGATTCTTCCTTGTCCAGCTTTTCAAAATTGATGCGGTGATAGCCGCTGCCGTGCAGGTTTTCGTCCAGCTTTGCAACGATTTTATCACAGTGTCCCTGCAGCTCCGCCACGCGCGGCATAATGGCGTGCAGCTGCTGCGCCGGTGTCATTCCAGTTTTGTTCTCTTTTTCCTGACCCTGAAGCAAGGTGCAATCGTACAGGGAACCGACGCGCACCATAAAAAATTCGTCCAAATTACTCGCGTAAATAGCAGCAAATTTCAGCCGCTCTCCCAAAGGAACACTTTTGTCCTTGGCAAGGTCAAGCACGCGGCGGTTAAATTCCAACCAGCTCAACTCTCGGTTGATAAATATGTCCTGCTGCTCTTTCAGGCTCATGATGACACCCCCGTTATGAAACTGTTACTTTATTTTTGATTTTCGCAAGGATTCCTTCCGAAATACCGTGTACCCGTGTCAGTTCCTCAACACTTTGAAACGGACCGTTTTGCTCCCGATACAAAATGATGGCCTTTGCTTTTGCCTGCCCGATGCCGTCCAGCACTTCAAGCTCCGCGCTCACCGCCGTGTTCACATCAATTTTATCCTCCGCCGGTAAAGCGGAAATTGTTTCACTTTTTGCCATTGCTGTGCCGCGCTGCAAATACAATGGTGGAAGCTCCAGCAGCGCCGCCGCAAAGATCAAAAGAAAAAGCGCGCAAAACACCACACCATAGAGATGCTTTTTCACAAATTGCCGCATGAACGACCTTCTCACAGCACACGCAAAAACTCTGTAAAATAAGGTGGCAGCTCACTTGAAAACTCCATAGCTTCCCCCGTTACCGGATGAACAAAGCCCAGTGTTTTTGCGTGCAGGCACTGTCCGTTTAAGCTTGTGATGCATTTTTTAGGGCCGTAGACAGCGTCCCCCGCCAGCGGATGCCCAATGCTTGCCATGTGCACGCGGATCTGATGGGTGCGCCCTGTTTTCAAGGTGAGCGCCACATGTGTAAAGCCGCTGTAACGTGTCAGAACCGCATATGTGGTATAGGCATACTTGCTGTTTTTTTCCGTGACCGCCATGCGCTTGCGCTCTACCGGATGACGACCGATCGGTGCTTCCACAAACCCGCTGTCCTGTGCAAAAGCGCCGTATACCACCGCTTGATATTGTCGTGTGATGCTGTGCAGTGCAAACTGTTCTGTCAGTCCGACGTGCGTATCGTTGTCTTTTGCCACCACCAGCAGACCGCTTGTATCCTTGTCAATTCGGTGCACAATACCGGGACGCAGCTTTCCGTTAATGCCCGAAAGACTTCCCTTACAGTGATACAGCAGCGCATTGACCAGCGTGCCCTCCGGATTGCCCGGCGCGGGATGCACCACCATACCCTTCGGTTTATTCACCACCAGAAGATGCGCATCCTCATACACAATCACAAGGGGAATATCCTGCGGCTTTGCCGCGATGTCCTGCGGCTCCGGCAGCAAAACCCGCACAATATCTCCGGCTGCAACGCGGTAGCTTTTTGCAACACTTCTTCCGTTGCACAGCACCGCGCCGTCCGCAAGAAGCCGCTGCGCCAACGAGCGCGCAATGCCCCCCTCGCGCTGCGCCAGAAATAAATCAATGCGCGTACCGCTTTCGTCCACCGTAAATTCAAGTGTCGTCATGCGTTTTTTTCTGTTGGTTTGCTTTTGATGTCTTTAACTCATCTGCAATGACATAAATCAGCAGCATTGCAACGCCAACGCAGACAAAGCAGTCTGCCACGTTAAATACTGCAAAATTCATAAAGGTCGTGGCAAAAAAATCGACCACTGCTCCGTTTAGGATGCGGTCAATCAAATTGCCCAGACCGCCCGCCAAAATCAAAACAAGCGAAAAATACGCAAGGCGATTCTTCGGCTTTTTCCACAGCAGAAAAATGGCCAGTGCCGTCAGTGCAATGCCCGTAAAAATAATAAGAAACCACCGGTTGCCCGCAAGAATACTAAAGGCCGCGCCATCGTTAAGAATAAAGCGCAGCTCCAGCACACCCGGAATGAAGGGCATGGTTCCAACCGGGGCAAGATACACGGTGGCAAGATATTTTGTAAGCTGATCCAGCGCTACCAGCGCAGCAATCATAAACACAGTCATCAAAACGAAGAACCTCTTTCTGCACAGCTTAATATTCATTGAAAACAGCGGCGCTTTTTGCAAAACGCCGCTATTGCTTGCTGATTATTCGTCAAAACGGATGCCTTGATAATTTTCAAAGCTGTCCGTGCTCTTTTGGTCAAAATCAAACGTGCCCTGCTCTGCCTGCATCGGACGTTCTTCCGCTCGCACCGGTTTTGCTTTTTCTCTTGCGCGCGCGGCAGGTGCCGCCGAATGTACTTCAACCGGCGCGGCTTCCGCGGCCGAGCTTGTCGGCGCTGTGGCTGCGGAAATCGGCTGGCTGCCCGTCGCAAAGAGAATCGGCGCTGTTTGCTTTTCGTCCTGAGAGGGCAAGGCACCAAGCAAATCAATGTGGTGTCTGTATAAATCCAGCACCTCGGTTTTAAACTTGCTGACCTCGCTCCGCATCCCGGCCAGCTTTTTCTCCTCTGCCGCCTGCTGTGTCCGCAATTCCTCGTTCATCTGCGTCGCTTTGGTTTTTGCCTCGTAAACGATACCCTCTGCCTTTTGCTTTGCCTCATATACAACGGTTTCCCCAAGGCGCTGCGCGTTCAGCAGCGCAACCTTAAGATTTTCTTCATCGCCGCGATATTGCTCAATCTTTTCGGCAAGAATGTACAGCTTTTTTTCAAGCGTCTCTTTTTCCTGCGCAGCAGCGGCAGCACTTGCCTCGCGCTCGTTGATGGCATCATCGCGCTCTTGCAGAAGAAGCTCGAAATCCTGTGCCACTTTGGTCAGAAAATCGTCTACATCCTCGGCGCGATAACCGCGCATTGCCTTTTCAAACGTTACATTATGAATATCTCCGACGGTCATCATGGCACAAACCTCCTAATATTGTATATAAGACACAAATGTGCGGTCTTTTTTACTTTGCCCGCCAATGGTGCACAGCTTATATTTTCCCCTGCCGCGCACAGTAAATCCATCGCCCTCGCAAACTTCGCAGTGAATATTGGTTGTCTCGATGTGATTGACAGCGACGGTTTTGGCGCGAATCAGCGCCGCCGCATCCGCCCGGCTTATTTTCAACATCGCCGCAAGCATTGCATCAAGGCGCAGAGACGATATTGTAGCGGTCAGCTGCGAGGGCTCCGGCGCAGCGGAAAGCGCAGCGAGCAACGCCTCGTCCGCCGTGCAAACACGCACCCGCGCACGCCCGACTTCCCGCAGCTCCTCTAGAACCAGCGCCGCCGCCCTCTCGTGCGCAAGCAAGACCATCCCCTCTTTTGCGGGAACAAGATCGCCGAGATATTCCCGGCCGATGCGCAGCGCCATCAGTGCGCCCAAATAATCGCGATGCGTCAGCTCCGGCGAGCCTTGCGCAGGCATCATCAGCAACGCAGTAATCGGAAAACAGGCTTTGTCCGGAGTCTCCTGCGCAAACGCAAGCATTTTGCGCTCTGCCGGCTCATATCCGCCATAAAACAAATAGCTGTCACAGCGCATTTTAGAGAGCACCGCCGCGGCTAAATCCTGTTCGCGGTCAGAGCAAAACGGAAGCACCCGCAAAACACCGCGCTGCCGCACACAAAGCAATACATCCTCTACCCTGCGGCAAAACAAACGTTCTTCATCGGTAGCGGGCGGAATATATCCTCTCAAATTAGAACACTACGCCGTTGCTCTCAAGCTCGTCCAGCAAATCGCCCATAATATCGACGTTGTAAGGCGTGATAATAAAGGTGCTGTTGGCAACGCGCTTCATCTGACCGTTGTTTGCATAGGCAACGCCGGATAAAAAGTCCACAAGACGGCGCGAAACCTCTTTGCTGGTGGATTCGAGATTGAGCACAACCGTGCGCTTCGTATTTAAATGGTCAGCGATGGTAGAGGCATCCTCAAAGCGCTCCGGCTTTACAAGCACAACTTGCAGCTGCATGGTGGAGCTGACATTCATCACTTTATTGCCGCGCGGTTTTGTGCTGTCGCTTGTCTCGGAAGAATAGCCCTGAGCATCTTCATAATAACCCGACGGATGATCATTGCCGTAATCGGCATCCTCCATACCGTAATCGTCATCCTCCGGCATCCCCATAATACCTTTAAACTTTTCAAACACGCTCATAAAACTTTCCTCCGTTATTGAGACTGATCGCAAACCACGATGGCTCCCATCCATAGCGACAGGATTCCAGTGGCGATCATCCTATTTTGTGTCATATAGTTTCTCTTATTATCCACGTTTTTAGACGCATTGTCAATAAAGCCGAATAGAAATTTAGTAAAAACAACATTTTACAACAGCTTGCCATCGAATAAATCACGCCCTTCAACAATTGCCTCGTCGTAGCGCTTTACCTCGTTCTCTCCGTCAACCTGCTCCAGCGGCACCAGCAGATAATTCGCATCCTCGTATATAATGTTGATGCGGGCAAAATAAGCCACGTTGCCATGTCGAATATAAACACCATCCACGCCGTCCACAACGCGCAGCGCACGCTTATCAATGCGCAAACCGGCGTAGCTGCGGAACGTGATGCGAGCGCGAGCATGCTCCAGCGTGACAACGTCCGCATTGATATAGTCGCAAAGCAGCTCCACCTTGGCAAGCCCCGCATCTTCATCCAGAGTAACCGCGACCACCGCCGCCGGTATCTTCTCGTTTGAAACATCGGGGAAGGACACCTGTACCTGCGCGCCCACAACAAATTTTTCTGCCTGCTCCGGTGTCACACTGGCAAAAAAGCGCCAGCGATAATCCTCGATGATTTTTCCGGCTACGGCGGCAGCATTTTCCTGCGCATCCTCCTGTGCCGCCGCGCTCAGCTCTGCCGGCGGCATTTCCTGTAGCTGCTGTGTGGTGTAAAGCCGTTTCCGGCTGTCCTCGCCCGCCACAAAGTAACCGCCGACGGGGGCTGTAATCGACAAACCTGTTCCCGCCTGCTGCGCCGCATCGCGCTGTGCCGTCAGCATGGCGATGCGCTCTGAAAAATCCGACTGCGCGCCGATGACAACCTGCGTCTTGTTCGCCGCCAGTTGAACCTCTGCCTTATCTGCGGCCAAGCGCTTATAATTTGTGCCGGATACAAGATCAAGAAAATCGCACACTCCCCGATAGGTCTGTGCCATCAGCATTTCCGTGTCCGTGCCCGCAGCAGAAATTGTAGATTTGTTCAAGGTGTCAAGCTCCTGCGTAATCGCGCGCGCCTTGGCGCTTTGCTGCGCCTGTGCCGTGGTGGTAAACGCCTCGGCTACCACAGCTCCCGCAGACACGCGCTCGCCGTTTTGCACCGTGTAGCCTAAAATGCCGCTGCCGTCATACAGCACCTCGGTTTCGCTCATGCCGAGAATGCCGCGACAGTCAAGACTGTCCGACAGGATATCCTCCCGCACTGTCTCTGTGACATAGGAACGATACATCACGGCAAACAGTTGTATGGCAATGTAAAGCACCGGAATGCACAGCAGCAATAAAATCCACCATTTAATATGAAAGCGTTTTTCCATGTGCTTTCCTTTCCCCGCACGTCTCGATGAACAATTTTACCACGGCATCCTCCGTGTCCTCGGCACCGGACAAAAACCAGTGCATCCCCTCCATATGCCGAAACCATGTCAACTGCCGCTTGGCATAATTGCGCGATGCCTGTTTGAGAGCAGCAACACAGGAAGCAAGCGGTGCCGCGCCTTCAAAATACGGAAAAAGCTCCTTATATCCGATGGCTTGCGCCGCCGTAACATACCGCGCACGATTGTCAAACACGAGGCGTGCTTCCGCAAGCAGACCGCGCGCCAGCATCTCCTCCACGCGCGCGTCAATGCGGCTGTAAAGCGCTTCACGCGCAGCACAGTCAAGACCCACCAGCACATCCCGATACGGTCGCTCTGCCGGCAGAGACTCTGAAAGCTGCTGTGCCTTTGTTTTTCCTGTTTGCAAATACAATTCAAGCGCGCGCAGCACGCGCACACGGTTATTCGGGTGAATCGCCGCAGCGCAAGCGGGATCGGCCGCCCGCAGTTCGTCCCACAGCGGTTTTACTCCCTCCTTGGAAAGTCGCTCTTGCAGCTGATTGCGCAGGGAAAAATTCGTTTCCTGCTGTGAAAAATCGATTCCCTTTACAATGCTTTGAAGGTACAAGCCCGTTCCGCCCACAACAATGGGAAGCTTGCCGCGCGCTGTAATATCCGCGATGCATTTTTTTGCCAGCTCGGCATATTCCGCAACAGAAAACCGCGTTTCCGGCGGCAGAAAATCCACAAGATGATGCGAAACCCCCTGCATTTCCGCGGGTGTTACCTTTGCCGTTCCAACGGAAAGTCCGCGATAAATCTGCATGGAGTCCGCGCAGACAATTTCGCCGTTCAACCGCTGTGCAAGTGCTACGGAAAGCGCGGTTTTTCCTGTTGCGGTTGGCCCGCAAATGACGAGTAACTCAGCCTTGTCTGCCAAACTGTTTTTCCAGCTCCTTTTTTGTCACCTTGAGCACAATGGGCCGTCCGTGCGGGCAAAACGGCGGAATGCAACCATCCAGCACATCCTCTGCCAGGCGCAAAAGCTGCGCGGCATGTGTTTTATCGCCGCCCTTGACAGCCGCACGGCATGCGATGGAGTGCAGCACCCACTGCGTTTTTTCGCTTGTTGTGTCGCGCGGATTATGCACCATGCGGTCAGCCAGCTCAATGACAAGATTCTCCACATCGTCCGGCACAACATCGCCCGGAACCGCGCGCACCACCACGGCATTTCCGCCAAAATCCTCAAGCTCAACGCCGCTGTCGGCAAGCAGCGCATCATTTTGCAGCACAGCATTTTTTTCCTCTGCGGAAAGCTGAACCGTCACAGGGCACAGCAGCATTTGACTGCTGACGCTGCCATAGGTTTTCATCAATTTTTCATATAGAATGCGCTCATGCGCGGCGTGCTTATCAATAAAGCAGAGATCACTGCCGCGCTGCGTGATGATATAGGTGTCAAACACCTCGCCCACAAAAAGCAGGGCGGCGCGCTGTGCTTCGTCGGTGCCGTCAAGCAGCGTAAGCTGCTTTGCGGCGTTATCCTCAGCACCAGTCTCCATCGCAGACACTTCCGCAGCGGGAGGGAGCCGCATCGCTTCATCGCTCTGCGCACGTTCTGTCGTTGATGCGGCAGAGCTGCCGTATGGCACAACGGACTCCTCTGCCAACGATTCCGTCATGTCCGCATTTGTCTTGACGCGCTGCGGCATCGGGCGCACATCCTCCGGATAAATATCGCTTGGACGCGCCGTTACGGGTGAAAAGCTGCGCTTATGCTCCGGCGCAGCAAACGCCGCCGGCATTGTCCCTTCCATGGACTTTTCCGGTGCAGCCGGTGCTGCTTTTGCTGTCTGTATTTCATCTGCGTTCGCACCCGCTGCTGCCGGGCGGTCAAACAAGAATGTCTTTTCTGTGCTTTGCGGTGTCAGCAGCACGCTTTTAACGGCTTGATAAACAAGATCAAACACATCTTTTTCGCGAGCAAAGCGCACCTCCGTCTTTGCAGGATGTACGTTTACATCCACCATGTCGGCAGGCATTGTCAGCGAAAGAATGCAGCCCGGATATTTTCCCTGCATCAGAACACTTTTGTAGGCCGCTTCCAGCGCCGCCATCATCGTGCGGTTTTTGATGAAGCGTCCGTTTAAAAAGAAAAACTGCATTGCGCGGCTGGCGCGCCCGCTCTTGGGTGGCGTGACGCAGCCCGCGACACAATATGCACCCATCGTCTCCTTCACATCCACAAGCTCCTGTGAAAAATCCCGTGAAAGCACAGCGTAGGCCGCCCCGCGCAAATTCCCGTCCCCTGCCGTTTGAAACTGCATCTTGCCCTCGCGGATAAATTTAAACGAGATGTCCGGCCGTGACAGTGCCATATGCGTCATCACTTCGCTGACGTAATTTGCCTCGCTCGTATCCTTTTTTAAAAATTTCATCCGCGCAGGGGTGTTGAAAAACAAATCCCGCACCGTGACAGTGGTGCCCACGGGTCGTGCCGCCGCCTCAAGGCATTCCTCCTCCCCGCCGCTGATGCGGTACAGGCAGGCAAATTCATCCGTTTTGGTACAGGTCAAAAGCTCTACGCGCGCAACGCTTGCCACAGAGGCCAGTGCCTCGCCGCGAAAGCCGAGCGTATGAATGTTTTCGAGGTCATCCTGCGTCGCTATTTTACTGGTAGCATGACGTGCAAACGCGGTCGGAATGCACTCTGCATCAATTCCGCTGCCGTTGTCTGTGATCTGGATGCACGAAACGCCGCCGTGCTCAATTGCAACGCTCACCGACGAGGCACCTGCATCAATGGCATTTTCCACAAGCTCCTTCACAACGGAGGCTGGGCGCTCTACCACTTCACCTGCGGCAACCAGCTCCGCTATGTGCTTGTCCAAAATGTGAATTGTCGCCATGCACATTCTCCTTTTTCTCGCGCTGCTTTACGGCAAAGTTTTTTTCAGTTCATACAAAAAATTAAGCGCTTCCAACGGTGTCAATGTCTCAACATCGACCCCGCGCAGCTTATCCACCAGCTCACCCGGTACGGGTGTCTCGGCAAATTTTTCAAAATTAGTGAAATCAAGCTGCGTTACCCTGTCCGCATTCGGCGCATCCGCTTCTAAAACCTTGAGCACTTCCTTAGCGCGTTTGATCACACAGTCGGGCAGACCCGCCAGCTTTGCCACTTCGATGCCATAGCTGTCATCGGCCGGGCCGCGCACAATGCGGCGCAAAAATGTGATGTCATCGCCGCGCTTTTTCACGGCAATATTATAGTTTTTCACGCCGTCAAGCGCATTTTCCAGCTCTGTCAGCTCGTGATAATGCGTGGCAAACAATGTCTTGCAGCCAAGCCCCAGCTCCTTATCGGCGATATGCTCCACCACGGCACGCGCAATGCTCATGCCGTCAAAGGTCGAGGTGCCCCGGCCTATTTCATCCAGAATGACAAGGCTGCGCGGCGTTGCGTACTGCAAGATTTCTGCAACCTCCGTCATCTCCACCATAAAGGTGGATTGCCCCGCAGACAAATCATCCGACGCGCCTACACGGGTAAAAACAGCATCCACCGGCCCCATAGAGCAGCTTTTTGCAGGCACAAAGCTGCCAAGCTGCGCCATCAGCGCAATGAGCGCCGTCTGCCGCATATAGGTCGATTTTCCTGCCATGTTCGGCCCTGTAATGGTCAGCATGCGGTTGTCGCCACAGTCAAGCGTCGTATCATTCGGCACAAACAAGGTACCGTGCAGCATCTGCTCTATGACAGGATGGCGGCCCTCTGCAATCATCAGCTCATCGCCCTCATGGACATCGGGGCGCACATAGTTGTTGCAAACGGCAATTTCCGCCAGCGCGCACAGCACATCAAGATGCGCCACCGCCCCCGCTGTCATTTGGATGCGCGCAAGCTGCGCCGAGATATCCTTCAGCAGTTCGTCAAACAGCTGCCGCTCTAAAACGGCCAGCTTATCATTCGCTCCGAGAATCTTATTTTCCAGCTCTTTTAATTCCTCGGTGATATAGCGCTCCCCAGTTGACAGGGTTTGCTTTCGCACAAAATTCATCGGCACCTGTCCGGCAAATGATTTGCTCACCTCAATATAATAGCCAAATACGCGGTTATAACCTATTTTCAGCGTACGAATGCCGGTTTCTTCCTTCAGCTTGGCTTCCAGTGCGCCCAGATAGCCTTTGCCGCCATGCACAATGTCGCGCAGCTCGTCCACCTCTGCGTTTGCACCGGGACGGATAATATTTCCCTCCTTGAGTAAAACAGGCGCGTTTTCGTCGAGAGAAACGAGAATGCGGTCATGCACATCCGTCAGCGGGTCCATACGCGTGCGCAGCACAGTCAATTCTGCGCTTTGAAACATCTGCGTCAGTTCCAAAAGACGCGGCAGCTGCTCGCAGGTCGTCGCCAGCGCATACACCTCGCGCGGGGACGCAGAACCGAACACGGTGCGCGTCATCAAGCGCTCGATATCAAATACACGTGAGAGCGTATCGGCAATGTCTGCTCTCACCACGGAATCCGCAAACAACTCCTCCACACCGTCAAGCCGGCTGTTGATCGCCTGCACATTGACAAGCGGCCGCTCCACCCACGAGCGCATCAGACGCTTTCCCATGGCGGTCTGCGTTTTGTCCAGCACCCAAAGCAGTGTTCCCTTTTTTTCGCGCCCGCGCATTGTCTCGGTCAATTCCAAATTCGCACGTGTCACAGGCGAAAGCTGCATATACTGCGCCTCAGCATAAATATGTACGTTTTTCAAGCGCTCGACACCTTTTATCTGTGTCTGTTTTAAATAGCCGATCAGCGCGGACAGCGCTTTGCAAGATACGCCGTCTCCCGCCACCCCCGTGCCTTTTTCGTAATCCTCGCCAAACTGCATCCGCATTTCTGCATCGCACGCCTCAGGGAGATACGTCTCCCGCTCTATAAGCTCCACAGCGCAGGCAAGCTGCCGCTTGATATACTCCGTAACCGTCTTGAACGACAGCACAGTCTCGTTGATCAGCACCTCGCGCGGGGAAAAGCGGCACAGCTCTGAGACAATTTCCCCCTCTAAATCCCCGCCTGTTAAGCACGTGACATGCGCAGTACCTGTTGACACGTCCGCAAAGCACACGCCCGCCGTTCCGTTTTCCGCATATATGCTGGCGATATAATTGTTTTTATCGTCCTGCAGCATACTGCTTTCAATGACGGTACCCGGCGTGACAACGCGCACAATGTCCCGCCGGACAAGACCTTTTGCCAAAGCAGGGTCCTCCATCTGCTCGCAAATAGCGACCTTGTAGCCCTTGGCAATCAGCCGTGCAAGGTAGGTTTCGCACGCGTGATACGGCACGCCGCACATCGGCGCGCGCTCCTCCTGCCCGCAGTCGCGTCCGGTGAGCGTCAGCTCAAGCTCTTTTGATGCGAGAATGGCATCGTCGAAAAACATCTCGTAAAAATCGCCGAGGCGAAAAAAGAGAAGCTTGTCGGGATGCTGCTTTTTAATTGCAAAATATTGCTGCATCATTGGAGAAAGAGCCATAAGATTACACGCCTCGCACTCATTTATTTGGAAAAGTATCGTTTACGGGGAGCCGGCACAAGAACCTTTAATGACAGCCGCCACAGCTTGAGCAGCTGCCCGAACAGCCGCCTGCCGGTGCCGCTTCCACGGTCATGGGGTCACCGCCGTTGACTGCCGTATTAAGAATTGCATTGATATGGTTCACAATTGCCTCAAGCTCGCTTTTGGCCTCGTTATAGGCTTGCATGCTCTCGTTCGACATAATATCGTTATAAAGCTGATTCACTTTTGTGTTCAGCCCGTTGATTTTCTCCTGATTTTTATCGGCGGCTTTTGACAGCTCCGCATTTAAATCGAGACGTGCCAGATTAAAATCCCCGATCAAAGCTTGCAGAACTTCATCCTCGTCATTTTTAGCGCGCGTTCCCGCAAGGGCGACATAGGCCTCCTCTTTTTGCAGCTGCAGGGCAGCCTCTTTAAACAGTGTGACAGCATCTTTTAGCATAGCGTTGCACAAACTCCTTTTCCTATCTGTTTCTACTTGTAATGATGGCACAAAAGCGCCATTTATTGCAGTGTTCCCTTTAAAATTGCACCCTTGATATCGTCCACTCTCACCTGTGCAAAGCTGCCGATGAGCGCGATATCCGCAGAGAACTCAATCGTCATATTATTGTCAAGCCGACCGATAAGAATCCCCTCCTCTCTGCCGGAATTTTCCACAAGCACCCGCACATTTTCACCCTTCATGGCGGTGCCAAGCTCCGCGACAATTTCTTCCTGTAGCCGCAGAATGCGGGTAATGCGTTCTGTTTTTGCGCGGTATGTCGTTGTATCCGGCATTTCCGCAGCATTTGTGCCCGTGCGTTTTGAGTAGATAAACGTAAACAGCTGCATATATCGCACATCGCGGATCAGTGCAAGTGTCTGCTCAAAATCATCCTCTGTTTCACCCGGAAACCCGACAATAATATCACTGGAATAGGTCATATCGGGCGCGACCTTTTTCGCATAATCGATGAGCCCCTTATAATCCGCCGCAGTATAACGGCGGTTCATTTGGCACAGTATCTTGTCAGAACCGGACTGCACCGGCAGATGCAGATGATGACACAGATGTGTGCTGCCCGCGATAATGTCGATCAGCTTGCGCGACGCATCCTTTGGATGACTTGTCATAAAGCGCAGACGATAATCGCCGGGCACGGCATCGAGCATTTGCAGCAAATCTACAAAATCTGTTTTTTCATCAAGGCCTTTGCCGTAGGAATTTACATTCTGCCCCAGCAGTGTGATATCTTTATAGCCGCTCTCCACAAGCTGTGTAAATTCCGCCAGAATATCCGCACTGCGCCGGCTGCGCTCGCGCCCGCGCACATAGGGCACAATGCAATATGAACAGTAATTGTCGCAGCCGTACATAATGGGCAGCCAAGCGCGAAAATCGGAATCGCGCTGAATCGGCATGCCTTCCACAATATCGGGACATTCCTCCAACGGCGCATACTGCTTCTTTTTCAGGGTCAGCTTGTCAACAATCATCTGCGGCAGCTGGCTGATTTTATTGACACCGAATACAATATCCACATAGGGATAGCTTTTTTTAAGCTTGTCCACAATTTGTTTTTGCTGCGCCATACAGCCGCATACCGCAATCAGCAGACTGGATTTTGCCTCCTTCAGCGGTTTTAATGCGCCGATGTTGCCGAATACACGCTGCTCTGCGTGCTCTCGCACAGCACAGGTATTAAACACGACAAGGTCGGCATCCTCCGGCTTGTCGCACAAGGCAAAGCCAACGTTCATCAAAACACCTTTGATGAGTTCCCCGTCGTTGACATTTTGCTGACAGCCGAACGAATGCATGTACACCTTCGGCGTATTGGGAAAAACGCGCGCCAAGACGGCAGCCGCCGTTTCGTTTTTTGTAAATTGAACCGGTTCCATAGACACCTCTTATCTCTTTGGGTATAACTATCGCATACTAACTTAGTATACAATATTTTCGTCATAAAGGCAAGCGTCAAGCGATAGATATCTCCCGCAGCAGCCTTTCCTTTTTTCCGGTTCGGTCGGCTGTTATATTTTTTTGTCCTGCCGGAAAAGGAAAGGCTGCCGCCATGGGGAGAGCGAGCGCCGGGGCGCGGTTCGAACGGCAGCGCGGCTTCATGAAGGATTCAAACGGGAAGCATCCTTGCAGAAAACCGCATGCAGCAAAGAAGACGGCACCGGCAGCACCCTTATTTTGTTAAATTTCTGTAGCCGTGCGCGCCGCCGTCCCCGCAGGCGAAGGCAAAAAAACCACTCCCTCAACGCGCAAAAAAGCAGCGTCAAAAGAGCGGATTGAATGGAAAAGGCATAAATCCTTCGGCCTTCATTTTTTAATGCTGTGTTCCAGCACAGGCTTTAAATACTGACCTGTATAGGACTTTGGGTTTTTGGCAATTTCCTCCGGCGTGCCCGTCGCAACAATCTCGCCTCCGGCATTGCCCCCCTCAGGACCAAGGTCAATGACATAATCTGCGCGCTTAATCAAGTCAAGGTTATGCTCAATCACAATCACAGTGTTTCCTGTATTGACAAGCTTGTCCAATACCTTTGCAAGCTTATGCACATCTGCAACATGCAAACCCGTTGTCGGCTCATCCAGAATATAGACTGTCTGACCCGTCTCGCGGCGCGCCAGCTCCAGCGCCAATTTTACACGCTGCGCTTCGCCGCCGGAAAGCGTTGTGGCACTCTGCCCTAATTTTATATAGCCAAGGCCGACATCCGACAACGTTTTAATCTTGCGATAAATGCGCGGAATATTTTCAAAAAATGTGCACGCTTCCTCCACGGTCATCTCAAGAACGTCGTAGATGTTTTTGTCCTTGTACTTTATCTCAAGCGTTTCTCTGTTGTAGCGCGCGCCCTTGCACACCTCACACGGGACGTAAATATCCGGCAAAAAGTGCATCTCAATTTTAATAATACCGTCGCCCTCACACGCTTCGCAGCGCCCGCCTTTGACGTTAAAGCTGAAACGGCCGGGACCGTAGCCGCGCATTTTAGCCGTCTGAATTTGAGCAAACACGGTGCGGATATCCGTGAACACGCCCGTATAGGTGGCGGGGTTGGAGCGCGGCGTGCGTCCGATGGGCGACTGATCAATGCCGATTACTTTATCCACCCATTCAAGACCCAGCATGTCCTTATGTGCGCCCGGCTTGATGCGTGCACCGTTTAAATCTGCCGAGAGACGCTTGAATAAAATCTCGTTGATGAGCGAGGATTTACCGCTGCCGGAAATGCCCGTCACACAGGTCATTGCGCCCAGCGGAATTTTCACGTTAAGATTTTTTAGGTTATTCTGCGTCGCGCCGATAATTTCAATCCAGTGACCGTTGCCTTTTCGCCGTTCTGCCGGAATTTTAATGGATTTTTTCCCGCTGAGATATTGACCCGTAATACTGCGCGGTTCTTTGCAAATATCATCGACCGTACCCGCGGCAATAATTTCACCGCCGTGAATCCCCGCGCCCGGCCCGATGTCCACAAGATAATCCGCCGCGCGCATTGTCTCCTCGTCATGCTCCACTACAATGACCGTGTTGCCAAGATCGCGCAAACGCTTCAACGTGGCAATCAGCTTTGCGTTGTCGCGCTGATGCAGGCCGATGCTCGGCTCGTCCAGCACATACAGCACGCCGACAAGTGCGCTGCCAATTTGTGTGGCAAGACGGATGCGCTGACTTTCACCGCCGGACAGCGTTGACGCATTGCGCGCAAGCGTCAGATAATCCAGCCCCACGCTTTGTAAAAAGCCGAGGCGCTCGCGAATTTCCTTTAAAATAGCATCTGCTATCATATGTTCGCGCTCTGTCAGCTGCAGCTTGTTGTTGACAAAATCAAGCTCCTCGCGCACACTCATCTGCGTAAAGGCGCTGACGCTGATGCCGCCCACCGTGACCGCAAGGCTTGTCGGCTTTAAACGGTTCCCGTGACAGTCCGGGCATTCCACACCCGTCATCACGTTTTGAATTTCCTCTTTCATCCATTCGGAGCTTGTCTCGCGAAAGCGGCGCTCCAAATTGTTGACAACGCCCTCAAAATCGGTGCTGTATTCGCTGTAGCCGCGCTCACTCTCGCGCACCATTTGCAGCTTTGTCCCGTTTGTTCCATACAAAATGGCATGGATGCCATCGGCTGAGATGTCTTTGAGTTTCGTGTCCAACGTAAAGCCGAACATTTTCCCAAGGCCTTTATAGTACATCTCGCTGATGGAGCCCTCGGCATAATACCAACCGCTTGCTTTGATGCCACCCTCGCGGATGGTGAGATTTTTATTGGGAAGAATCAACGCGGGGTCGACCTTCATAAATGTGCCAAGCCCCGTACAGGTCGGGCACGCGCCAAACGGATTGTTGAACGAAAACATCCGCGGTGCCAATTCCTCAATGCTCACGCCGTGCTCCGGACATGCATAGCTTTGGCTGAATTGCAGCATTTCACCGTCGATCACATCAATGTTGACAAGCCCGCCCGATAAATCAATAGCCGTCTCAAGGGAATCCGCAAGACGTGTGCGCACATCATCATGGATGACAAGGCGGTCAATGATGACCTCGACATCGTGCTTACGATTTTTTTCAAGCTCAATTGTTTCCTCAAGATCATAGACGTTTCCGTCCACGCGCACACGGGCAAAGCCCGCACGGCGTGCGGCCTCAAACTCCTTTTGCTGCGTTCCCTTTCGTCCGCGCACAACGGGGGCAAGCACCTGAAAGCGCGTGCCCTCCGGCAGCTTTAAAATCTCATCCGTCATCTGGTCTACGGTCTGTTGGCTGATCACACGACCGCAGATGGGACAGTGCGGAATGCCGATGCGGGCATACATCAAACGCAGATAATCATAAATCTCCGTCACTGTGCCCACGGTAGAGCGCGGATTGCGGCTGGTCGTTTTCTGGTCGATGGAAATGGCCGGCGACAGTCCTTGAATGTCATCAACATCCGGCTTTTCCATCTGTCCCAAAAACTGCCGCGCATAGCTGGACAGGCTTTCCATATAGCGGCGCTGTCCGTCGGCATATATTGTGTCAAACGCAAGGCTTGATTTTCCGCTGCCGGACAGTCCCGTCATCACAATCAGCTGATCGCGCGGCAGTGTAATGTCCACATTTTTCAAATTGTGTTCGCGCGCACCTTTAATAATGATTTTATCGTTGCTCAAAGTTTAGTTTTCCTTTCCGCCTGTTTGCGCAGCTTATCAATGCGGTCACGCAGATAGGCCGCGTGCTCAAATTCCAGAATTTTTGCCGCTTCCTTCATCTCGCGCGTCAGCTGTGCAATTTTTTGCTCTAATTCCGCGTGGCTCATGCGGTTTGCAGGCTTGTCCTTGCCGTCGTCCTTTTGGCTGATTTCCAACACGCCGTTATCATCCAGCACCTTCACAATGGTTGTCGGCGTGATGCCGTGCGCCTCATTATAGGCTCGCTGAATGCCGCGCCTGCGCTCGGTTTCCATCAGCGCGCGTTCCATGGACGGCGTAACCGTATCGGCATACATGATGACAATGCCGTGCGAATTGCGGGCGGCGCGCCCTATGGTTTGAATCAGACTCGTCTCACTGCGCAAAAAGCCTTCTCTGTCCGCGTCCAAAATGGCAACAAGCGACACCTCCGGCAAGTCAAGCCCCTCGCGCAGCAGATTGATGCCCACAATGACATCTATGGTGCCTCTGCGCAAATCGCGCATTACCTCCACACGCTCAAACGTGTCTACCTCGTGATGCAAATATTTTACTTTAATGCCGCGTTCCGACAAAAAGTCCGTCAAATCCTCCGCCATTTTTTTCGTTAAGGTTGTGACCAGCACGCGTTCGCCCCGCTCTGTGCGCAGATTGATTTCTCCGAGTAAATCCTCAATCTGCCCGCTCACCGGTTTAACAATCACCTCGGGGTCAAGCAAGCCGGTCGGACGGATGACCTGTTCTGCAATCTGCGCGCTGTGCTCCCGCTCGTAGGCCGCCGGTGTCGCAGACACAAAAATAGTTTGTTTGACTTTTGCCGCAAATTCATCAAAGGTCAGCGGTCTGTTGTCAAATGCCGACGGCAGGCGAAATCCGAAATTCACAAGATTTTCTTTTCGTGCGCGATCGCCGCCGTACATGGCGCGAAGCTGCGGCAGCATGACATGGCTCTCGTCTATAAACAGCAGAAAGTCATCCGGAAAATAATCCAGCAGCGTTGTGGGGGTAGAGCCGGGCGCACGCCCGGAAAGCACTGCGGCATAGTTTTCAATGCCCTTGCAGGTGCCGATTTCCGTCAGCATCTCAATGTCATAGTTTGTGCGCTGCGCGATGCGCTGTGCCTCAATCAGCTTGCTCTGCTGCTGAAACAGCGCAACCTGTTGATCACATTCTTCACGAAGCTTTCTGATGCCCGCTTCTTTTTTTTCGTCTGAAACAATGTAATGACTGGCCGGAAAAATGGCGACATGACGCACGGTTGCGCGGCGTTCTCCCGTCAGCGGCGCAACCTCGGTGATGCGCTCTATCTCATCCCCGAAAAACTCCACGCGAATCGCCGCGTCATTATAATAAGCAAGATTGATTTCCACAATATCGCCGCGCACGCGGAACTTATTGCGCACAAAGTTAATATCGTTGCGCTCGTATTGCAGCGTAACCAGCTTTGCCATCAGCTCCTCACGGCCCATCTGCATCCCCTGTCGCAGACTGATGACCATGCTGCGGTAGTCAATCGGGTCGCCAAGCGAGTAAATGCACGACACGCTTGCCACAATGATGACATCGCGCCGTTCAGACAGCGCAGCCGTTGCCGAATGGCGCAGGCGGTCAATCTCCTCATTGATCGCGCTGTCCTTTTCAATATAGGTATCCGTGGACGGAATGTATGCCTCCGGCTGATAATAGTCATAATAGCTGACAAAATACTCCACTGCATTGTCGGGAAAAAAGTTTTTAAACTCCGTGCAAAGCTGCGCGGCAAGCGTTTTGTTGTGCGCCAGCACCAAGGTGGGGCGGTTGACCTGCTCAATGATATTCGCCATGGTAAAGGTTTTTCCGCTGCCCGTTACGCCCAGCATCGTCTGACCCTGATACCCTTTTTTAAGGCCGTCGGTCAGTTGGGCAATGGCTGTTGGCTGATCGCCTGTAGGCTTATATTCCGATACCAGTTTAAACTGATTCATGCTTTTTGTCCTCCTGTGCCAACCGGTGTTAGCCTGCCTGTTGTCACGGTGTTATCCTATTGTTTGCCGCAAATTGAATGGGAGCCATGACGTTGCTTGATGCATCAACCGCAGCAAATAACTACAAACGGTTGTTGTTATTTGCATTTTACAACCTTTAGTTGTATTGTAACATGGATAATACGACTTGTAAAGAATGAAGTTGAAGTGCAAGCAATATTTCTTTTTCCTTGCAGCCAAGGATCATAACGCCGGCAAGAAAAGCTCTTTGCAGGAACTGCCGCACCATTTTTTAACGCTGTATGCTGTCATGGATGCTCTGCATATAGTTTGTCTGTGCAAAGGACAAATACTCGTTGTCCGCAAAGATAAAATGGTCAAGCAGCTCTATATTCACGGTGTTCAACGCCTTATACACTGCCTTGGTACAGGCGATGTCGTTACTGGAGGGCAGCGTAATGCCCTGTGGGTGATTATGCGCTAAAATAACACCGGTTGCATGACAGCGCACGGCTGTCGCAACAATTTTTGCTGTTGAAACCGATGTGGAGTTTGCCATCCCGTCCGATATGCAAAGACAGCGCAGCAGACGGCGGCGGTCATCCAGCGCAGCCACAAAAAAGGCTTCCCGCGTCTTTCCGAAAAACTTCGGCATAAAAAACGCTCCCACGGCTTCGATGGAATTGAGCGGCTGTTTTTTGTTTACTTTACTGTCCAAATAATACGCGCACATTTCCGGGATAAATTTCAGCGTAACAGCCGCTGTCTCCCCTATGCCTTTTACCTCGCGCAGCTCCTCCTCCGAGGCATCCAGCACCGCAGCGATACTGCCAAAGCGCTCGATCAGCTGATGTGCCAGCAAATTTGTATCCCCGCGTGCCCTTGCCAAAAACAGAAGAAATTCCAGCGCATTGTGCTCTTCAAAGTCAGCCAAGCCCTCGCGCAGAAAACGCGCATATACGCGTTTTCTGTGGTTGTCGTGCTCTCCCACAGAATTTCCTCCTTTACGAACAGATGAGAATATTATATACTAAACTATAACATTTTAAAAGAGTGGCGGTAAGTAATATGAGGCAATTTACAGCAGGGAGCAATGATGACGGTGTGCGTCTATCCCGATTTGTACAAAGCGTGACAAAGGATTTTCCCGCTTCCCTGCTTTACAAGAGCTTTCGCAACAAGCGTATTAAAGTAAACGGGAAGCGTGCAGAGGCCGATACCCGCCTTGTTGCAAACGATACGATAGAGCTTTACATTAACGACGAGTTTTTCCCCGATTCATGTGCTGCCCCTATTTCTAACCATGTTTCTCCGCCCAAAAAGCAGTTTGCGCAAAAGCTTCGTGTTGTGTACGAGGACGCAAATATTGCTGTTTTATATAAGCCGGTGCACCTTTTGTGCCATTCCGACCGCACGGGCGACAGCAGTCTTGTAGAACTGTTCACCGAATATCTGGCGCAAAAAGGCGAGTATGACCCTGCACTGGAAAACACATTTTCTCCCGGTATTTGCAATCGGCTTGACCGCGGCACCGAGGGGCTTGTGCTTGCGGCAAAAACCTACGCCGCGCTGCGGGACATGAACGATATCATTCGGCGCGAGCTTTTGTACAAGCAGTACCTTTGCATCACGGTCGGCGCACCGCCGCAGGGCATACACACCGCCTATTTACAGCACAGCGAAAAAGACAACAAGGTTACGGTGCGCGCCCTGCCTGCCGCAAGCAATAAAGAAATCCGCACCGGCGTGACAATTTTGCAGCAAAAAGGTCCGTTTTGTCTGTGCCGGATTGATTTGCTGACCGGTCGCACACACCAGATTCGCGCACATCTTGCTTTCCTGGGTGCGCCGGTTCTTGGTGACATCAAATACGGCAACCGCAAAATGAACGAACGCACCGGAACCAAAACGCAGGCACTGTGCGCCGTGCACGTGCGCTTTGGTGATGTGCCCGCAGACAATGTGCTGCACTATCTTTCTGGGCGTGAAATCTCGCTGGAAAGCCCCGGTATCCTACAGCAGTTTCACAAACTGTAACCAGCATCCATGCATAGGAAAGCTGCTAAATTGATGCTGCACTTTCCTCTGCAAAAAGCGCCAGACCCCTGCGAATATTCTTCGCAGGGGTCTGTTTGACTTGTGTGCTTGCTGATTTGACATGCCATGCTTTAAAAAAATGACACCTGACTGCTTTTCGGCAAATCGCCCAGTGCGCCGATGCCCGCCAGCGTCTCCATCATCGTATTGCCCACACCGCTCACCGTTTGCAGCTCCTCTGCGGAAAGATACTGCTGACCCTGTAAGGTCGCTTCCTCCAGCGCTTTGGCGGCATTTTCGCCAAGCCCCTTCAGAGACATAAACGGCAGACGGATCTTTCCGTCCTCAACAATATATGTTTTGGCATGGCTTTTTCCGATTAAAATCGGCAAAAATTCATAGCCGCGCGCAAGCATTTCGTTCACCATTTGCAGCGAGGCCAAAATGTCCTCGTCCTTTGCCTTTTTTTCCTCGCGCAAACGGGCGTTCACCTGCTTCATGTGCTGACGCGCAATTTTGATGCCGCCCACCGCCGCATCATAATCAATATCCTCGCCGCGCACCGTAAAATGCGTCGCGTAAAACGCCAGCGGATGATATACCTTAAACCACATCAGCCGAATGGCAGCAATCAGATAAGCCACAGCGTGCGCTTTCGGGAACATATATTTAATTTTTTTACAGCTTTCAAGGTACCAGTCCGGCACATTATGTTCGCGCAGCATGGCCTCTACGCCGTCGGGAAAGCCGTTTTTTGCCACCTTGCCCTTTCGCGTCAGCTCCATAATGGTAAACGCCTGTTTCGGCTCCACGCCCTTGTGCAGCAGATAGGTCATAATGCTGTCGCGCGTACCGATCACGTCCGAAATTGTGCAGACATTGGATTTAATCAAATCCTGCGCATTGCCGTTCCAAACGTCTGTGCCGTGTGACAAGCCGGAAATTTGAATTAAATCGCCAAAGCTTTTCGGCTGCGCCTCCATCAGCATTCCGCGCACAAAATTTGTACCAAGCTCCGGAATGCCAAACGTTCCCGTCTGGCTGTCAATATCCTCCGGCTTCACACCCAACGCCTCAGTCGAGACAAGCAGCGAAATAACCTTGGGGTCATTCATGGGTACCGTGTCCATTTTAATACCTGTCATGTCCTCAAGATGCTTGTACATTGTGGGCACATCGTGTCCCAACTCGTCCAGCTTTAAAATTGTCTCATGCAGATATTTAAACTCAAAATGTGTCGTCACAACGCCCTTGTCCTTATCGTCGGCGGGATGCTGAATCGGGCAGAAATCATATACGTCATAATTGCTGGGCACAACGACCATGCCGCCCGGATGCTGACCCGTTGTGCGTTTCACACCAACGCAGCCCTGCACCAAACGGTTTTCCTCCGCGCGGTTGACAACAGAACCACGTTCCTCAAGATATTTTTTAACATAGCCATATGCCGTTTTGTCCTGCAAGCCGGAAATAGTTCCCGCCTTAAACACATGGTCATGCCCGAACAAGTCCTCGGTGTAGCGGTGAATGCTCCCCTGTACCTCGCCCGAAAAGTTAAGGTCGATATCCGGCTCTTTGTCTCCATCAAAGCCGAGAAATGTTTCAAACGGGATATCGTGCCCGTCTACCATCAGCTCTGCGCCGCACTGCGGACATTTCCGGCTTGGCAAATCAAAGCCGTCCGCAACGGAGCCGTCCGTGTAAAATTCACTCCAGCGGCAGTTCGGGCAAAGGTAATGCGGCGGCAGACTGTTCACCTCGGAAATGCCGGAAAAATGTGCCACAGCCGACGAGCCGACGGAACCGCGCGAGCCGACCAGATAGCCGTACTCCTCGCTTTTCAGCACAAGCTTTTGCGCAATGACATACAAAACGGCAAAGCCGTGTTTAATAATGGAGTCAAGCTCACGCGTGAGCCGCTTTTCGACAATTTCCGGCAATGGGTCACCGTAGCGCTGTTTTGCATTGCGCATGGTATCTTCACGCAGGCTTTCGTCCGCGCCGTCAATGGTGGGCGTGTACAGTCCCTTTGGAATGGCACGCACCTCTGCGTCGATACTGTCAGCAATTTTATTGGGGTTTTCCACCACAATTTCGTATGCCTTTTCCTTGGGCAGATAGCTGAACTGTTTGAGCATGTCCTCTGTAGTGCGAAAATAGAGCGGTGCCTGATGATCCGCGTCCTTAAAGCCGTTTCCGGCCTGTAACACAGCGCGATAAATCGAATCGCCCGGCTCCAGAAAATGCACGTCCCCGGTGGCAACCACAGGCTTTTGCAGCGTCTCGCCCAGCTTTAAAATCGTCTCGTTAAATTCTTGAATCTGCTTCATACTGTCCACAAGATGATCCCGCAGCATATATTCGTTGTTTCCCAGCGGCTGTACTTCCAAAAAGTCATAGTAGGCCGCAATTTTGCACAGCTCATCAAAGCTGCGCCCCTCCACAACGGCGCGGTACAATTCGCCCGCCTCACATGCAGAGCCGACAAGCAGTCCCTCGCGATGCTTGTTCAGCAGGCTGCGCGGCACACGCGGCACCTTGAAAAAGTAATCAATATGCGCGGCTGAAATGATGCGATATAAATTTTTCATGCCAACTTGATTTTGCACCAGTAAAATCAGATGGAAGTTTTTTTTGGCAAGCTCCCGCGCACCGCCCAGCCCGGTGTTGATCTCCTCAAGCGAGCGGATGCCGCGAGCGGCAAGCTCCTCAAACAGCTTTTGTAAAATCTGCGCCAGTGCCAACGCATCGTCGCACGCGCGGTGATGTTGAAACGGCGGAATCTCCAGATGCTTGCCAACGGTGTCCAGCTTATAATTGCGCAGGCCAAGGCACAGCGCCTGCGACATGGGAAGCGTATCCATATAAGTACATTCAAACGGAATATCGCAGCGCTCCGCTGCCGCTTTTAAAAAGCGAATGTCGAAGCCGTGTGCATTGTGCGCCACAAGCACGCGCCCGTTTGCAAAGCTGAGGAAAGCGCGCAGCGCTTCCTCCTCCTTTGGGGCACCGGAAACCATTTCATCCGTAATGCCTGTCAACTGCGTAATTTCTTCTGTGATATGACATTCCGGATTGACAAAGCTGTCAAAGCTTTCGCCTATTTCCCCGTTTTCCACGACCACCGCACCAATTTCAGTCATGCGGTCTTCCCCGGGCGAAAGACCCGTCGTTTCAAGGTCAAATATCACAAGAGACTGTGTGATGCTGCCGGTCTGCCCCCCATATACAATAGGAATCAGATCATCCACAAAATACGCCTCAACGCCGTAAATCAGTTTGAAATCAGGATCACTTTTGTGAATTTCATCCACGGTCAGCATTGCCTCCGGAAAAGCCTGCACCACGCCGTGGTCTGTGACGGCGACAGCGCGATGCCCCATGCGATGTGCCATTTTCACCGCACTTTTCACGTCACAAAAGCCGTCCATACTGCTCATCTTTGTATGCAGATGCAGCTCTACGCGTTTTTGCTCCGCATTGTCCTCACGTTGTTTCCGCACGATCTTCAAGATGTCGTTTGGATAGATGACATTGTCGCGCTCGTATCTGTCATAGACGCAATCGCCCTTGAGCAGCAGTGTGTCGCCCACGGCAATATTGTCCCATTTTTCGCAGTTTTCGTTCGCATCCGCCATAATCTTTAGGTTAATAGAGCCGGTGTAGTCCGTAATGGAGATAGAATAGATCTTTTTCCAGCTTCCCTTCAGCTCTGTAAAAAACACATCTCCCCATACTGTCACCTTTCCGGCAACCTTTGCTACATCTAAAAGCGCTGTCATTTCGTCATCTTTTGGAAGGAACACACGGCCATGCAGCAATTTTGCCGGTACATTGGCAAGATCAAGACCTTTTAGGCTGATGATAGGGCCGTCAGCGCGCGCCGCGGCTTTTTTGAGAGGTGCTTTTTTTAAAATCTGCTTTTCGACCTCGGCAGCCGTAACGCGTTCCCCGCACACAAGCTGCACGCGCACACGCCTGCCTGTGCGCTCGCACACAACGTCCTGCAGCTTTTTGTCAAGTTCAATCTGAGAGAGAATTGTCAGACCGTTTTTTACAGTCATTGTGATATTGCCTTCCTTGTCCAGCTGCACCTGAGCGCCCTGCAAAAATCCGTTGACGGGCACCCCCTGCCGCTGCAGCTCCATCGCCAAGTCCAGCACTGTCTGCGGCTGCATTTTGTCAAACGAAAACAGACCCTGCCCAACTACGGCAAAGCCCGGAAACTGCTGTGCAAGAATTTTGACAAACCGCTGTCCCTCCGCGAGAGACAGCGGTGCCTCGGTGCTGTACACAACCGTTATTTTTTTTGTTTCGCGGTTTGCCTCCACACGCTCTACAAGCGCGCCGTCCAGCAAATCAGCCAAGATCGAGTCCTGCAAAATCTGCGGCCACAGTTCAAGCACCAAAGGTTTCATTCTTTTCCTTTACAATACCAGTTTATTGATTTCCTCGCACAGCTCATCCACAATATTGCCGCGCAGCATACGCACCTGCTCCCCCTTGACAAACAGCATGGCACAGTCCTTGCCGCCTGCAATGCCGATGTCCGCGCCCTTTGCCTCGCCCGGACCGTTGACGATACAGCCCATCACGGCGACCTTAACGGACTTGTTGCAGCCGCGCAGTCTCTCCTCCACCTCGGTTGCAATCTGCGCTACGTTGATATTGGTGCGCCCGCAGGTGGGACAGCTCACAACCTCCGGCCCGATAACGGGATAGCCGGCAGCGCGCAAAATATCATAACCGGCGCGCACTTCTTTTTCCGGCTCATCCGTCAGCGAGACGCGAATGGTATCGCCAATGCCCTCCATCAAAAGTCCGCCGATGCCCATGGCAGATTTAATCAAGCCCATGCGATAGGTGCCCGCTTCTGTCACGCCAACGTGCAGCGGATACTCGCACTGTTCGCTCAACAGCCGATATGCCGCCATCATTGTGGGCACATGAGAGGATTTAATCGAAATGACAATCTGATGAAACGCATGCTTTTCAAGAAGCTTGACGTGATACATTGCGCTTTCCACCAGCGCCTCCGGTGTCACCGCGCCGTACTTGGCAAGAATGTCTTTTTCAAGGCTTCCGCCATTCACGCCGATGCGGATCGGAATTTGATGTGCCTCACATGCATGTGCGACAGCGCGCACCTTCTCGTCCGCGCCAATATTCCCCGGATTGATACGTATTTTATCGACACCTGCATCCACACACGCAAGCGCCGCCTTATAATCAAAATGAATGTCCGCTACAACGGGGATCTGCACCGCTTTTTTCAGCGCTGTCACAACGGCTGCGTCCTGCACTGTCGGAACCGTCACGCGCACAAGCTGACAGCCCGCGCGTTCCAGACGCACCGCCTGTTCCACATTGCCCGCAATATCCGCAATGGGCACATTCAGCATACTTTGCACGACAACCGGATTGCCGCCGCCGATGGTGAGGCCGCCTATTTTTACTTCTCTTGTCCTTTTGCGTTGCATTCTAAGCTCCTTTTCGCCGCGCGTTTTATTTTTACCGAATCAGCCGCGTAATATCATTAAATGTGGCAAACAGCATAATACCGATCAGCAGCACAAAGCCCGCCGCGTTGATGGCAATTTCATATTTTTGATTGATTGGCTTGCGGCGGATGGCCTCCAGAATCAAAAACACCAGCTTGCCTCCGTCCAAGGCCGGCAACGGCAGAATGTTAAAAATTCCAAGGTTCACCGTGATCAGTGCAAGCAGCATCAGCAGAGTTTCAAGACCCGCGCTGGATGCCTCGCCTATGGCAGTGACAATACCGACCGGCCCGGACAGATTGTTCACCGGAATGCGTCCCGACACAAGATCCGTAAGGCTTAGCACAACCATGCGCCCCAGCGAAAGCGTCCAGTTGAACGCCTCGTGCAGCACATTTGCAACCGTCTTTTTTACGCCAAACACCTTAAAATCAATGATAAGCTGTGTTGTGCCATCCTCTGCTTTTTCTGTGTCGAATACAACGTTTTCAAGCCGCATCTGCTGACCATCCCGCAGAACAGTCAAATCCGCCGTGCCCTGCTGCGTGCGCATAAATTCGTAGCTGATATCGTACGCCGTAAAGCAGCGTCGGCCGTTTACCGCCAAAATTTTATCGTTCTGTGCAAGACCGCTCGCCTGTGTGCTTGCGCCGGGATAAAACTCGGCCACCGTGCGGCTTGTGATGCTGCTTCCCAGGCACACGATAATAACAAGAACCACAAAGCCGAGTAAAAGATTCATCAGCGCACCGGCAACAATCACTAAAATGCGGTTGCCGACCGGTGCTTTCGTAAACGAACCTTCGTTGTCGCTCTCCTCGTCCTCGCCCTCCATGCTGACAAAGCCGCCAATCGGCAGCAGCCGCAGCGCGTAGGTTGTCTCCTTGCGCTTCCATCGAAACAGCGCAGGTCCCATCCCGAGCGCAAACTCGTGCACGGCAATACCGCTGTATTTTGCCGCCATAAAATGACCCAGCTCATGAATAAAAATTACGCTGCCGAACACGAAAACGGATGCCAGTGCCGTGAGCAGGTACGAGCCTGCCGTGCTTAAAAATGCCTGCATGCCTTTCTCCTTTTATGCGATCAGTCAACAGTGCGCATGAACATATGCACGCGCCGCAGCGTCACATTCATACACATCACTGAGGGTATAGGGTACGCCAAAGGGTTCGCTGTCCACAACACCTTCTACAAGCTCCCCGATTTTCAAAAATGGTATCTTATCCTCCAAAAAGAGTTTTACCGCTTCCTCGTTTGCACCGTTGGCCGCACAGGGCGCAAGACCGCCCTTTGTAATGGCGCGCTTGCAGGCCGGCAGACAGCGAAAGGTCTCCTCGTCCGCCGTGTCAAACGTAAGATTTTTCAGCTGTGTAAAATCCAGCTCCGGCGCACAGCCTGCCATGCGCTGCGGCCATGTCAGCGCATATTGGATGGGAATGCGCATATCCGGCACGCCAAGCTGCGCTAAAACAGAATTGTCGCTAAACTGCACCATCGAATGAATCACACTCTGCCGCTGCACGACGATCTGTATCTTCTCGGCGGGCAGGGCAAACAGCCACGCGGCTTCAATCAGCTCAAGTCCTTTGTTCATCAGTGTAGCAGAGTCAATGGTAATTTTTTCGCCCATGCTCCAGTTCGGATGCTTCAGTGCGTCAGCCCTTGTAACCTGCAGCAGCTCCGCACGCGTTTTGCCAAAAAACGGCCCGCCGGATGCCGTCAGCAATATCTTTTGCAGTGCCTTTGCCGAATATGAATCCTGTAAGCATTGAAAAATGGCAGAATGCTCGCTGTCCACGGGCAGCAGGTGAACGCCGTGCTCCTTCACCGCATTGGTCACAAGATAGCCGCCCGTCACAAGGCTTTCCTTGTTGGCTAACGCCACATCCCTGCCGCTCTCGATGGCGGCAAGCGTCGCAGCAAGCCCGGCAATGCCGACTACTGCGTTGAGCACAATGTCACTTTTGTCCATGGAGGCCAGTTGAACAAGACCCTCCTTGCCCCGCAGCAGCTTGGGTGCGCACGCCATTCCGGTCAGTGCGCGCTCCATGCTTTCCGCAGCAGCATCGTCCACCACCGCGACAGCACTCGGATGAAATTCCGCAATTTGACGCAGCAAAAGGTCTGTATTGCTGTGCGCCGCAAGCCCCGCTACACGGTAGCCCTGCGCGCGGATCACATCAAGACTCTGCGTGCCGATAGACCCCGTGCTGCCCAGTAGCGTAATGCGCTTTGTCATATCATCCACTCCTTACGGCCGAAAGCTATAGAATACAACCGTGACAACCATCGCTACAAACGGAGCAATAAACATCACGCTGTCAAAACGATCCAGTACACCGCCGTGCCCCGGAAAAATAGTTCCATAGTCCTTAATGTCACACTGGCGTTTTACCGCCGAGGCAAACAAATCGCCCAGAATGCCAAGCACAGACCCGATCCCGCCAAGCACCATAATGGCAAGATAATATCTTATGCCCAAGCTTTCGATGGTAATTCCGGCAATTTTTCCAAAAAACAGCGTATAACCCAGCGTGACCAGCACCCCCAAAAGCATACTGCCCAGCACGCCGCCCATTGCGCCCTCCACCGTCTTGTGAGGACTGACAACAGGTGCCAGCTTATGCTTGCCCAATGCGCGCCCTGTAAAATATGCCGCGGAATCTCCCCCCCAAGCAAAGCCCAAAATAAGCAAAATAAAATAAATTGCATCAAAATTGTAGCGTTCGGGCGGCAGGAGTCGTTTCAAGTATATGAGGGAATAAAAGCATAAAATCACAACACTGGAAAAAAGCGCCATACCCGCCAGCTTTCCAAAATTGATGGTCTGCGAGTTCAAAATGACGCAAATAGCAAGATACAGTGCAAACACGTAGGAAACCGGAAGAATCCAAGCGCGTACCAGCTCGAAATTGCTCAGCATAATCAATAATGTATACGGCACAAAGCCAATATAAATGTACAATGCTTTTTCAAAGTGAAATGCCTTGTATATCTCATGGATGGCTATCAGGCAAATGACCGCGATCACAAGGTCAAAAACAATGGTGTCAAACAGGCAAAGCACCGTGATAAGGACACCGATCCCAACCGCCGAAGTTATTAAACGTGTTTTCATAGCTTTTCCCCTATTTCACAGAATCATATGCCGCCAAAGCGACGCGTGCGATGATTGAATTCCTCAATGGCCGTGTCAAGATCCCCGCGTGTAAAGTCAGGCCAAAGCACATTCATATCCACAAATTCTGCATAAGATGCCTGCCACAGCATAAAGTTTGACAGGCGATGCTCTCCGCTCGGACGCAGAATAAAATCCGGGTCTTTTTGCCCCGCCGTATACATGCAGCCCGAAAACATCTCCTCTGTGATGTCCTCCGGCGCAAGCGCACCGTTTTTTACACGCTCTGCCAGTAGGCGTGCAGCGCGCAAAATTTCTTGCCTGCCGCCGTAATTGATGGCAATATTCAGCACCGTGCCGGTGTTGTTTTTTGTCTTTTGCTCAATATCATCCATCATGTCCTGATGCTTTTGAGCCAGCGGCGTGCGATCTCCCAAAAAAACGACACGGTTGTTTTCTTTTTGATAGTCATAGGCCATCACCAGATATTCTCCAAACAGCCGCATGATGCCGCTCACTTCATCTGCGGGACGCATCCAGTTTTCCGTGGAAAAAGCATAAAATGTTACGCAGGCAATCTGTAATTCATTGCAGTAGCGAATAATATCGCGGAATACCTCTGCACCCTTTGTGTGTCCTGCCGTGCGCGGCAAGCCGCGCTGCTTTGCCCAACGGCCATTGCCGTCCATAATAATGCCGATGCTGAGGCCCTTTGCGAAGCCCGCCTGTGGCATACTGTCCACTCTCCTTGCAAATACAACTAAGTGCCGCGCGCAAAAAATGCGTGCGGCACAAGATTATCCTTTTGATCAGAGCTCCATGATATCCTTTGTCTTGCCCTCACAGATGGAATCCACCTGCTTAATATATTTATCTGTCAGCTTTTGCATCTCGTCTTCCAGATTCTTTAAATCGTCCTCTGTCAAATCGCCGGTCTTTTTTTGCGCTTTGAATTTTTCAATCGCATCACGGCGCACGTTGCGCACAACAATTTTTGTCTCCTCGCCCAGTTTTAACGCATCTTTTACAAGCTGCTTGCGGCGCTCCTCCGTCGGGGAGGGAAACACAAGGCGCATCACACGACCGTCATTGGTCGGATTGATGCCGATGTCGGAGGTTAGGATGGCCTTTTCGATTGCGTGCATCAGCGTAGCATCCCATGGGCTGATGGTAAGCACACGTGCCTCCGCCACAGACACTGCGGCAATCTGTTGAACAGGCGTTGGCGTGCCATAATAATCCACCGAGATTTTATCAAGCACGGCGGGATTCGCACGGCCTGCGCGGATGGTGCCAAGCTCTTTGGAAAGATGATTGATCACACCCGTCATTTTTTCTTCATAGCGCTTTGTTTCTTCACTCATACTGCATGCTCCTCTCTTATTCCTCTGTCACAAGCGTGCCGATTTTTTCGCCCAACACCGCTTTTGCAATATTGTCGGGATCCATAATGCCAAACACCAGAATCGGCACTTGATTGTCGCGGCACATCGTTGCGGCAGTGCTGTCCATGACAGCCAACTTATCGCTCAGCACCCGGCTGAAGGTAAGCGTGTCATATTTGACGGCATCCGCGTACTTTTTGGGGTCTTTATTGTACACGCCATCCACCATTGTGGCTTTAAAGATGATATCCGCATTGATTTCCGCCGCGCGAAGCGCCGACGCAGTATCGGTTGAGAAAAACGGATTGCCCGTGCCGCAAGCCAAAATAATCACGCGTCCTTTTTCCAGATGACGGATGGCGCGGTTCCTAATGTAAGGCTCCGCCACCTGCTGCATGGACAGCGCGGTCTGCACGCGAACCTCTACGTCAAGCTTTTCCAGTGCATCAGCAACAGCCAAGGAGTTCATCACCGTTGCCAGCATCCCGATTTGATCCGCGCGCGTGCGCTCCATTTCCCCGCTGGAACGGCCGCGCCAGAAGTTGCCGCCCCCTACAACGATGGCTATTTCCGTGCCAAGATCCTGCGCTTTTTTAATGCCCCTGCAAATTTGCTGTATCGTCTCAACATCAAGGCCAAAGCCTTTGTTGCCGGAAAGCGCTTCCCCGCTTAATTTTAAAAGAATCCGTTTATATTTTACTGCCATTTATTACACCGCCCAAGCAAATTCGTTCTCATACAGTCTACTATATTTTACGGGTAAAGTAAAGTGAAAGCAGTCTAATCCTTAAATAAAATCCGGCAGTTCCTGCCGCAGCATCTGGGCATAAAGATCTTCTCCGTAGCAAGCGCCTGTGCTGCGCAGCGTATCGGATTCGCACAGCTCAGACGAAGTGCGCGGCAATATAATTTCAAAAGTGGTGGCAATGTGCGGCATACTCTGCACCGTTACCGTACCGCCGTGCAGCTCCACCAGTAATTTAACGATATAAAGTCCAAGCCCCGCGCCGGTTTTATCGACACTATCGTCTGTGTCATCCCGCCAATAGCGTTCAAATATATGAGGGAGCATGGTCTCGCTGATCCCGGAGCCGTTATCCGTTACGTGAATGCGCACTTGCGTTTCTTCCTCTGTAAGACTGATGAGAATCCGCCCGTTTTCCCGCGGTAAATGCTTGATTGCATTGGAAACCAAGTTGAGAACAACACGTTCCATCGCCTGTGCATCCAGCTCCATTTGCAGCAATTCCGGTGCCTTGCAGATAAAGCCGATGCTTGCACCGCGTGTTTTCAGCATTGGCATAATGCTTTCCTGCGCTCGCCGCAGCAATTGCGTCACATTCGCGGGCGCAATATGCAGCGTTGTCATTCCGCACGAAAGCCGTCCCTCGTCCACAAAGTTATTTGCCATGCGCAAAACCTTATAAACATTGCGCACCGCAATACTGAAAAGCACGTCGTACTCCTCGACGCAGCTCTCCGGTTTCTGCAGCATTTTCTTGTGCATCAACTCCAGCGTGGACAGGGTAACGCTGAGCGGCGTTTTAAATTCATGCGCCAACAGTGCCAGCTGATCCATCTTTTTCTGCTCGGGCGCAGAGGAAAAAGCCTTCTCATCCATAGCGTATTCTCCTTGCTGTTTTACAGTGACATCATGCGCAGGCTCTGCGCGGCAAGGGTCAAAAACTTACCGTTTGAAAGTGATCCCACCGATGGGTCGGGCAGCAGATTAAGCAATTCCTGCATGGCAGATGTGCGATTTGCCATCGCCCCCTTAATTGCAGAGGTAATTGCATTCTCCACGCATCGACAGTCGGTATCATATCGTTTTGCAATCATGAGATACATCTGTTTCAACGATGGTCGTGCCGCACTGCTCCTGTTCATAATATAAAAGGCATTCTGAATATAATCATGTCCAATCAATTTTGTGGGAAAGCCCAGTGCAATCACATATTGTGCAACAACCTTTTCAAGGGACGAACACACATTTCTCTCGGTTTTGTCCGCGTCTGAACGATGACTTGAAAAATTTCGGCCAGTATCCCGCAAAGAAAAGACGAAACGGATTCTGCGTGCCAGCATTTCAGTGTCAAACGGCTTTTCCAGGAAATAATCCGCACCGTGCTGCAACAGCTCCCGTGTGATATATTCCTGTCCGCTGGCACTGCACGCTAAAAAGCGCGGCACCTGAAGCGGCGGATTTTCCAATATCTGCTCCAATACGCCAAGACCGTCAAGCCCCGGCATAATCTGATCCAAAAGTACAACATCCGGCATAAGCGCGTGAATTTGATGAACAGCCTCGTGACCGTCATATGCCATCCCACAGCACACAAGGTCCGGAAAAAGATTGATCTGCTCTTTACATACAAAGCAGAAATCTACATCATCATCTGCAATCAGCACTCTAATTCTTTCATCCACCATTTCATCCATCACCTATCCCTGCATTGCAATATCACCTTGAAACTTAAGATCATCCATTATATCCGGCAAATGTACGGGCGCAACTGCATTTTCATAGAGCAATTGTAACACGTTTTTTGCTTGTTCGCTATCCGTAATAAAATTTTTTATGCTTTCCGTGTACATCTCCCCGTTTTTCCATTCAGAAACAGAAATGCAGTAGCCCGCTGCGCCGCCTGTCCTGCGGCACAAGCTGTATCGGTACTGCTTTTCTTCTTGCATGGCTTCTAAGCCGGTAAACTGCCGTTTACGCTCTAATCTCTCTAAATCCATGAAACTTCCTCCAAAAATTTCCAAATTTATGTGGTAATTCAATTGTATAAGTTATCAGCTTAATGCACAACACATAAAACCCCAATTTTTCCATGTTTTTCACAAGTTTTTTACTTTAAATGTGCTTTTCAGCTTTGTTTTTTACAAAAAACAAAAACAAATTAAATTTTCAGGAGAATCAGATTGACATTGTCGCTGCTTTGCAGTATTATAGACAAGCACGATTTAAGTTTGTTCATTCTTTCAATGTACGTGCATTTTGTGGGGGCGTAGCTCAGCTGGGAGAGCGTACGGTTCGCATCCGTAAGGTCGAGAGTTCGATCCTCTTCGTCTCCACCAAAAAAGGCCTATTTCCTGTTATGGGAAATAGGCCTTTTTTTGATTTGTGCAAAACGCGGTATGCTTTTGCTGTATGGGGGTTCCGACCGGCAAAATCCGAACTGTCCTTTTCTTTGTTTTTGATTGCTATTCGAGGTCCAGACCAAAATGCATCCAGTTTTTCTTTGTCTCCATAATGGCTGCGGCTAAATCCTGCATGGCCAACGCTGCGATGATTCGATTATGCTCATCCCCACTGGCAATTTTATATTTGTGGTTAGCATAGTGCAGGTACTCTACACGCATCACATGCACCAGCAGATTTTCTACACTGTCAGTCAAAAAACAGTTGTCAGCCAAATTCAAAAAAACATGGTGAAAATCCCGATCATTTTGCAGCGAAACAGCCGTTTCGCGCTCCCGCAATGAATGCTGTAAATTGTCGTTAATTTCTTGCAGTTGACACAGCACCTTTTCGTCAATTGCAGGATAGGCCAAGGTGACAGCCTCGCTGTGAAGCACGCCCAACAGTGAATAAACCTGCTGCGTCTCATGCGCATTAATCATGGTAACCCGTGTTTCTTTTCCGGGAACAATCTCTACCAAACGCTGATCTGCCAGCAGTTGGATCGCCTCTCGCACAGGGGTTCGGCTCGTTTCAAAGTAATCGGCAATCATGGTGTCGGACACCTTTTCTCCGGGCTGCAGCGTGCCGTCTATAATCCACTCGCAAAGTGTGCTATGTATTTTTGTTCGCGCGCTTACCTTTTTTAAAGGGGTATGCCGACTGGGAATTGGCATAATACTGACTCCTTTGCAACGATAGTTTTTGATAATATTGTGTTATACTAACACACTTTGTGCTCTTTTTCAAGCTGCATCATTTTAGCAAAACAAGAGTGCTGCCTGCATCATCTTCTTTGCTGCATACAGTTTCATTTAAGGAGAATCCCCATTCTTAGCATGAATAAAATCGCCATAAGATAACCCGCTGTTCGCAGCGTGTCTTCGTCCTTCCGCTACAAATCGGGCGAACAAATTGTATAAATTCACAGTTTGTTAAAAATTTCGTAATATATTATTGACAAATCGGACAGTTCGAACTACAATGAGCTTGTAATATGCAATATATCGCATATTGCGATTATGTGACCTAAGCCTGTTTGTTTGGGTCGTTATAAGAAAGAGGAGGTATTCGCATGTTTGAAAAGCTCGTGGAAATTACAGACTTTTTATGGGGTACACCGCTCATTATCTTGATTCTTTTGGTCGGTGTTTATCTAACTGTCCGCACCGGGTTTTTTCAGTTTACCGGCATCGGTCTGACTGTTAAAAAGACCTTCGGCGAAATGTTTAAAAAGGACGGAGGCAGCACAGGCGAAGGAACGCTCAGTCCCTTTCAAGCGCTTTCTACCGTATTGGCAGGGACTGTAGGCTCCGGCAACATTGCCGGCGTTGCGGCTGCCATTGCCATTGGCGGCCCCGGTGCCGTCTTTTGGATGTGGATTGTAGCAATTTTCGGAATGCTTACCAAAATGGCGGAGGTATCGCTTTCCATTAAATACCGCATCAAAGGTACGGACGGCGAATTTTACGGCGGACCTATGCACTACATACAAGACGGACTTGGCAAAAAGTGGAAACCGCTTGCCATCCTTTATTCTATTGGACTTTTCCTGATTGTTGTGGCGGATGCCTGTTTTGTACAGGTTAACACACTGGCGACCGCTGCCAAAGACGCTTATGGCATCCCGCTGCTGGTCACCGGCGTGATAGCAATCGCAATCAGCTTGCTGGTAATCGCAGGCGGCACCAAGCGCATCGGCGAGTTCTGCGCCAAAATGGTAACCCCTATGTGCCTTGTATGGATTGTGGGCTGCCTGATTGTCATCGGCTGCAATTTTGATAAAATCGGCTCAGCCTTTGGCATGATTTTCAAATACGCATTTGCTCCGCTCCCCGCAGTCGGCGGCTTTGCCGGCTCTACCATTGCGCTGGCAATGGGACGCGGTGCCTCCCGTGGCATTTTCTCAAATGAGGCGGGCGAGGGCACAGCTGCCACTGTACATGCTACTGCAAAAACCGATGATCCTATCCATCAAGGTCTGTACGGTATCGTGGAAGTTTTTATTGATACCATCATTATTTGCTCGCTGACAGCTCTTGCCATTTTGACCACAGGCGTATGGAGCAGTGGCGACACCGGCATTTATCTTACGTTCAGCGCTTTCCGCAGTGTACTGGGTAACTGGGGTGTCTGGATTGCGGGCGCAGCCGTAATGCTGTTCTGCTTCTCCTCGTATCTGGGCTTCTTTGTGGAGTTCCGCACCTGCCTTGAGCATCTGATTGGCGAAAAAGCCACCAAATATGCAAAATGGTTGTTCTTTATTCCTCCCATTTTTTCAGTGACGATGGAAATTGAGGCTGTCTGGTCCTTAGCTGATATGGCTGTGGGGCTGGTATTTGTGCCCAACATGATTGCGCTGATTGCATTGAGTCCCCAGTTTTTTGCAATGCTAAAGGCATATAAAGCCAAGATTAAAGCTGAAAACGCAGTGGAGGCTAAGACAAAATGAGCGAATTTAAGTATATTCTGCGTAAGCGCGGAGAAAAAGGGTCCGCGTCGGTAGCAGCCACCAGCCTGCCGATTGCCGAGACAGCGCAGCGCTTTCACGCAGGTTTTGAGGGCTATGCCTATACCCCGTTGCGCCGATTGGATGCTTTGGCAAACAAGCTGGGCGTAGGACAGATCTTTGTCAAGGACGAATCCTATCGGTTTGGCCTAAATGCGTTTAAGGCACTGGGCGGCGGTTTTGCTATCGGCCAATATCTGGCACAGACATTGGGCAAGCCCATCGACGAGCTTTCCTTTGCCGAGCTGACCTCAGACGCAGTGCGAAAGCAACTTGGTGAAGTCACCTTTGTCACTGCCACCGACGGCAATCATGGGCGTGGCGTGGCGTGGATGGCAAATAAGCTTCGCCAGAAAGCCGTCGTCTATATGCCGAAGGGATCAGCGGCGGAGCGCCTTGATAACATCTTAAAAGAACACGCGGACGCGTCCATCACCGACATGAATTACGATGGTGCCGTGCATCTGGCGCAGCGCAACGCCGACAAAAACGGTTGGGTGCTGATGCAGGATACCGCTTGGGACGGCTATGAGCAAGTTCCCACATGGATTATGCAAGGCTACCTCACCCTTTCCTACGAGATTTACCGTCAGCTTGAGGAAATGAAGGCGATGAAGCCGACTCACTTGATTTTACAGGCAGGTGTCGGCTCTTTCGCAAGCTCTGTATTGGGGTTTTTCACCGCTCTTTATGGTGACGAGCGCCCCATTACAGTCATTGTAGAGCCGGAGAAAGCAGCGTGCTTGTACAAATCCGCTCTGGCAAACGACGGGCAAGTGCATTTTGTTACCGGCGATATGAATACAATTATGGCAGGTCTTGCTTGCGGCGAACCGTCTACCGTCAGTTATCGTATCATTGACGCATACGCCGACGCTTTCGTCACCTGTGATGACGAAGTGGCTGCCGAGGGGATGCGCATGTTAGGCAATCCCATAAAGGATGACGTGCAAATCATCTCCGGAGAATCCGGTGCCGTACCTGCGGGATTGCTGCGCGAAATTATGCGCAATCAAAAGCTGGCGGAGTTGCGCGAGAAGCTGGGATTTGACAAAGATTCCCGTGTACTGCTCATCAGCACCGAGGGCGATACCGACCGTGAAAACTATCGCCGCATTGTCTGGGATGGACAAAACCCGAGCGAAAAATAAGGGTTGTCCTTTCTTTCAAGGTTTGAAAAATTTTGGCACCTGTGGGTGGCGCAGTAGAGAACTGCGCCACCCACAATAAATTTTACAAGAGAACTTTTCTAACGTTTGCCTCTCAAGTGACACCTGAAATGTCTTG
>JAVXUG010000007.1:0-15986 GCA_036642215.1 Ruthenibacterium sp.
TATTTTCTGTGGCCAAGCCGTCGCGAGACGGCGACGGCAGAGGCGCTGCTGCCGCTGCTGATGGAGCGCAGCTACGCTGACTGCCCCGATATGACAGAGCTTTCAAAGCGGTTGGCGGCGCTGTATGGTGCGTCGCTGTCGGTGGACATGTCCACGCTGGGGGCAAATCGTGTGCTCAGCGTATCGGTGTCGGGGATTCAAGACGCATATGCGCTGGAGGGGGAAAAGCTTTCGGCGCAGTACGCTGCGATGGCACTTGGCGTTGCGTTTCGTCCGCGCCTTGTACATGGCCTGTTTGACGCGCAGGATGTCGCTATTGAGAAGGAACAGCTGCAAGAGCTGCTTGAGAGCGAAATTAACGATAAGCGCGGCTATTGTCTGCGTCAGGCGCGCCGCCGCTTTTACGGTGATGCGCCTGAGGGCATTGAGCGCTACGGATACTTGGAAGAGGTGGAGGCGCTGACACCCGCTGCTGTGACAAATGCGTGGCACAGCATGATCGGCACCGCTCAGATAGAGGTGATGGTGCTGGGCGCGGATGAGGCGGTCGTGCGCGAAAGCGTATTGCAGGCGCTTAAAAATATTGACCGCGCGCCCACAGCGCTGGCTGCGCCGTGCGCAATGCCGCGCATCGAGCCGCAGCGTTGCACGGAAGTGCTTGACACGGTACAGGGCAAGCTGTGTCTGCTGTTTACAGCGGGCGAGCCGGTGGCGGAAAAGGATTATGCCGCGCTGCGTGTGGCGACGGCGCTGCTGGGCGGCACGCCGACCTCGCGATTGTTTATGAATGTGCGCGAAAAGCGCAGCCTGTGCTACTACTGCGCCGCATCCGGCACCGCGCGAAACGGCGTTTTGTGCATTGACAGCGGGGTGGAGCACGCCAATGCCGCCGCCGCGCGCGAGGCTGTTTTAGAGGAGCTTGCAGCACTGCAAAACGGCCCGATGACACAGCAGGAGCTGGACGAGACAAAGCGCAGTCTTGTGTGTGCGCTTGAGAGCGTGGAGGACACGCTGTCCGGTGTCGAGGGCTGGTATTTTTCCGAAATATGCCGCGATAGCGCAAAGTCCCCGCGTGAAACCATCGCCGACATCAACGCAGTGACAGTGCAGGAGGTTGGTGCTGCGCTGCGCCGTTTTTCGCTGTCGGTGGAATATTTGCTGACAAAGGAGGGGAGCACAAATGTCTGAAAAAACCTCTCTGCCCGCGGCAAAGGCCGCAGAATATGAACATGTCACACTGGAAAACGGTTTGACCGTGCTGGTTCACCCAATGCCTGGCTTCACCAGTGTCCACGCGGTGTACGGCACCTGCTTTGGCAGCGTCGACCGCTGCTTTACGATGGACGATCAGCGCTATTGTGTGCCGGCCGGCATCGCGCATTTTCTGGAGCACAAGATGTTTGAAAACGAGGAGGGCGACGCGTTTACACTGTACGCAAGGACGGGTGCCTCCGCGAACGCCTACACAAGCTTTGACAAAACCTGCTATATTTTTACCGCTTCAAGCCGCATTGCCGAGAACCTTGACATTCTTCTCGGCTTTGTCTCGCAGCCGCATTTTACAAAGGAAACGGTCGCCAAGGAGCAAGGCATCATCGGACAGGAGATTAAAATGTACGATGACGCACCCGAATGGCGGCTGATGTTTGGTGCCTATCAGTGCCTGTATCATAACCACGCCGTGCGCGAGGATATCGCGGGCAGCGTGGCAAGCATTGCCGACATTACGCCGGAGCTGCTGTACGCCTGTACACAGGCCTTTTACAGGCCGGAGAACATGGTGCTGTCCGTTGCGGGCAACGTGAGCATGGAGGAGGTGTTGGCTGCGTGTGCGCGCGCCAAGATCCCCGCAAATACAAAGGCGGTGGAGCGCATTGTCCCGCCGGAGCCGGAGAGCGTTGCACAGCGTGAAATGACCTTTTCCATGGCGGTGGCAAAGCCGCAGTTGGGTCTTGCTTTTAAAGAAAAGCCGCTGTCCGGCACGCCGCTTGCCCTATTAAAGGGCGAGATCATCTGCGATATGCTGACGGAGCTTATCTGTGGCAGCATGACACCGCTTTACCGCCGTCTGTACGATGAGGGACTTGTCAGTCCGGGCTTTTCGGGCGAATTTTTAAATTTACCGGGTGCGACAAGTATTTTGTTCGGCGGCGAGACAAGCGAGCCGGAGACGGTGCGCGCGCTGCTGCTGGAGGAGATTGCCCGTCTGCGGCAGCACGGCGTGGATGCGCAGATTTTTACACGGTGTAAAAATCTGATGTACGGCGAGATGGTGCAGGGTCTTGAAAATGTGGATGATGTGGCCGCGGGGATGGCGGGCGCATTTTTCAAGGGGCGCACGCCCGCGCAGGAAATGGAAACTCTGGCAGCGCTGACGGTGGACGAGGTAAACGTTGCGCTGCAAACCATGCTGCGGGAGGAGTTTAGCGCAACGGTCATCATCCGGCCGTCCGGCGCACCGCAGAGCGAAGTATAATTTGTCCCGAAAGGAAGCATTACAAATGGTAAATCATGTACAATTTCCGGGTCTTGGCCTCTCGATGACGCTTGACCGCGTGGCGTTCACAATCGGAGGGATGAACATCTACTGGTACGGCATCTGCATTGCGTTCGGCCTTTTGCTGGCGATGGTGTTTGCACTGAAAAAATCGCGCAGCTTCGGCGTAAACGATGACCGTCTCATCGATGTGATCTTTCTCTCCACGCTTTGCGCCATTGTCGGCGCGCGCGCGTATTACGTCATGTTTGCGCCGTTTCAATACAACAGCTTTGCTGAGATGATTGACATTCGCGACGGCGGTGTTGCCATTTACGGTGCGGTCATCGCGGCATTTTTGTCGGGTTGGCTGTTCTGCCGCCTGCGCAAAATTCCCGTGCTGCCCGCGTTCGATTTGACAGCCATGGGCTTTTTACTCGGACAGGGCATCGGCCGCTGGGGCAATTTTTTCAATCAAGAAGCATTTGGCACAAATACATCGCTGCCGTGGGGCATGTACAGCGAAAGCACAAACAGCTACCTTGCCGGTATGCAGCAGAAGCTGCTGGAAAGCGGCGTGGCGGTCAACCCCGCGCTGCCCGTGCACCCAACCTTTTTATACGAATCGCTCTGGTGTCTGCTGGGCTTTTTCCTGCTGTGGGCGTACAGCCGCCACCGCCGCTTCAACGGAGAAATTTTGCTGCTGTATTTCATCTGGTACGGCGTGGAGCGCGCCTTTGTAGAGGGACTGCGCACGGACAGCCTGGACACGGTGTTCGGGCTGCGCGTCAGTCAGGTTCTGGCTGTTGTGTCCGCACTGGCGGCGCTTGTGATCTGGCTGGTTCTGCGCAAAAAATATCAAGAGAAACCGTTGATGGTCACCTATGATTTCACTGTTTTTCCGGGTCAGAAAGCATCGCCGCTTGTCACAATGACGTGGCGGGCGAGCGATCCTATGCCCACACAGGATGCAATTAAGCTTGCGTGGAGACAGACAAAGCCGCTGCCCGTGGGCGTGTGGCACTGGGCAAAGGAGACGACGAATCATGGCTGAAATTATCAGCGGAAAAGTGCTTGCCGCCGCAATAAAGCAGCGTGTAGCCGCAGAGACAGCACAGCTAAAGCAACAGGGCATCACGCCAAAATTGACCGTGATTATTGTGGGGGAAAACCCTGCCAGCCAAACCTATGTGGCCGGAAAAGCGAAGGATTGTGCCGAGTGCGGCATCCACTCTGACGTAATTCGCCTGCCGGAGAGCAGCACCGAGGAAGAATTGCTGCGGCAGGTGTGTGGCTGTAACAAGGACCCTGCCGTACACGGCTTACTGGTGCAGCTGCCGCTGCCAAAGCACATCTGCGAAAAAAATATCATCAACGCCATTTGCCCCGAAAAAGACGTGGACGGGTTTACCCCCGTCAACGTGGGACGCATGGTCATCGGGGAGGATTGCTTTTTGCCGTGCACGCCCGCCGGCTGCATGGAAATGCTGAAAAGCACCGGCGTGCCCCTCGCCGGAAAACGCGCCGTTGTCATCGGGCGCAGCAATATTGTGGGGAAGCCCGCGGCACTGCTGCTCTGTGCGGCAAACGCGACGGTCACCATCTGCCATTCGCGCACGCAGAATTTAAAAGAGCTGTGTGCCGAGGCTGACATTCTTGTGGCAGCCATCGGCAAGGCAAAATTTGTTGCGGCCGACATGGTAAAGGAGGGGGCAATTGTCATTGACGTGGGCATTAACCGCGGTGCGGACGGCAAGCTGTGCGGCGATGTTGATTTTGATGCCGTGAGCAAAAAAGCAAGCTATCTCACCCCTGTGCCCGGCGGGGTAGGTCTGATGACGCGCGCCATGCTGATGCAAAATACGCTGAAAGCTGCAAAGCAGCAATGTGCGCAGGGGCAAGCGCATTGAAAACACTAATTTTATCGTAAATTAAGTGCAAATATCTTGCATCACATGCGCTTTTGTGATATAGTATTAGAGCCGCATGGTTCGGGCACCTAAATGTCGCGCTTAGCGACTGCCTACTTGTCCAGCGAGACTTAACAAAAGAGGAAAAACAATGTACGCAGTTATCGTCACCGGCGGTAAGCAGTACCGCGTGGAAAAAGGCGACATCATCTATGTTGAAAAGCTGGATGTTGAGGCCGATGCAAGCTATACCTTTGACACTGTTTTGGCAGTGGGCGAGGATGGCAATGTGAAATTTGGCGCGCCCACAGTGGCAGGCGCAAAGGTCACAGGAAAGATTGTTAAAAACGGCAAGGGCAAAAAGCTGAACATTCTGACATACCGTGCAAAAAAAGGCAGTATGCGCAAAATGGGTCATCGTCAGCCGTATACAAAAATCGAAATCACCGAGATTGTCGGTTAAAGAGGGAGGGTATTCAACATGGCACATAAAAAAGGCGTAGGCTCTACTAAAAACGGTCGTGATTCCGAGTCCAAGCGTCTGGGCGTAAAGCGTGCGGACGGTCAGTTTGTTTTGGCCGGCAACATCCTTGTGCGTCAGCGCGGCACACACATTCACCCGGGCGAAAATGTTGGCCGTGGCAGCGATGACACCCTGTTCGCTCTTGCCGATGGCAAGGTGAGCTTTGAGCGTGTCGGTCGTGACCGCAAAAAAGTCAGCATCAAGCAATAAGTCTTTTGACGCAAGGCCGGGCCAGTTTGGCTCGGCCTTTTTTGTAAAAAGTGCATTTTTTGCACGGACGGCTGCTTTACACGGATATTTTGCCGGCGAACGAGAAATGCTGTGGATAGCACAGCAGCGCCCTTGCCGGGGTACAGCAGTCGGCGCAGGGCTGACCGCGTGGGCGCAGGCAGTCGGCACAGGACGTTGCGTTGCAAGGTATATAGCAAAGTAATTTCACATTGCACCTGTGCATCGTCTGTAGCAGGCACATAGAATCGCCCCGCGTGGGGGAGCTTTTGCAGCTTCACAAGCTGCAAAAAGCATCCATGCATAGGGAAAACTGCTATGGGAAAAAGCCGCAGCGCAAAGCAAGCATCCCAGCAGACAGGCCGCGCGCAGCCGCATTTGCGGCGCGCTTTGAGTGATTCGCCGGCAGGAGCCGCGAAAGGGAAAAATTTATGTTTATAGACACCGCAAAAATCAGCATCAAAGCGGGGGATGGCGGAAACGGTGCCATTTCATTTCACCGCGAAAAATATGTGGCAGCAGGCGGTCCTGACGGCGGCGACGGCGGCAAGGGCGGCGATGTGATCTTTGCCGCAGACTTAAACCTGTCTACGCTGATGGATTTTCGCTACAAGCGCAAATATGTTGCGGCAAACGGCGAGGACGGCGGCACGGCGCGCTGCAGCGGTCGCAAGGCACAAGACCTTGTCATTCGTGTGCCGCGCGGCACCGTGGTGCGCGACGCGGCAAGCGGCCTTGTCATTGCGGACGTGTCGGGCACAGAGCCTGTCGTGCTGGCAAAGGGCGGGCGCGGCGGCTGGGGCAATATGCATTTTGCAACGCCGACGCGTCAGATTCCGCGTTTTGCAAAGCCCGGCAAGGAGGGGGAAGCACTTGAAATTCGCCTTGAGCTGAAGCTGATTGCGGACGTGGGGCTGATTGGCTTTCCGAATGTGGGAAAAAGCACGATGATCTCGGTCATCAGTGCGGCAAAGCCCAAAATTGCAAACTATCATTTCACCACGCTGTCACCCGTGCTGGGTGTTGTAAAGGTGGGGGAGGATGCCAGCTTTGTCGCTGCCGATATTCCGGGACTGATCGAGGGCGCGTCCGAGGGGGTCGGTCTTGGACATGCGTTTTTGCGCCATGTGGATCGGTGCCGTCTGCTGCTGCACGTCGTAGATGTGTCCGGCAGTGAGGGTCGTGATCCGCAGGAGGATTTTGAAAAAATCAACCAGGAGCTGGCGCGCTTTTCGGCGCAGCTTGCGCAGCGTCCGCAGCTTGTACTGGGCAACAAATGCGACATTGCAACGCCGGAGCAAATCGAGGCGTTTCGCGCGTTTATCGAGGGGAAGGGGCTTGTGTTTCTCCCGGTGTCCGCCGCGACGCGGCAGGGACTGGATAAGCTGCCGGGCATGGTGTACGAGCGGCTGCAAACGCTGCCGCCCATCGCAATGTATGAGCCGGAGTATATCCGGCCGGATTTATCGCTTGTGGATGCGCGCGCCTTTACGGTCACGCGCGAGGACGAGCATGCGTGGCGCGTGGAGGCACCGTTTTTGGTGCGCATTTTGGAGAGCGCGGATGTGGACGATTACGAGAGCCTGCAATATTTCCAAAAGCAGCTGGCAGACAGCGGAGTGCTGGATCAGCTGGTTGAGATGGGTGTCGAGGAGGATGACACCATCCGCATCGACGATTTTGAGTTCGATTATGTATTCTAAACCCTGCTTCACCGTAGGAATTGCCCAAAGAAACGGCGCGTTTTATGGGCTTTCGGGTGCGCAGGCACGACATAAAAGCACCTTGTGTTTTTTAAGAAAGCCGGTACGATGCATCGCAAAGGATGCGTTTATCGCAGCTTTCCCGGATTTTGATCCTTTTTTTACAGCCTGCGAAGCTGCGATAGAGCCCCTCGTGGGGCGATTTTATGCGAAAGCCTACGGCTTGTGCGCAGGATAGCATTTTGACAAAGGCTATCGGTGCCGGCTCTAGACGATGCACAAGTGCAATGTGAAATCAAATTGCGCTATCTTTAAAACGAGGAGCGATTTTATTGCTGTTTCAAGCTGACAGTCAAATCGACATCCATGAGCAGTCCCCTATTGCGCTGGCATTTGTGGGGGACGGTGTGTTTGAGGTGCTTGTGCGCACGCGGCTTGTGGAGCGCACGCGCCTTGTACCGAACCAGCTGCACGCGCACGCGGTGCGTCTTGTCTGTGCAAAAGGACAATGCGCGGCGCTGGCGCTGCTGGAGCCACTGCTGACCGAACGCGAGAGCGCCGTTGTGCGGCGCGGAAAAAATTCCACCAAGGCAACTGTGGCAAAGCATGCTACGCCGCAGGAGTATCGTGCATCCACGGCGCTGGAGGCACTGTTTGGCTGGCTGTATCTGCAAAACGAAAACGCGCGCATCGAAGCGCTGTTTGACGTGATATGGGACAGCTTGTATCTCAATACCCCGTAAATGCGCAAAAAGACTGCGCTTTTTACACTGGGCTGCAGTGTAAAAAGCCCGGCCTTTTGCGTGTTATTTGTGTTAAAAAATCGGACGGTTGAGCGTTGTAACGCTGTTATTTGGAATTGCGGCTGCTGCTTGAACGGGAAGCATCGGTTGTGCTGCTTTTCGTGCTTTTGCTGCTGCAGTCGGTTCCGCGGGCGGAGGAGTTCCCTCGCGCGTTCTGAGAGCTTTGCGTCGTCTGTGTGCTCTGGGTTTTGCGCTGCGAAGCGTTGTCCTGAGTTCCGTTGGTGCTCTGGGTGCTCTTTTTGTTCTGCGTATTCTGTGTGGATTGCTTGTCCATGCGTTTCACCTCCCTCGTAATCCTAGTATCTGCAATGCTATTTGAAATATTACAACAAATATGCTATAATAAATCAGTTATAGCAGTATATTTTTAGGAGGCGTCTGGATGTCCGGGCATAGTAAGTGGAGTAATATCAAGCGTAAAAAAGAAAAAACTGACGGTCAGCGCGCGAAAATTTTTACAAAAATCGGGCGCGAGATGGCTGTGTGCGTCAAGAGCAGCGGCTCTGACCCCAGCACAAACGGCAAGCTGCGCGATTTAATTGCCAAGGCAAAAAGCTTGAATGTGCCGAGTGATAACATTCAGCGCATCATTAAAAAGGCCGAGGGCGGCGAGCGCGAGGATTACGAAAGCATCACCTACGAGGGATACGGCCCGTCGGGCGTCGCCATGATTGTGGAGACGCTGACCGACAACCGCAACCGCACGGCGGGTAATTTGCGCCATTATTTTGACAAATTTGGCGGCAACCTCGGAAACACAGGCTGCGTCTCGTTCCTGTTCGCGGAGCAGGGTGTCATGATGCTGGACGTAGAGGGCAAAAACGAGGAAGCCGTGATGGAGGACGTGTTCGATGCGGGCGCGTCGGATTTTGACATGAGTGACGATGTGGCCGAGGTGACCACTGAACCTGATGTGTTCAGCGCCGTGCGCGAGGCTCTGGAGAAAAAGGGCTACACCTTTCTCTCCGCTGATGTTGCGATGGTGCCCTCTACCGAGACAGCGCTGTCAGACCCTGACGATATCAAAAACATGGGACAGCTGCTCGATCATCTTGAGGATGATGATGACGTGCAGAATGTCTGGCACAATCTTGCCAATGAGGAAGATCTTGACCGCTGATTGCGTTGCGGCGCATCTTCTGCATCGGTAGCGTATCGCATGGAACGAAAGGATAGGATAGGAATTGCAGACAGAACAGATTGTATGCCACGGCTGCCTGTCACGAGTGGCGGCAAGCTTGACAAAGTGCCCTTACTGCGGGCACAGTTTTGTCAACAACAACCCTGCGGGCACCCTGCCGGTTGGCACGGTGCTGGCGGAGCGCTATACGCTTGACAAATGTCTTGCGCTTGACGGCGAGGGCGTGTCCTATGCTGCCGTAGATGCCCAGACAGCACGCAGGGTATTGATCAAGGAATATGTGCCTGTCACCATTTGTGCTGCACGCACCCAAAGCGGTCAGGTTGTGCCGCGGCGCGACAGAGAGGTGCTGTTCAAGACAACGCGCATGGATTTTGTTGACCTGTACCGGTCGCTTATGGCGGTTGGACCCGCCGAGGGTCTGTGCCGCGTGTACGACCTTGTGGAGGTAAACAACACTGCGTATGCCGTGCAGGAGCAGCCCGCCACCACCACGCTTGCCGCATATCTGCGCTCGCGCCGCGTGCCGCTTACGCAGCAGGAGGCGCTGCTGCTGCTGCGCCCTGTGGTAGACGCGGTGGAAGCAATGCACCGCAAGGGGCTGCTGCACCGGGGCATTAGCCCGGAGACAATTCACATCAACTCCGACGGCCGCGCGAAATTGTCCGGCTTTGCTACGCTGGGTCTGCGCACAGCAGACAGCGAGCTGCGCAGTCAGGTGTTTGAGGGCTACGCTGCGCCGGAGCAGTATTCGGTGGCGGAATTTGACGGTAAATACACAGATGTCTACGGCCTTGCGGCTGTGTTTTACAAGGCCATGACGGGTCAGACACCGCCAGCGGCCGACCGCAGGCGGATGAGTGATACACTGATTTCTCCGCGCAATCTGGTGGATACCATCCCGCCGTTTGTCTCTGCCGCACTTACGCGCGCGCTGCGCATGGTGGGAACAGAGCGCATCCAAACGGTTCCGGAGCTGTTTGATGCCTTGACAGAGCCGATGAAGCAGGAGAGTACCTTTCAATTTTCAGAAAGACAAAAGCGCTATCTGCTGCTTGCGTTTGTCGGATTGGCGCTTATTGCGGTGCTGTCTATCGCTATTATTTTGGTGGGACGCAAGAAGCCCGTGCCTGTGACAACGTCCTCGACAAAGCCCGACACCTCCACCAGCGAAGTGGTTTCGGCTGCGCCTGTAACGGTTGCGGTGCCAAGCTTTGTCAATCAGGATTATACGGTGATTCAGCAGAATCCGGAATATATGAACAATTTTCTGTTTTCGATCACAGAGGAATTTAGCTCTGACTTTGCAGCGGGCAAGGTGACGGATCAAGAGCCGGCGGCGGGCAGCAGCATTGAGCCGGGCAGCATTATCAAGCTGACGGTGAGCCGCGGCGCAGAGACTGTGCTGATGCCTACGGTGGTGGGTTATGCGCGCGTAGATGCGAAGGCGATGCTGGACGCAGCCGGCATTGGCTATATTGTTTTAGAGCGCGCCAATGACGGAACCTATACGCAGGATTACGTGGTGGACTGCGACGTGCCGGCGGGCACCGCCATTGATCCCGCACAGACCAAGGTGACACTGTTTGTGGCACAGGCACCGGCCACAGCTTGAGGTACGGCGCAGCCGGTGTTTGTCTTTCTTTTTGCCTTGCGACAGCCTTGGCAGACAGCAAAAAGCCTGCAAATTTTTACGCTTTTTTGATCGGATCGCGCATCAGCATTTAGAAAAATTCTAAAATTTGAAGGCACCAAAATGAAGAAAATTTTAAGGGACAGCAGACGGTATCTTCCGTATGCATGCTTGCTGCTGTGCAGCGTGGTGTTGGTTGTGCTGTTTCAAATACATCAAAGCAGCTATGGCAAGCATAGAGCGGTACACAGCAGCAGCGCGTGCGCACAAAGCAATGGGAAGCTTTGCGTTGACGACTCCCTGCAAGACAGGCAGGCGGCATCCACAGAGCAGGCAGCAGCCGAGATCAAAGAGCTGAAGATTAAGGCCGTTGCCAATCGAGAAAACGAACTTGTTTTTACATGCTCCATCGCGGATTTTGTTTCCAGCTACGACGGCTTTTACTGGCGCGACCATCATGCCCTTTATTTTCCTGCCTCTGCAAGATGGATGAGTTATTCCTGTGAAAGCGCTCCGCATTTCAATGGGAAAACGGACTATTACTATTATCAAAAAAATGCAGACCAATTGAGCGAGCCGATCATATCGGTGTATACGCCGCCCAACGAAACGCGTATTCAAGAAATTACACTGGATTATGATGATCACGGCGATACAGAGCAAAACGATGCGGAATATAAGGAAATGTGCTTTTATGCCATCAAGGTGATGCTGCCGGAGTTGAAAGACAGTGATATCGCAAATTTGTTTGAAACGCTGGACACGTTAGCGTGCGAAGGACTTTGCAATGTGCCCTATGGTGCCGGAGTGAAGCCAACCGTGCTGTTTTTGAAAGGTGACATTGGACTGTACCCGTACTTTGCCATTGGGCAAAGCAGACATATTTGCATGATGCCCGTAACGCAGCCAATGATAGCGAAGCTTATTTCGCAGGGTGTTGATGTACGGGAAATTGACGCAGCCTAGAAATGCCAAAAGCAGGGCTGCAAATTATGAAACACAAAAACGCCCCGCGCCCTATATCCGGTCAGCCGGAAAGGGCGCGGGGCGTTTTGTTGCTGTTCACCGCACGCAATATGCGCGCAGCAGACAGTTGAAATCAGGGAAAATCAATCGCTCACATAAGGCAGCAACGCAACGTGACGGGCACGTTTGATTGCCAAGGTTAGCTCGCGCTGATGAAAGGCACAGGTACCGGTGACGCGGCGAGGAATAATCTTCGCGCGCTCCGAGAGGTACTTGCGCAGACGGAACAGGTCTTTATAATCAATATGGTCGATGCGGTCAACGCAAAAGCTGCAAACCTTTTTGCGGGTGCGGCGCTGCGGACGGCCACCGGCTCTGGAATCTGAGCGGTCTCTGTCATAAGGCATGAGAATGTCCTCCTTTACTCAAAATGTTAGAATGGTAAATCTTCGTTGTCGTCAATCACCGAAAAATCGTCGGCACTGCCCGCGGCAAAGCTCGCGGGTGCCTCGGATGCGGTGCGCGCCCCTTCGAGGGGTGCGCCCGGCGCTGCATACGCAGAGCCGGAGGATGACGACTTGCTCTCCACAAAATGAACATTGTCGGCGGCGACCTCATAGGCGGTGCGCTTGTTGCCGCTTTTGTCCTCGTAATTGCGGGTTTGCAAACTGCCGTTTACAGCAACCAGATTGCCCTTGTGAAAATATTTGCACACAAATTCAGCGGTCTGGCGCCATACAACAACGTCAATGAAATCGGCCTTTCGCTCCTCGCCCTGCCGGACAAAGCTGCGGTCTACCGCAATGCGGAAGGTGCAGGTTGCAATGCCGTTCGGGGTGTGGCGCAGCTCAGGGTCGCCTACAAAGCGCCCCATTAAAGCGATTACGTTCAGCATTATTCTGCCTCCGTTGTTTCCGCTTTCGCCGGAGCTTTTTTCGCGGTTTCAGGCTCGATTGCAAGAATCAAAGAGCGCAAAACGCCATCCGTGATTTTATACACACGGTCAAGCTCAGCAGGGAAGTCGGGCTCACACGTGAATTTAATCAGCGTGTAGATGCCGTCGGTTTCATCGTTGATGGGGTAGGCAAGCTTGCGCGAGCCCCACTCATCGACAGATTCGATCGTGCCATTCGTCTCAATCAGAGTTTTGAACTTCGCCACCAAAGCAGCGGAGGCTTCCTCGTCAAGTGTCGTGGTCGTGATCAGCATGGTCTCATACATATTAGCCATTTCTGTACACCTCCTTTTGGACTTTAGGCCGCTTGCGCGGCAAGGATAGCTGCCCGTTATCCGGACAAGCAACTTATTATACACTAAAACAGGGCGGAATGTCAAGCAATTCCGCCCTGTTTTAAGGATTTCGATCTTTGTCCAGCTACCGTGTGCACGGCGGCTGTGTTCGCTTTTTGTGCGGGGGACAATGCTACAGTGTGCGCGCCAGCTCTTTTAAATATGCGCGGAACGCGTCGCCGATTTCGCCGTGTCCGAGCGCCGTCTCCACCTGAGCCTGCATGACACCCAGCTTCGAGCCCATATCGTAGCGCTTGCCGGTAAAGTCAACGCCCGTCATGCCGCCGTTTCGCGCAAGCACAGCCATGGCATCGGTCAGCTGAATTTCGCCTCCCGCGCCGGGTGCGGTGTGCTCTAAAATGTCATAAATTGCAGGGGTCAGCAGGCAGCGCCCCAGAATGGAAAACATGCTGAACTCCTGTCCGGGCGCGGGTTTTTCAATCATGTCGGTGATATGGTAAAGGTTGTCCCGCAAAGGGTCAAGCTTCATGGAGGAATATTTTTGTATGGCCTCACGGTCAACCTCCTTGATGCCCACGCACGGCTTGCCATATTGCTCGTATGCGCGGCACAGCTGCGCTGCAACAGGGTCCTTGCCCATGATGACATCATCGCCGTACAGCACCACAAACGGCTCGTCACCCGTGAAGGCGCGCGCCTTTAAAATTGCATGACCAAGCCCCTTTGTCTCTTTCTGACGCAGGAAAAACACATCCGCAAGGTTTGCAATGGACATACAGTCGTCCAGCATTGGCTTTTTGCCCGCGCCGCCGCGCAGCAGTGCTGCTTCAAGCTCCGGTGCGCGGTCAAAATGATCCTCCATAATGCCCTTGCCGCGCCCTGTAATAATTAAAATCTGTTCAATGCCGGCAGCCACGGCCTCCTCCACAATGTACTGGATGGCGGGCTTGTCCACAATAGGCAGCATTTCTTTCGGCATTGCTTTTGTGGCGGGCAGCACACGTGTGCCAAGCCCTGCGGCGGGAATTACTGCTTTTCTGATTTTCTGCATGAATTTTCTCTCCTCATGTTTTATAAAGTCAGGAGCAAGGATCGTCAATAATACAAGCTGTTGGACAGTGCTATAATTTTGTCGGGGCCGACCCAGAAAACAAATGCGTAGCACAACAGCACACAGGCAACGCCCAATAGGGCAGCCGCGACAGCGCTAGGGCCGCCTCTGCGGGCGAGTGCCGTCTGGTATTCGGCGGGGTCGGCAGCGCGCTGCTTCAGCGCGTGCAGCTTTTTAGCGCTGTGCTGCCGGAAAAGATAAAATGCAAAAATGCCGAAAAAGACAGACATCGTCCAGTTCAACACGGCGCAGGCGATAGAGAGAAAGCCCAAAGCACCGCCCGACAGCGTAAAGCCAATGCCAATGCCAAGCCGCTGCAAAATATCGAGAAAAGAGGGAATACTGACAATCAAGGCACCTACTGCACTGACCGTAAGCCAGCCCCACATTTTGCGATAAGCAAAATAGAAGGGGGCGAAAAACAGCGCGCTCCAACAGACGCTGCTTTTGCGCCCGGTCTCGTCCATGTGGGAAAACTGATAGAGATAATACGGCGCCGATTTGCCGATGTACTGACCCCAGTCGGCGCTGGAAATGCCGTCATATTCGCGTCCGATGACAGCCGCATCGAACATGCCCTGCATGGGGTTTTCTGCCCCGCCTGCGGGACGGAAGGGACTTTGTGCTCCCATCGGGCTTTGTGCGGGCTGTGTTCGCATGGGGGAAGCAGCCTGCTGTGCAGAGGAACGCGCGGCGTGCTCGCCAAGGGCGGCACCGCAGTTTTCGCAGAATAAATTCCCCTGCGGGTTGTTTGCGCCGCAATTGCCGCAGCGGTTGCTGCCGCCGACGGGTGCGGGCGGCTGATATTCAAAGCCGTTGCCGTGCTGCGCCTCGTAAACGCAATGTCCTTCCTTGGCATAGCAGGCACGGTGATAGGGTGCGCCGCATTCGGGGCACACTACAATATCATCGCCTGGTTGAAACGGCTGCCCGCATACACTACAGGAACAGCCTTTGAAATTCATCATACGGAGACCTCCACAAATTTATACATATTTCTATTTTAACGCAAATTGACGCGTTTGTACACCTTTACAAGTGCCTTTTAAATAACTATAATAAATAAATGTGAACAAATCTTAGCAAACGGCGCTTTTTTATGAAAAAGAGAGCTTTTTGCGCGCAGAAAGAGGAACCCATGGTTATTTTAGATGATATAAAACGTCAGTTGGGTGAGCTTGCGCCCGTTGTGACGGATCTTGCCGATGCGCTTGCCATCCATCAGTGCAGGATGCGGTTGGATGAACTGGAAAACAAAAGCGCAGATCCCGCTTTTTATAATGATCCGTCCGCATCCGGCGCAGTCTTTGCCGAGATGGGGGAGATTAAGGATAAGCTGGAGGACTACGCAAAGCTGCAAGGGCTTTTGTCGGATGCGCAGACGCTGCTGGAGATGTGCGAGGAGGACGACGACCCCGCGCTTGCCGAGGAGCTTGGCGAGAGCGTGGAGGTTCTGGCGGAAAAGGTGGAGGAAATGCGCCTTGTCACGCTGCTGACGGGGGAATATGACCACAACAATGCCATCCTCACGTTTCACGCGGGCGCGGGCGGCACCGAGGCACAGGACTGGAGCGAGATGCTCTATCGCATGTACTCGCGCTTTGCCGCGCGCCATGGCTTTACCGTCAAGGTGCTCGATTATCTGGACGGCGACGAGGCAGGCTTAAAAAGTGCGTCTATCTTGATCGAGGGACACAACGCCTACGGCTTTTTGCGCAGTGAAAACGGTGTCCACCGTCTTGTGCGCATTTCTCCGTTTGATTCCTCCGGCCGCCGGCACACGAGCTTTGCCTCGCTGGAGGTCATGCCGGAGCTGGACGACAAAATAGTCATTGAAATCAATCCCGCCGACATCAAGATGGAGGTGTACCGCGCCTCGGGCGCGGGCGGTCAGCACATCAATAAAACCTCAAGCGCCGTGCGCCTCATCCACACGCCCACGGGCATTGTGGTCAACTGCCAGAATGAGCGCAGTCAGCTGCAAAACCGCGAGATGTGTATGAAGATGCTGGCGGCAAAGCTGCACCAGATTAAAGAGCGCGAGCACCTTGATAAAATCGGTGATATTAAGGGTGTGCAGAACGCCATTGCGTGGGGCAGTCAGATACGCAGCTATGTGTTCATGCCGTACACGCTTGTCAAGGATCACCGCACAAACTTCGAGAACGGCAATGTCAGCGCGGTGATGGACGGAGATTTGGACGGCTTTATCAACGCGTATTTAAAAGCTGCCGGAAAAGG
>JAVXUG010000007.1:16086-60854 GCA_036642215.1 Ruthenibacterium sp.
AACCGGCGCAAAAAAGGGCATCCCGTTCAGGGATGCCCTTTTGCTTTGACGCAAGTGGGGGATGCTTTACTCCTCGGCAATTTCCGCGCCGGGGGCGTTGCGCTTTACGCTGTCAATGCCGTTTTTGCAGGACTCTTTGCCGCTGTAAGGCTCGGACGCGGCAATCGGCTCACCGTTGCCCGCCTTTAAGCGGAAACGGAATTTACCCGCCTTGTCCTCGTACAGCTCAAATTTCGGGCATTTTTCGGCCTTCGGCTCGGCTGCGGTCAAATCCTCAATGGGTGCGAGGGGCGCGTTTTTTTGTACGCTGGCAATGCCGTTTTTGCAGGAATCAAGCGAAGAATACACCTCGCTCGTGGCGATAGCCTCACCGTTGCCCGCCTTCAGCTGGAACGTGAAGCCCGTTTTGGTGGTGCGAATGACGAATTTTCCCATACAATAGAACCTCCCTTTGCAGCAATTTTTTCTGTGCTTTCAGTATACGTTTTTGCGCGAAAAAAGTCAAATGTGTCCTGTAGGAATTGCACGGGACACATTTGCGCTGAATGAGAGCAAAACAAAGATTACAAGAGTATTTCGGAGAAAACAGAAGTAAAGTATGCTGCAAGCTGCATACTGTATCGGAAAAACGCAGAAATTCACGGAATTTGCAAAAATATTGTGAATAAATTTTTAAAAAACTATTGACATGCGCCCCGCGAAACCGTATAGTAACACTTGCGTGCAAACGGCACGATACATCTGGTAAAAGATGACCGTATATGTCACTGTAGCCGCAGCTGCGTTAAATTTGACGCACGCTGCTGTGTAACAAACCTTTTGCGGGGTGACATAATTGGCATCTGCTTTGGGGCAATATCCATGCCCGAAGAAAATTTCCGCAAAGGGGGATGCAAAATTATGGATAATACGATCATTGTGGCACTAAAAAACATTGTAGTCGATTTCGACGGTCAGTCAGTATTGACAGGCCTCAGCCTTGACATCCACGATAAGGAGTTTGTCACGTTTCTCGGCCCGTCGGGCTGCGGAAAAACGACAACGCTCCGCGTCATCGGGGGGTTCATTGAGCCGAAATCGGGCAATGTTTTTTTTAACGGCAAGGACATCACAAAGCTGCCGCCCTATAAGCGGCAGGTGAACACCGTGTTCCAAAAATACGCGCTGTTCCCGCATCTAAACGTGTTTGAAAACGTGGCCTTCGGGCTGCGTCTGCAAAAAAAAGCAGACGAAAAGGAAATTCGCCGCCGCGTGCTGGAAATGCTGGAGCTTGTGGGCTTAAAGGGCTTTGAGCGCCGCAGCACCTTTACGCTGTCGGGCGGTCAGCAGCAGCGTGTGGCCATTGCGCGCGCGCTTGTCAACCATCCGCGCGTGCTGCTGTTGGACGAGCCGCTGGGCGCGCTTGACTTAAAGCTGCGCAAGGAGATGCAAATTGAGCTGAAGCGCATTCAGCAAAGCTTGAACATTACATTTATCTATGTCACGCATGACCAAGAGGAGGCCCTCACCATGTCCGATACGGTGGTGGTCATGTCCGGCGGCGACATCCAGCAAATCGGCTCGCCGCAGGACATTTACAACGAGCCGAAAAATGCGTTTGTCGCGGATTTCATCGGCGAATCGAATATTATTGACGGCGTGATGCAGCGCGACTTCTGTGTGGAGTTTGCGGGGCAGGAGTTCACCTGCGTGGATAAGGGCTTTAAGCGCAACGAAATTGTGCAGGTTGTCGTGCGCCCGGAGGATATTCAGGTTGTGCCGGCGATCCAGGGGCAGCTGACCGGCATGGTGGAGAACGTCATTTTTAAGGGCGTGCATTTTGAAATGCACGTGCGCAGCGCCGGCACCGAGTGGATGATTCACTCCACGCAGGCCTCCGCCGTGGGCGAGATGATTGGCATGCGCATCGGCCCCGATGAAATTCACATCATGCACCGTGCGCAGGAGGCGTAGGGAATATGATAAAGAAAAAATCCCTCGCAGCGCCCTACCTTGTCTGGATGACAATTTTTATTGTCGTGCCGCTGTGCATTGTGGTCTATTTTGCGTTTACGGACCCATCCGGCGCGTTCACCCTTGAAAATATTATGGGTCTCGGTCAGTACACCACCGTGTTCGTGCGCGGCATTGTGCAGGCTGTTGTGGCTACCGTCATCTGTCTTGTGTTTGCGTTTCCGCTCAGCTATATGCTCTCGCGTATGCGTGCGTCGCGTCAAAGCATGATGCTGATGCTTGTCATGCTGCCCATGTGGATGAATTTTTTGCTGCGCACCTACGCGCTGATGACGCTGATTGAGCACAACGGCCTCATCAACCGTTTTTTCGGCATGTTCGGCATCGGACCGTTCAATATGATCAACACCTCCGGTGCGGTGGTGCTTGGCATGGTGTACAACTATCTGCCGTATATGATACTGCCGCTTTACACCATTATGGTCAAAATTGACGGCAGCGTCATCGAGGCCGCACAGGACTTGGGCGCAAGCACCTGGGGCGTTTTGTGGCGCGTGCTTGTGCCGCTGTCCATGGACGGCGTGACCACGGGCATCACGATGGTCTTTGTGCCCAGCATTTCCACGTTTATCATCAGCCGCATGCTGGGCGGCGGCGCAAATTTACTGCCCGGCGATTTGATTGAGCTGCAATTTCTCGGCAACAGCTATAACTACAATCTCGGCAGTGCCATGAGCCTTGTGCTGATGGTGATTGTGCTGCTGTGCATGAGCTTTACCACCGCCGATACTGAGGAAATGGAGGCGATGGTATGAGGAAAATGCGCTGGTTCCAAAAGGCGTATCTTGTAGCCGTGTTCGGCTTTTTGTACACCCCCATTGCCGTGCTGATTGCGTTCAGCTTTAACCAGAGCAAAAGCCGCAGCAACTTTACGGGCTTTACGCTGAAATGGTACGAGAACCTGTTTCACAACGACATGATTTTAAAAAGTCTTGCCGTTTCGCTTGCCATCGCGTTTGTCTCGGCCATTTTTGCGACGGTGCTGGGCACAATGGCGGCGCTTGGCATCAGCGGCATGAAAAAGCGCACGCGCGGTGCCATTATGGGCATCAGCTACGTGCCGGTCATCAACCCGGAAATTGTGACCGGTGTCTCGATGATGCTGCTGTTTGTCGTGTTTAACAGCCAGCTTTCCGGCGTGCTGTCGGCAATTTTCAACACAGAGATAGCGCTGCGGGGCTTTGGCATGGGAACGCTGCTCATTGCGCATATCACCTTCAGCGTGCCGTATGTCATTTTCAACGTCAGCCCGAAGCTGCGGCAGATGGACGTGCGCCTGTACGAGGCGGCGCTTGATCTCGGCTGCAATCCGCGGCAGGCTTTCTTCAAGGTCATTTTGCCGGAGATTATGCCCGCCGTGCTGTCGAGCTTTCTCATTTGTCTGACGTATTCGATTGATGACTTTATCATTTCGTATTTCACAAGCGGCACCGTGCAGACGCTGCCCATTGCCATTTACAGCATGACAAAGAAAAAGGTCAGCCCGGAAATTAACGCCTTGTCCGCGATTATGTTTGTGGTAATTCTCAGCATTATTTTTGTCTCTAACGCCGTGGACAGCACGCGGGAAAAACGCCTTGAGCGCGCGGCGCGCGCAGCAGAGCGCGGCGAGGAGGTCACAGAATGAAAAAATTGACCGCTTTTTTCCTGACGTTTTGCTTTTGTGCGGCGCTGCTGTGCCCGTCCGCTTTTGCCGATGCGCTTGAGCTCACCGTGGAGCCGGGCTATGACTACACGCGCTTTGCAGAGGACAATATCACGCTGAACGTGTATAACTGGGGCGAATATATCTCGAACGGCTCGGACGATTCGCTGAATGTTGTCAAGGCGTTTGAAAAGCTGACGGGCATTCGGGTCAACTACACCACCTTTGACACAAACGAAAGCCTGTATGCAAAGCTGCGCAGCGGCGGCGGCAATTACGATGTCATCATCCCAAGCGATTATATGATTGGCAAGATGACAAAGGAGGGGATGTTGACACCGCTTGACATGAACAATATCCCAAACATTAAATTCATCGGGGACAATTACAAGGGGCGCACCTACGACCCCGAAAACAAATATTCCGTCGCCTATATGTGGGGCGTTGTGGGCATTATCTACAACAAAAACATGGTGGACGAGGGCGATTTAGAGCAGGGCTGGGGCTTGCTTTGGGATGAAAAGTACGCGGGCAATATCCTGATGTTTAACAACAGCCGCGACGCGTTTGCCATTGCGGGAAAGATGATGGGTCATTCGTTGAATCCATCGACGCAGCGCGAAATTGACGCGGCGGCGGAAAAGCTCAAGGCGCAAAAGGCCGTCATTCAGTCCTACGTTATGGACGAGGTGTTTGACAAGATGGAGAGCGAGGAGGCCGCCGTCGCGCCCTATTATGCGGGCGATGGGGTCACCATGATGGACGAAAACGAGAATCTCGCCATGTTCATCCCGTCCGAGGGATCGAATTTGTATGTTGATGCCATGTGCATTCCGAAGGGCAGCCGCAACAAAGAGGCTGCTGAAATGTTCATCAATTTTATGTGCGAGACGCAGGTGGCGCTTGCAAATACCGAATTTATCTGTTATTCCACACCGCACACACAGGTGCAGGCGCTGCTGTCCGCAGAGATGCGCGACAGCGAGCTGATGTATCCGCCGCAGGAGATTTTAAGCCGCTGTGAGACGTTTGAAGTACTGCCGGACGAAATTAACACGGCGATGGATGCCGCGTGGAGCAGTGTGCGCAGCTATGACGCGGGCGGCGGCGGCTGGGTGATGCCGCTGGTGCTGGCAGCAATGCTGGTCATGGCGGGCTTTGGCTTTTGGCGCAAGTTTGCACGGAAACGCCGCAACGAATATTAAGAGACTGCCTGATCGTAATGTGCATTTACATTGCTCCTTTGCTCAAAGCGGGCAACGGCTGCACCGGCAGGCTTGGCTGATTTTTTATAAAAAGCAAAGGGCATCCTCGCAAAAGCGAGGATGCCCTTTGCCTTGTCTTGTGGGGGTGCAATTTGCAAAAAACAAAGCCCCTTGAGACAAATAAACTTTTTTGGTTCCTTGACGATGCGGTCTATTTGCCCTGCTGCATCATCATTCTGGCGGCTTTATAGATATCGCCGCAGCCAAGCGTGATAACAAGATCGCCCGACTGTGCATTTTTCATCACATGTGCCACAACCTCGTCAAAGGTGTTAAACCACACGCTATCCGGTATTTTTGCCGCAAGATCCTTTGTGCGCACGGTGTAGTCCTCGGCGCGCTCCCGGCTGCCCATGATCTCGGTCATCACAACCTTGTCGGCAATTTGCAGCACCTGTGCAAAGTCATCCAGCAGGCGCTCTGTGCGCGTATAGGTAAACGGCTGAAAAACCGCCCATACGCGCTGGTAGCCCATTTCCTTTGCGGCGGTCAGCGTAGCCTTTAGCTCTGTGGGGTGATGGGCATAGTCATCGGCAATTGTGATGCCGTTCACCTCGCCCAAAAATTCAAACCGTCGCCCCGCACCCTTAAAAGCCTCAATGCCGCGCTTGCAGTCATTCGGCGTGCAGCCCGCCATACAGGCGGCGGCGTAGGCCGCCAGCGCGTTGTATACATTGTGCTCGCCCGGCATATTCAGCTCAATGTGCTCTTGCTTTACGCCCATGACTTCAATCTCAAAGCTGAAAAATGACGGTCGATACTCTGTAATGTTTACACCGCGGTAATCTGCAATGCTGTTGCGCCCAAAGGTCACAACATGGCGGTCAACCCGGCTGACCACCTCCACGGTGTTCATGTCGTCGATGTTGGCAATGATGGCGTTTTGTGTCAGCAGAGAAAATTTGCGGAAGGAATCCTTCAGATTGTCCATCGTTTTAAAGAACTCCATATGGTCTGCATCAATGTTCAAAATGACGGAATAAAAGGGGGACATACGCAGGAAGGTGTTGCTGAATTCGCACGCCTCCACAACAATTTCCTTGCCCGTGCCATAGCGCCCATAGGCATCAATCAGCGGAAGCTTACCGCCGATAATTGCCGCGGGGTCCTTGCCCGCCATCACCATAACCTGTGTAATCATTGCGGTTGTTGTCGTTTTTCCGTGCGTGCCCGCAATGCAGATGGGGTGCGGATAGGTGTTGGTCACATAGCCCAGCAAAACGCTGCGCTCTACCGTTTCTATGCCAAGGCGCTTGGCCTCCGCAAGCTCAGGGTTGTCCTTCGTCACGGCGGCGGTGTACACGACAAGCTCTGCGCCGTGCACATTCGCGGCGGCATGACCCATTGTGACAGAAATCCCCATTTTGCGCTCGCGGTCAATGATATCACCCTCGTTCACATCAGACCCGCTGATTTCATATCCGACCGCATGCAAAATCTGTACAAGCGGAAACATACCGCTGCCGCCGATCCCCACAAAATGAAGCTTCATTTTGCCGTCGAGGAGCTTGCTGTTGAATCCATCCATGTCTTTGCTCTCCTTTTCGTCCTGCATTTTGTATGCGTTGGCAAGACCGCAAAAAAATAATACAAATTCATTATACCGCGTTTGAAGGGTAAAATAAACAGCTTTGCACAATTTTTATAGATGTGCTATTGTAAAGAGGAAAAAACACCGAAAAAAAGCGGAAGGAGAGAAGCGCAATGACACCGAAAGAGACAACCTATGCGCAGCTTGCCCTCACGCCGGAGGAGCTTGGCGCGGAGGGAATCTGCGGAAAAAGAGCATCGCTTGTGGCAAAAGCGCTGCTGTGCGCTGTGCGCAAAGACGTGCGGCTGAATACCTATCCCGTGCTGCGGGAGCTGGCGAAAACGCTGGCGCGGCTCTACCGGTGAAAAATCGCGCTTTTTTGTGGCGCGCCTTGCGTGCGGCGGGCAAATACAGTATAATACTATGAAAGATGCGAACACGCAAAGGAGATACGGCATATGCGCACAGCAATTGTTGGTGATACGGGCTTTGTGGGCGGAAATTTGGCGCAAAGCCACGCGTTTGAGGGACGGTACAACAGCAAAAATATCGAGCAGGCGTTTGGCACAAGGCCGGAGCTGCTTGTCTATGCCGGTCTGCCGGCGGCAAAATATCTTGCCAATACTGACCCCGCGGGCGATGAGTCCGTGTGCAAAAACGCCATGGAAAATATCAGAAAGATTGACCCGCAGAGGCTTGTGCTCATCAGCACCGTGGACGTGTACGAGGTGCCGGATGGCGTGACGGAGGATGACCCGGCCTCGCTGCAAAACCCCGGTGCCTACGGCCGCAATCGCGCAAAATTAGAGCAGCTGGTACGTGCAGCATATCCCGATGCATTGATTGTGCGCTTGCCGGGTCTGTTTGGCAACGGAATGAAGAAAAATTTTCTGTTCGATTTTCTCACGGTGACACCCGCGATGCTGAAGGCGGACAGGTACGCGCAGCTTGCCGCACACAGCGCGCTTGTCAAAACCGCCTACGCGCCTGCGAAAAACGGGTTTTATGTGCTGACAGATGCCGCAAAAACAACGGACAAAGCGGCGCTGCGCACTTTTTTTGCCGCGAGCAATTTTAATGCGCTGTCGTTTACGGACAGCCGCGCCATGTACCAGTTTTACGATTTGACAAATTTGTGGCGCGATATCGCGTGGGCGCTTGCCGCAAATTTAAAGCTGTTGAATCTTGCGACGCAGCCTATCAGCGCGGGGGAAATTTACGCGGCGCTCACGCACGGCGGCACGTTTCAAAACGAGCTGCCGTCCCCGCCCGCAAATTACGATATGCGCACCCGCTACGATGCGCTTTACCACGGCGAAAATGGCTATTTGTACAGCAAAGAGGATGTGCTGGAAGCCATTTGCGCCTTTGTTGCCGCAGCGCGGAAAAAGGAGGGATAAGGATGCGTCTTTCCCTTTCCAATATCGGCTTTGCCAAAGAGGACTCCCTTGCCGTATATGCGCTGCTGCAAAAATACGGTTATGCGGGGCTTGAAATTGCACCGGGTATTTTTGCGGGTGATGCGCCCTATGACCACACGGCTGCCGCCGCAGAAAAGGCGGGAGAGCTTGCGCGCAATTACGGCCTTGCCATCGCGTCCATGCAGAGCATCTGGTACGGCTGCACGGGCAATCTGTTTCTCCCGCAGGAGGCGGAGGCGCTTGCCGCAACCACCGAAAAAGCCGTGCGCTTTGCACAGGCGCTGTCCTGCGGAAACCTTGTGTTCGGCTGCCCGAAAAACCGCCGGATTCCGCAGGGCGGAAGCGCCGAGGATGCCGTGCCGTTTTTTGCCCGCATTGCGCAGTATGCCGCGATCAACGGCACCTGCATCGCACTGGAGGCGAACCCGCCGGTTTACGGCACAAACTTTTGCAACACAAGCGGCGAGGCATTTTGCTTTGCGCGGCGTGTGCCGCAGCTCAAGGTGAACTATGACCTTGGCACGCTGCTGACAAACGGCGAGGATTTGCAGAGCTTGGCGGACAATCTTGCGCTTGTCAATCATATTCACCTCAGCGAGCCGCAGCTTGCGCCCATCGAGCAAAACGCAGAGCGCCGCGCGCTTCACAAAGCGCTGGCGGAGCTGCTGCGCGAGCAGGGCTATGCGGGCTATGTCTCCATCGAGATGAAGGCGCAGCCGCTTGCGCAGCTTGAGCGAATTTTGGCGGGTGCGGCGGAGGTGTTTGCATGGTAGACTATGTGACGGAAAAGGAAACGGGCATTGCGGGCGTGCCCGACTATACCTGTACGGAGTTTTCGGACAAGCGCAAGGATGTCTGCGTGCTGATTCCCGTCATCAACGAGGGCGGACGCATTTTGGCGGAGCTGTCGCGTGCGTTTGACGCGCAGATTTCAAAGGTTGCCGATCTCATTCTCTGCGACGGCGGCAGCACGGACGGCAGCATGGAGCCGGAGGGACTTTTCGCGCGCGGCGTGAATACGCTGCTGGTCAAAACGGGTGCGGGCAAGCAGGGCGCACAGCTGCGCATGGGCATTCATTTTGCACTTTTGCGCGGCTATACGGGCGTAATCACAATCGACGGCAACAACAAGGACTCGATTGAGGACGTGCCGCTGTTTATTGAAAAGCTGAATGCGGGCTATGACCTTGTGCAGGGCAGCCGCTTTCTCAAAGGCGGCATCGCCGAAAATACGCCTCTTGTGCGATGGCTTGCCGTGCGCTTCCTCCATGCACCGGTGATCAGTCTGACGGCGGGGCAGCATTTCACCGACACAACAAATGCCTACCGCGCATATTCGCGCGCGTATTTGACGCATCCGCAGGTGCAGCCGCTGCGCGAGATATTTGTCGGGTACGAGCTGCTGGCCTATCTGTCCACACGCGCCACACAGCTTGGATTAAAGGCGTGCGAGGTGCCCGTGGCGCGCCGATACCCGAAGGACGAGCCGACCCCGACAAAAATAAAGGGCTTTCGGGGCAACCAAAGTCTGCTGAAAATTTTGTTCGCAAACGCGCGCGGCGCGTATCATCCAAAGTAAAAAGGAAGGAATCCGCCTTGATGGAAAAAACGCTGCGGCAAAAAAAGAATCATCCGTTTGTGGCAAAGCTTGTGCTGTTTTTGCTGGTTACCTTTTGTTTTGCGGCTGTATTTACCGATAACTGGCTCAAGACTTCTCTGCGCGATTGGCAGCACGATTCCGAGGGGAACGCCATCGGCCGTGTTTACCAGATGCAGCTTGGCCTTGACAATCCGTCCGGTCTGATGCTGACAGCACCGGATGCCGACCTGCATGCGACAGAGCATAAATTTCTTTCCGACAGCCCCTTGGACGAGCTGCGCTTGTATTGGCATCAGCCGGGGCTTCAGGGCTTTGTGTACGGCCTGCTGAACAAAGCGCTGTGCGCATTGGGTCAGCCGCCGCTGCTTCGTCTCAGCGCCCTGTACTTTGCCACAATCTGGGCTTTTTTTGTGACGTTTGGCGCGGTGTGCTTCTGGTTCTACCGCGAATTTGGCCTTGCGGCAGCGCTGCTGGGGGGCATCGGCACGCTGTGCAGCGCGTGGACGCTGAAAAGCATCGGCAATTTATATTGGGTGACGGCGCTGTATTTTCTGCCGTTTGTGCTGTGCGCATTTGTGTGCCGCCGGTACGAGACGGCGCACAGCATTCCGCTGCGCGCGTGCCTTTTGATTGCGGCGGGCGTATTCCTGCGCTTTTTGTGCGGGTTTGAATTTACGCCGACAACGCTGATCTGCATGGAGGCGCCGTTGATGTATTATTGGGCAAAGCATCCGCACGACACAAAAAAATGGCTTCGTGCGGCGCTATGTGCGGGGCTGCTGAGCCTTGCTGCGTTTGCGGTGGCATTTGGCATTTGGATGACGCAGATGGCCATTGGCTTTGGCAGTTGGACGGAGGCGTACAAGGAAATGCTGTTTCCGATTGCGATACGCACGGGGCTGATTTCGAATGTTGAGATTCCCGCGGGCGAATTGGCGGACAGCCTTACTATGTCGATTCCTAACATTATACAAACCTATTTGCAGGGCGCACCCATGCTGGGCACGCTGACGATGCAAACACTGCTGCTGCTCTACGCGGCACTCACGGCGGCAGCAATGGCGCTGTGCGCCGCGCTGCATGACACAGAGCAGCTGCACCGCCACGCGCAGGGCATAGTCCTGTGCGCAATTGCACTGCTGGCACCGATGTCATGGTTTGTCATGGGGCGCGGTCATGCGGCAATTCATACGCATATTGATTATATTTTATGGCTGTTTCCGCTCCTGCCGTGTATGCTGGCTCATATGGGCTACAGCCTGCATACGTGCCGCGAGCTGCTTGCCGTGCGGCGGATTCCCGTGCAAAAGACGGCGCAGGCCGGGGGTGCAAAATGAGCGATGCACAGAACACCCGAAGCTGTGTCGGGGGGGCTGACACAGCGCGTGTGCTGCGCAGGCTGCCGCGGGGAACGCGCGTGATAGGAGCGCTTGCGGGCATTACGGTGTGCGCCGCGCTGCTGTTTGCGGTTTGGCTGCAATCCGGCTACACGCTGTGGCAGTACGACTCCGAGGGGCTTGTCATCGGGCGCATCTATCAGATGCAGATGGGGCAGGATGCAAAGAATCCCGCGGGCTTTCTGGGCGGGTTTGATTTGCCGACGAGTGAAAATCACGCATCGCAATGCGTATATGACCAGCTTGGTCTTTATTTTGATGATACACCTGTCACATCGGAACAATATTGGGCCTATACGCATCAGCCCGGTGTGCAGGGCACGCTGTGGGGCGTGATGAACCGCGCGCTGTGCGTGCTGCGTCTGCCCGCGCAGACGCGTTTGCACACGCTGCATTTTATCAGCGTGTGGCTGCTGTGCGCGGCTTTGTACTTTGTCTGTCTGTGGCTGTGGCACGAGTGGGGCGCTGCCGCAGCGGTGCTGTGCGGCGCGGGGCTGCTTTTGTCATCGTGGACGCTGCGCGCATGCGCAAGCCTGTATTGGCGGCTGTGGCTTTGCTTTGGCATCTTTGCACTGTCGGCATGGCTGTGCCGCCGGTGCGAAACAGCGGAAAAGCTTTCGCCGCTCGGCTTTTTTTGCCTTGGCGCGGCAGTGTGTCTGCGCTTTTTGGGCGGCTTTGAATTTGCCTCCTCGCTGCTTGTGTGCATGGAGGTGCCGTTTGTTTACTATCTGATAAAGCACGCGGGCGCAGCGCAGCGCTGCAACAGGCGCATTTGCGCGGCACTGCCCACGGATGCGCCGCAGCCAAAAGCTGTACCCGGGACGCAGCGGTGCAAATGGCTGCGCGCCGCAATTTACGCGGGCTTTGCGGGGATTTTTGGCTTTGCGCTTGCGCTGCTGATTTGGTTTGTGCAGCTGTGGGTGCACACGGGCACTGCACAGCGCGCGCTGGCAGAGCTGCTGGTGCCCATCGCCAACCGCACGGGCGTACTGGGCGCGGCACAGGCGGGATATAACGCATCACTGGATGTTTCGCTTTTGGAGCTGCTGCGCCTGTATTTTTGCAATGACACTATTTTGCCGGGGCTTTCGGTGCTTGCGCTGCTTTGCCTTTATGCCGCTGTGCTGGCTGTGACGCTTTGCGTGTGCCTAAAGCAGCGCGACAAAGCCGCGCTGCAGCTGCACGCGGCACGGCTGCTGGCTGTGTGCACGGGGCTGCTTGGCACATTGTCATGGCTTGTTCTTGCGCGCGGGCACGCGTCAGTGCATCCGCATATCAATTATCTGCTCTGGCTGCTGCCGTTTGTGCCCTTGTGCCTTGCGCATATCGGTGTCTGTGCGCAGGAGCTGTGCCGAAAGCTGTGTCAAAGGGGAAAGGGGGCTGCTGCGCGATGAAGCAAACACGCAGACGTTGGGTGGACGCGCTGTTCGCGCTGCTGCTGATCACCTGTCTTACCCTGTGCTTTTATGCCGGCTGGCTCAGCGTGCACACGGGCGGCTGGGACACGGAATCCGAGGGCTATGTCATCGGGCGCATGTACCAGATGCAGCGCGGGCTTACACAGAGCAATCCCGCGGGCTTTATGGGCATTTACCGCGACGAGGTGACCCACTATACTACAGCGGATCTCTTTTTGCAGGATGCGCAGGTCACGCCGGATATTTTCTGGACCTATACCCATCAAACAGGGCTGCAAGGCACGGCGGCGGGTGTGATGAATCTGGTGCTGTGCGCGCTGAAGCTTCCGCCGCAAAGCCGCCTTGCCGTGCTTTCCTTTGTGAATGTATGGCTGTTTTGCGTGCTGCTTGCCGGTGTCTGCCTGTGGGTTTACCGCGAGCTTGGCTTTGTTGCGGCGGCGCTGTGCTGTGCGGGTACGCTGTTTTCACCGTGGGCGCTGTGCAGCATGGGCAATTTGTACTGGGCAATGTGGCTTTACCTGCTGCCGTTTTTACTGTGTGCATGGCTGTGCCGCCGATACGAGACCGCCGACAGGCTGCCAAGGTGGGTTTATCCCGTGGTGGCAGGTGCTGTATTTCTGCGTTTTTTGTGCGGGTTTGAGTTCACTTCTTCTGTTTTGATCTGCACGGAAATTCCGGTTGTGTACTATTTGCTGAAGCATTGGGATGACACCGAAAACCGGACGGCACAGCGCAAAAAATGGCTGCTGACCGGCCTGTGGCTCGGTCTGTGGTGTCTTGTGGCGTTTGCCGCCGCAATGCTGACGCTTTTTGTACAGTCCATGCTGCACTGGGGCAGTCTTGCGCGCGGACTGGAGGAAATTTTTAAAACAGTATCCTTCCGCACAGGTGCCTTCCGCAGCACGTTCAACCCGCCGGGTGTGTATGGGGAAAGCCTTGCTGTGCCGCTTGCGGAGATTCTGCGCCGCTATTTTACACAGGAAACCGTTACGGGCGGGCTGACAATGGGTGCGCTGATGCTGATGGATACGGTTTGGGTGGCACTGACTGCCGCACTGTTTGCGGTAAAAAAGCAAACGCGACTGCTTTTGCGCAGCGCAAAGCTTTTTGTGGTTACGCTGGTGGCGATGCTGGCACCGATGTCGTGGTTTATACTGGCGCGCGGTCACTCGTCCATTCATGTGGGCATTAATTATGTGCTGTGGCTGCTGCCCGCGCTGCCGCTGCTGCTGGCACATTGCGGGTGGTGCGCGCAATCGGCGCAGCGTGTGCTTGCGGGCGCGGCGGATACCGATGCATCTGCCGGTGCAAACGCTGAGGAGGCAGAGGGAAAGGGGGAGCTTACTTGACCTACGATAAAATTATTCTCGGCGCGGGGCTGTACGGGCTGTATGCGGCCGAAAAATGCGGACAAAAGGGCGAAAAGGTGCTGGTTTTAGAGCGCGATGCCGCGCCCTTTATGCGCGCGACGTACATCAATCAGGCGCGCGTGCACATGGGCTACCATTATCCGCGCAGCTATTCCACCGCGATAAAAAGCGCGCATTATTTTGAGCGCTTTCACAAGGATTATGCCTTTTGCGAGCGCACGGATTTTGAACAGATTTACGCCACGGGCGCACAGTTTAGCTGGACAAACGCGACAGAGTTCAGACGCTTTTGCGCGGCGGCACACATCCTGTGCGAGGATGTTCCCACAGGCAAATATTTTAACGACGGCGTGTGTGACGGCGCGTTTCGCACGCATGAGTACACCTATGACGCGCAGGTGTTAAAGCAGTATTTTATGGATAAAATTGCAAAGCTGCCGGGCGTTGCGGTACACTGTGCCGAACGGTTGACCGCCATTCGGAATACAGGCGGGGTTTGGCAGGTGACCACCGATACGGGCGGAAGCTACGAAACGCCGTACTTGCTCAACGCCACCTATGCGGGTGTCAACAATATCCACGCCATGCTGGGCGTTGCGCCGTTTGCCATCAAGTACGAGCTGTGCGAAATTATTTTGTGCACCGTGGAAAAGCCGCTTGCAAATGTGGGCATTACGGTGATGGACGGGCCGTTCTTTTCCTTGATGCCGTTTGGACAGACGGGGCTGCACAGCCTGACCGCCGTGTGCCACACGCCGCACACCACAAGCTATGACGCACAGCCCACCTTTGATTGTCAAGCGCGCAGCGAGGGCTTGTGTGTGCCCGAAAGCCTGTACAACTGCAACGAGTGCCCCGCAAAGCCCGCCAGCGCGTGGCCGCAGATGAGCCAGCTTGCGCGCAAATATCTGAAAGAGGAATATGGCTTTGCCTACAAAAGCAGCCTGTTCAGCATGAAACCCATTTTAAAGGCGAGCGAAATAGACGATTCGCGCCCCACCGTGGTGCGTGAATTTTCAAGGGAACCGACATTTGTCAGCGTGCTGTCGGGTAAAATCAACACGGTATATGATTTGGATGAGGTGTTGTAAAATGCAGAATAAAGAGAGCAATTTTATCTCCGCCATCGCCTATGTGCATGATGACGCGCTGCGTGTAGCAAGCTTTTTGCAGCGCGTGCAGCAGGCGCTGGAGGTGCGGTTTGACCATTATGAAATTATCATGGTAAACGATGCGTCGCGCGATGGCAGCGTGCAGGAAATTAAAAAGTATGTGCGGGCAAATGCCGCGCCGGTCACGCTCATCAATATGAGTCTTGCACAGGGACGCGAATTGTGCATGAACGCCGGCATGGATGCCTCCATCGGCGACTTTGTGTTTGAATTTGACACGCTTGACACGGGCTATGATGCGGCGCTGCTGTGCAAAGCCTACGAAACCGCGCTTACAGGCTATGATATTGTTTCCGTCGGACCTGCGAAAAACCGCAATTTTATCAGCAGCTTGTTTTACAGGGTGTTCAACGCGTCGTCCCATTCGCGGTACAAGCTGCAAACGGATGTGCTGCGTCTGCTCTCGCGCCGCGCCATCAACCGCGTGCACGCAGTGAGCGCAACGCCCGCCTACCGAAAGGCCGCCTATGCCGCCAGCGGGTTAAAGCTGTTTGCACTGTGCGACAAAAGCATTGCGGCGGGTGCGTGCAAGGATAAATCGCTGCGCTTGACGCTGGCGGTGGACTCGCTTGCGCTTTACACAGACACCGCCTATCGCGTCAGCTTCGGCGTTGCCGCGCTGATGCTGCTTGGCACGGTGGCGGAGCTTATTTACACGCTGAGCATCTATTTTGGCGGCACGCGCCCCGTCGAGGGCTGGACGACGATGATGTTTGTGCTGACGGTGGGTTTTTTTGGTGTGTTTACCATTTTGACCTTTGTGCTGAAATATCTGTCGCTGCTTGTGGATTTGCTGTTTAAGCATCAAAAATATCTTGTGGAAAGCGTTGAAAAGCTGTAGATGAAACAACGGTTACCGGGAGCATGGACAAAAAATGATTGCACGCGCCGCGCCTTTTGGCTGACGGCGCTGCTGCTTGTTGCGCTCAAGCTGTTTCTTGCAAGCCGGCAGATGCTGTTCATCACGCCGCAGGGCGCGCCCATCGACGACACACTGATGTATGATGCCGCCGTCAGCATTACAAACGGCGCGTGGCTGGGCGGCTATGACTGGCTCACGCTGAGCAAATATATGCTGTTTCCGACATGGGTGGCGCTGCTGCACACGCTGCATATTCCGTATCTTTTGGGCGGACAGCTGCTGTATGCGGCGGCGTGCGCTGTTGGAACAGCGGCATTTTCGCCCGTGGTGCGGCGGTATCAAACGCGGCTTTTGCTGTTTTTTGTGCTGCTTTTTAATCCCGCACAGACAGCCGCCGCCGTGCAGCTGCGCGTGTACCGCGACAATATTACGGGCGCGCTGGCGCTGCTGCTGTTTGCGGGCTTTGCGGGCGCTGCGCTGCGCCATAAGCAGCCCGTGCGGCAGAGCATCGGCTTTTTGCTTGCGGCGGGCGCAGGACTTGCCGGCTCGTATCTGAACCGCGAGGACGGCGCGTGGTATCTTGCGTTTTGCGTTGCGGCCACAGCTGTGACGTGCTTTTTCATTTGTGCGAACAGGGGCGTGCCGCAAAAGCTGCGCAAATGTCTTGCGCAGAGCGTGCCGTATGCAATGCTCTGCGCGGGCGCGCTTGTGTTCTGCGCGCTGAATGCAAGTGCCTACGGGCGCTTTGCCGTCAGCGATTTCACAAGCCGCGAATTTCGCGACGCGTGCGGTGCGCTGATGCGTGTGAGCGCGTCCGACACCTTTGCACAGAAAGAAAAGGTGCCGGTCAGCGCTGCGGCGCTCGATGCGGTTTATGCGGCCGTGCCGGAGATGGACAAGGTGCAGGGCAAGCTCAAATCCTTTGATATTATGCGCGATTACGGCGCGATTGACAGCGGCGGCGAGTACACGGCGGGCGGCTTTTATTGGGCGCTGCGCCGCGCCGTATCCGAGAGCGGCTGCGCCGATACCGCCGCCGAGGCAAAGGTTTTTTACACCGCCGTGGCGGACAAAATCAATGCGCTGTGCGACAGCGGCGCGCTGCCGGGAAGCGGCGGAAAAATCTCCACCACGCTGATGCCGTTCCGGGCGCGCTATTTTTTGCCGACGCTGCGCGAAGCCTGCATCAATGTTGGACGGATGCTTGTGTTTAACGAGGCCGCGCCTGCGTTTGACACCATTTCGGTAACGCCGCCCGACTTGCAGGCGCAGTATGAAGCATTTCTCGGCAATGCGTGCAATATTTCCGCAAAGCCCTACACGGACGAAGCGTATTATCTGCCAAAGCAGCAGCGCGCCTATTTTGTTTTTACCGCGCTGCAATGGACGTATGCCGTTTGCGTCAGCGTGATGTTTGCCGCGGCGGTTCTCTGGCAGGCAGTGGGGCTGTTTCAACTCGCGCACAGCGCCGGAACAAAAACTCCGTGGCCGCCGCGTGTATTGTGGTGGGTGCAGCTTGGCCTTTTGTGCAGCGTGCTGCTGCGCTGTGCCATTGTGGCCTATCTGTTCGTCACGGCGTTCAACGCCGGTGTCGGGCGGCTGCCGTACCTGTGCGGCGCACATCCCGCATTGCTGCTGTTTTGCTTTATCGGCACCCTGCAATGCGCAAAAATGAGGAGGGCGGCACATGGCTGAAATTGTTATCATCGGCGCGGGCGCGGCGGGGCTTTTTGCCGCGGGCAGCGCTGTGGCGCAGGGACACCGCGTCACGGTGCTGGAACATGGGGACAGCGCCGGAAAAAAGCTGCTGATCACGGGAAAAGGACGCTGCAACCTAACAAATCATTGCGCGCAGGCCGAATTTTTAAAAAATGTGCGGCGAAATCCACGCTTTTTGTTTTCGGCACTCAGCGCGTGCCCACCCGCCTTTGTCATGGATTTGTTTGAAAATACCCTTGGCGTACCGCTGAAAACAGAGCGCGGCCGCCGCGTGTTTCCGCAAAGCGACAAGGCGCAGGACATTTTAAACGCGCTGCTGCGCTATGCACAGGGCGCTGCGCTGCGCACCGGCACCGGGGCAAAAGCGCTGTGCATCCAAGATGGAGCAGTGACGGGGGTCATGCTGCAAGACGGCAAAACACTTGCGGCAGACGCAGTGCTTGTTGCAACGGGGGGCGTGTCCTATCCGGTCACGGGCAGCACGGGGGACGGCTATCGCCTTGCAAAGCAGGCAGGCCACACAATTGTACCGCCGGAGCCGAGCCTTGTTTCGCTTGTCGAGGATGGCGGTCTTTGCCGGCAGATGATGGGGCTTTCGCTGCGCAACGTGGCGCTCACCCTGTGGGAGGGCGAAAAGGCCGTCTATCAAGAGCAGGGCGAAATGCTGTTCACGCATTTTGGCGTGTCGGGGCCGCTTGTCCTCAGCGCCAGCGCGCATATCCGCGACATGAAAAAATATCGCTACCGCATTACGATTGACTGCAAGCCCGCTCTGACGGCGGAAACGCTGCAAAAGCGCGTGAACGAGGATTTTCTGTTGCTGTCCGACAAAAATGCCGCGAACAGCCTTGTCAAGCTGCTGCCCGCGTCGATGCAGCCTGTCATGGTGCAGCAATGGGGCGTGTCGCCGGATAAAAAGGTAAACCAGGTGACGCGCGAGGAGCGCGCCGCGCTTGTGCGGCTGCTGAAGGCATTCCCGATTGCGCTCAAGGATAAGGGCGATCTTGCCCATGCCGTCATCACAAGCGGCGGCGTGAACGTGAAGGAAATCGACCCCAAAACCATGCAGAGCAAGCTGTGCGGCGGCCTGTATTTTGCGGGCGAGGTGCTGGATGTGGACGCGTATACGGGCGGCTATAATCTTGGCATTGCGTTTGCCACGGCACACGCCGCCGCGACCCATATCGCGTCAAAGGCCGCAGAATAAAAACGCAAGAGTGCGCGGCAGGAATGCGAAAAAGACAGAAACAGAGGAGAAAACAAGATGACAGCAATTGCGATTGACGGGCCGTCCGGTGCAGGGAAAAGTACGCTTGCGCGCCGCCTTGCGGCGGAGCTTGGCTATGTGTATGTGGATACGGGCGCAATGTACCGTGCCATTGGGCTATATGCCGTGCGGCAGGGCGTTGACCCTAAAAACGAGGCGGGTGTTGTGGCGCTTTTGCCGCAAATCAAGCTCGATTTGTGCTATGCGGACGGCGTGCAGCATATTCTGCTGAACGGCGAGGACGTGTCTTTGCCCATCCGCGCAGAGCAGATTTCCATGGCGGCATCCGGTGTGTCGGCACATCCCGCCGTGCGCGAATTTTTGCTTGCGTCGCAGCGCGAGCTTGCAAAAACCAGTGATGTCATTATGGACGGGCGCGACATCGGCACGGTGGTGCTGCCCGATGCACAGGTAAAAATTTTTCTCACGGCAAGCCCCGCCGCGCGCGCAAAGCGCCGCTGTGACGAGCTTTGCGCGCGCGGCGAAGCGGCATCTTACGCAGAGGTGCTGGCAGACGTAGAGCAGCGCGATTACAACGATACCCACCGCGCCGCCGCGCCGCTGAAGGCGGCACAGGACGCGGTGCTTGTGGACACCACACAGTGCGATTTTGAGCAATCGTTTCGGCTGCTGCTGTCCACCATACAAAGTAAGCGGAACGGGGGCAAATAGCGATGCTGTGGTATCCAATTATTCTTTCGGGGGCGTGGCTTGTGTGGCATATTGCGTTCCGCATCCACGTCATCGGACACGAGAATCTCATCAACGACCGGGGCTTTGTGCTGGCACCAAACCATATTTCGGCCATTGACCCCGTGTTTGTGGCAGTGGCGCGCGGGGTGGGTCGGCGCATGGTTGTGTTCGGCAAGGACGAGCTGTTCGGCAAAAACCGCTTTCTCGACTGGTTTTTCAAGGTGGTCAACGTGGTGCCGGTGCACCGCGGCAAGGGCGATACCAACTTGATTGAAACGACCATCGAGGACGTAAAAAACGGGCAGGGCGCGCTGATTTTTCCGGAGGGGACACGCACGAAGGACGGCAATCTCGGACGGCTGAAATCCGGCGCATTTGTGGTTGCGGCGGCGGCGGGCGTTGACATCATTCCGTGCCGCATCATTTATAAGGGCGGAAAAATGAAGCTGTTCGGGCGCTGCACCGTGGTGTTTGGCAAGCCGATTCCGGCGGCGCAGCTCACGCTGGGCGAGCCGCGCAGCGCAGCGCGCCTGCGGGAGTGCAAGGCGCTGCTGGCAGAGCATTTGGAACAGCTGCTGGTGGAAAATAAGCAAGCGCTCTGACGGCAATGCATTGCCCAAAAGGGGCAATGCGCGATAAAACGATAAAAAGACAGGAAACGACAGCCAATGGAAATTATCAAGGCAGAGACGGCCGGCTTTTGCTTCGGCGTGGACCGCGCGGTAAAAATGACCTATGACCTGCTTGCGAGCGGGCACAAGGTGGCAACGCTGGGGCCGCTGATTCACAATCCGCAGTGCGTTGCCGACCTTGCCGCGCGCGGTGCGGTGACGGTGGACAGCGTCGAGGAAATTCCCGCGGGGTACGAGGTTGTCATCCGCAGTCACGGCGTGCCGCAGGCGGTGTACGACGCGCTTGCCGCACGCGGGCTTGTCCTTCATGACGCAACGTGTCCGTTCGTGGCAAAAATTCACCGCATTGCGGAGCGCGCGGGGCAAGAGGGCAAAGCTTTGTTTGTGGCGGGCGACGCATCCCATCCCGAGGTGCAGGGAATTGTTGGTCACACACGGGGAAGTGTCTGCGTTTTTGCCGATTTGCAGGAGCTGCAAGCCGCGCCCATCGACAAAATAGGGGAAAAAGGGGTCATTGTGGTCGCGCAAACCACCTTTGAAGTTAAAAAGTGGTTACAATGCAGCGAGTTTATCGAAAAAGTATATACAAACGCCGAAATTTTTGATACAATATGTAATGCAACATGGGCGAGGCAGCGTCAGGCAGAGGAGTTGAGCCGCAAATGCGATCTGATGGTCGTGATTGGCGGACACCACTCTTCCAATACGCAAAAGCTGGTGTCGGTTGCCGCACGTCACACAAAAGCGGTCAGCGTGGAAATTGCAGCAGAATTATGCCCTGCGTGGTTTTCCGGGGTGCGCACTGTGGGCGTTACGGCGGGCGCGTCAACGCCGTCGTCTATAATTGAGGAGGTACTGAGCAGAATGAGCGATGAAATTCGTGAAGAGGAACTTAGCTTTGAGGAAATGATTAATGCTTCGATGAAGCCCATCTTCGCAGGTCAGACGGTAAAGGGCATTGTTACCGCCATATCACCTAGCGAGATTCAGGTGGACATCGGTGTGAAGCAGACAGGTTTCGTCAAGCTAGAGGAACTCACCAATGACCCCACTGCAAAGGCAGAGGATGTGGTCAAGAAAGGTGACGAGCTCGACCTCATGGTTACCAGCGTGAAGGATCAAGACGGCATCGTTTACCTTTCCAAGCGGCGTCTTGATGAGAATAAAGGCAAAGAGGAAGTCGCGGCAGCAGTGGACAGCGGCGAGGTCATGGAGGGCTATGTCACAGAGTTTAACTCTGGCGGCGTGGTGGCTCTTGTCAACAATGTGCGCGTGTTTGTGCCGCGCTCGCAGGCAACGCTGCGCCACGGCGAGGATTATACCCAACTGGTGAAGCAGACAGTCAAGCTGAAAATTAAGCAGTGCGAGGGTCGTCATATTGTCGGCTCTATCCGCGAGGTTTTGGCCGGTGCGGCTGATGTCGCGCGCGAAAAGTTCTGGCAGGATGTAGAAGTGGGCAAGCAGTACGCAGGTATTGTCAAGAGCCTGACAAGCTATGGCGCCTTTGTTGACATTGGCGGCGTGGACGGTCTTGTTCATATCAGCGAGCTGTCGTGGAACCGCATCAAGCACCCGTCCGAGGTTGTCAATGTCGGTGATACCATTGATGTTTATGTCAAGGACATTGATTCCGAGAACAAAAAGGTTTCCCTCGGCTACAAAAAGGTAGAGGATAATCCGTGGGAGAAGCTGAAAAGCGAATATCCCATTGGCAGCACCTTTACCGCGCCGGTGGTTTCCATCACAAAATTCGGCGCGTTTGTGCGCATTTTGCCGGGCGTGGACGGTCTTGTTCACATCAGCGAAATTTCGCATGATCGCGTGGAAAAGGTCTCTGACGTGCTGAGCGTCGGTCAAGAAGTGGAAGTAAAGCTGACCGATGTCGATTTCGACAAAAAGCGCATCAGCCTTTCCATGAAAGCACTGCTGCCTGAGACGGAAGCGTCCGAGGACGCAGCCGAGGCCGCAGATACCGCCCCGGAAGCTGCCGATGCAGTTGAGACCGAGGAAAGCACAGAAGCATAATTCTGTTTTTATCGCATCCAAAGCGCCGCCTTCAAGGGCGGCGCTTTTCGTGTTAAATTGCCGGGAAAGAGGACAGCATATGCGCGCTTTGCACTTCATACAGTGTAGGGAGGTGGGCGTATGCAAACACAAAAACCGGGACTTACAGCGCAGCAGGCGGCGCAGCGTCTTCAGCAGGTAGGAGAAAATCGTCTGCGTGAAACTAAAAAAAACAGTATTGCAGCCATGTTTTTTTCGCAGTTTAAAGATGTGCTCATTCTTATTTTAGCTGTGGCAACGGTTATTTCCGTGCTGATGGGGCAGGGAACAGAGGCCGTCACCATTATCATCATTGTGCTTATCAACGCCACCATGGGCTTTGTGCAGGAGTATCGCACCGAAAAAACGCTGGCCGCACTGAAGGAGCTGTCTTCGCCCACGGCACGTGTGCGGCGCGACGGGCGGCAAAGCAGTCTCCCCGCACAGGAGCTTGTGCCGGGTGACGTGATTTTGCTGCGCGCGGGCGATAAAATCCCAGCGGATGCAAAGCTTGATTTTGATGTGCAGGTGTCGTGCAACGAATCCATGCTGACAGGTGAGAGTCTGCCGGTGCAAAAACAGCCGGGCGATGCAATGTACATGGGCTGTGTTATGATGACAGGGCGCGGTGAAGCGACCGTGACAGCGACGGGCATGGCGACGGAAATGGGTAAAATTGCGGGGATGATGGACGAGACGGCAGAAGAACCGACACCGCTGCAGCTACGGCTGCGGCAGCTTGGAAAATTTGTGGCGGTGCTTTGCGTTTCTGTGTGCCTTGCCGTGGGGTTTCTCGGCTTTTTGCAGGGCGGCGATTTCCTCACGATGCTGCTCACGGGTGTTTCGCTGGCGGTGGCGGCTATTCCTGAGGGACTGCCCGCGATTGTGACCATCACGCTGGCGCTTAGCGTCAACCGAATTTTGCGGCGCGGCGCGGTGATTCGCAAGCTGCACGCGGTGGAAACGCTAGGCTGTGCGGGTGTTATCTGCTCCGACAAAACGGGAACCATCACGCAGAACAGCATGACGGTACAGTGTGTCGTCACACCGGAAAATACACCGGCAGCGCAGCGCAGGCTGCTGCGCGCAGCGGTGCTGTGCTGCAGCGCATCGCTTGGCGATCATGAGGCAAGCACGGCAACAGGGGATGCAACAGAGCTTGCCATTTTGCGCGCGGCGCGGCAGGAGGGCGTGCGAAAAGAAACGGAGCTGCTGTCATGGCATGTCATCAGCGAGCAGCCGTTTGATGCGGTGCGCAAGCGCATGAGTGTGACGGTAAAGCGGTCGTATCCGGCGGGGCAGGAGCAGGCACAGGGGAAAACGCGAGGCGAGGCGGCGCGAAGCTTTGCGGCGGAAAAAGGTACCGTCGAAAGAAAAACAGAACAAAACGGCGGCGCACAAATGACGATGCTGATCTGTAAGGGCGCGCCGGATTTGCTTTTGCCCTTGTGTACGCAGGTGCTCACAGCAAACGGCGTGCAGCCGATGTTTCCGCGCCAGCGTGAAAAGCTTCAGCAGGACATGGCCGCGCTGGCGCAGCACGCGCTGCGCGTGATTGGCGTAGCTACAAGCGACACCCCGCACCGCGGCGAGCGCGAGCTGTGTTTTTGCGGACTGATCGGTATGCAGGATCCGCCGCGCCCGGAGGTGGAGCCGGCGGTGCGCCGCTGCCGCGCGGCGGGCATTCAGCCGGTGATGATAACAGGGGACAGCCGGGACACCGCACTGGCGGTCGCGCGCAGCGTGGGCATTGCACGTGCAGGGGACAAGGCACTGGACGGGACAGAGCTTGACGCGATGACCGATGCGCAGCTTGCGGCGGTATGCATGCAGACCAGTGTCTACGCGCGTGTTTCCCCCGCCCATAAATTGCGCATTGTGCGCGCGTATAAGGCGGCGGGACAAATCACAGCCATGACCGGCGACGGCGTAAACGATGCGCCCGCCGTAAAAGAGGCGGACATCGGAATCGCGATGGGACTGACCGGAACAGATGTCACGCGCGAGGCATCGGGCGTTGTGATTCTGGACGACAATTTTGCCACCATCGTGGCTGCCGTCGAGGAGGGGCGCGTCATCTATCAGAACATCCTGCGCTTTATCCGCTTTCTGCTCGCGTCCAATCTGGGCGAGGTGCTGGGAATGCTGTTCGGTATGATGCTGGGGCTGCCCGTGATGCTTGTGCCAATTCAAATTTTGCTTGTCAACCTGTTTACGGACGGTCTGCCCGCCATTGCGCTCGGGCTTGAGCCGCCCGACGAGGGCATTATGCGGCAAAAGCCACGACCCAAAACAGAGGGACTGTTTGCCCACGGGCTTGGCGGCATCATCGTGATACGCGGCATCCTGCTGGGCATGGCTTCGTGCGGGGCGTATGGGGCGGTGCTGCACAGCGGTGCGTCGTTGGAAATTGCACGCAGCGCTTGCTTTATGACGATTGTTCTCTCGCAAATGCTGCATATTTTTGAATGCCGCGGCACGCGTGTGCTGCACTTCGGCGGGAATCCTGCGCTGCTGCTGGCAACGCTTTGCTCGGTTTTGGCAACGCTGATCAGCGTGTATCTGCCTGCTGCACAGCCGCTGTTTGGCACTGCGGCTGTGTGGGGCACGCATCTGATCCCCGTGGCGGTGGCTGCGCTGGCCGGGCCGGTTCTCACAGCAATATGGCGCGCCATCCGGCGCGATTAAATTGCTGCAAACCGGCGCATACTAACCCCAAAGTATGTACTGGGGGAAGCAGGTTGGAGAAAATTATCAAATGGATTTGCTTTATCATATCCGGCTGCACGGTGTCGCTGTTTATTCTTGCGCTTTATGTGGCGGCACTGCTGCCGGATACCTTTCTTGTCACGCAGGGCGGCAATATCTGCGTGGCGGGTATGCCGTTTTTGGTGATGCGCAGCAAGGACGGAGACACGCCGGTTGCAAGCGTGGCGGTTGGAAATTCATATAATACAGAGCTTACCATAGGCGGAGTGATTCCGGTTAAAACCGTGCGGGCGGAGGTGGTCAGCCGACGTGTGGTACAGGTTTGCGGCACGCCGTTCGGCATCAAAATGTTTGCCAACGGTGCTATGGTGGTGGGCTACAGTGATATTTACACGGCGACAGGCTATCAAAATCCCGCAAAAACTGCGGGGCTGCAAATGGGCGATGTCATTCAGTCGATTGCAGGCTATCCGACAAAAACAAATGAGGACGTTGCTGCTGCGCTGCAAAAGCTCGCGGGCGCGCCGGCGGAAATTATGTTGATCAGGGACGGAATGGAACAGCGCACAATGCTGACGGCAGTGCTTGACACCGCGACAGACACCTGGCGCACGGGGATGTGGGTGCGTGATTCCTCCGCAGGCATTGGCACGCTGACCTTTGTTGATCCCGCTACGTCCATTTTTGCGGGACTGGGTCACTCCATTCATGACATTGACACGGGTGCGACCATCTCGCTGTTAAAGGGCGAAATTGTCGATGTGGAAATTACGGGCGCAACGGTTGGCTCTGCGGGCAGCCCGGGTGAGCTAAAGGGTCGGTTTATCAGCAATGTGCCAACGGGAACCATTGCGGTCAACGGCGAGACGGGTGTGTATGGTCATGCGACGGCTTACTTTAAGGGAATGGAAACCGAGGTCGCTCTGGCACAGGAGATTGAGACGGGAGAAGCACAGATTTATACCACTGTGAACGGGCAAACACCGCAGCTTTACAGTGTGATGGTTGAAAAGATCGCGCTGACAAGCGAAAATCCAAATCGAAATATGGTGGTGCGTGTGACGGACCCCCGCTTGCTCACGGCGACGGGCGGCATTGTCCAGGGCATGAGCGGCAGCCCAATTTTGCAAAACGGGCGTTTTGTGGGTGCGGTGACTCATGTACTGGTCAATGACCCCGCGCGCGGCTATGGCATTTTTGCCGAAAATATGCTTGAGACTGCGGATGCCGCCGCACAGCGCGCTGCGGCATAACAGAACGGCAGCTGTGTCAAAAGCTGTCAAAGCCCTTGCACCCGCACAAAAAAGGCTGCGGATGCAGGGGCTTTTTGCGCTTCTCGCCGCTTTTGGGGGAACCACAGCATCTTGGGTCGAAAGAGATAAGTTTGGCAAGATATAGAAATTTTTTCCAAAAAAGGGTTGTGTTTACAGAAAATATATGGTAATATCTGGAATGTAAGGGAAACGAAAAGCCCACCGCATTTTTTTGCGGAGAAATCAATTATTTGGAGGAAAAATAATATGGAACAAGCTGTGACATTGTTGATGACAGAAACGGTACCCGAATTGGTGACGCAATATGGAGAGGTGCTGGCGAATCATAAGGTGCGCGTGCAGATGTGCGAGCGCAACGGCCTGAAAGCGCTGGAAGTAATTTTGCGGGACAAGCCGTCTGCCGTGTTGCTTGATACCTTTATGCCCGGCCTTGATGCGATGGGCGTAAAGCAAAAATATGATGAGAGCGGTGCCACGGGCACAGTGTTTTTTGCCACCGGCACATTTCTTGATGATGAGCTTGAGAGCGAAATTATGAAGCATGGCTTTGCCTATTACTTTTTAAAGCCCTTTGATCCGAATATGCTGGCAAGCCATCTGCTAAGCGCGACCGGCCGCTATACGCACAAGGAGCCGCTTGTGGATGACGAATGTGTCGTGACTGAGATTTTGCATCAAATTGGCGTGCCTGCACATATTAAAGGCTATCAATTCCTGCGCAATGCCATTTTGATGACGATGGAGGACAACGAATATATCAACAGCGTGACAAAGCGGCTGTATCCGGAGATTGCGCGCCGCAACAACACAACAGCCAGCCGTGTAGAGCGTGCCATCCGTCACGCCATTGAGGTCGCGTGGGATCGCGGCGATGTGGACACGCTGAACAGCTATTTTGGCTACACAATCCATAATCTGCGCGGCAAGCCGACAAACTCGGAGTTTATCGCCATGATTGCCGACAAGATGCGCCTTGATAAAAAGCAGCAGCATCGCGCGTAAAGTCGGATGCGCTCCCTATGCTGCAAAAGCGCAGCGACCCATCCCGTCATAGGGATATGCGGTCGCTGCGCTTTTTGCATCAGTACGCCTTGGCACAAAGAGTGGATCACAAGCGAAAAGCTCCTGCTAAAATTTTACTCTCCTCCCGCATGATTTTCTTTGCAAACAGCAAACCATATGCGGTTTGACCGCGATTTCATTCAGAATGGGGGGATGATCCTTGCGTAAGACCGCATACAGCAAAGCGTAGGCTTTGGGTCATCCTCTTATTTTGTCAAATTGCAGTCTTTGATTTTCTGTCAGAGCAAAGTGTATGATTTTTTGCGCACAGCCCATACTGCACCCAGAAGAAACAGTGCAAGACGCGGGAGGATATGGGATGCATTACAAGTTTTCGGGCTTTTCGGCGCAGGGCGGCGCGGTGCTGTGCCGTGCCATTACAGAGGCGCAGCATATGGGGGCGCTGTATATTGGAACAGAGCATCTGCTGCTGGCGCTGCTGCATACAGCGCAGCGTGAGGCAGCAGTGAACCTGCTGACGCAGCGCGTATCGTACGCGCAGGTGCGTGCGCTGCTTGTTCAGAGGGTGGGCGCGGGGGTGCCCACGCGCCTGTGTCCGGCGGATTTCACCTCTGCGATGGGGCGCTGCATGGACTTTGCCATCATAGAGGCAAAGGCGCTGCACACCGACAAGGCGACACCGGGACACCTTGTCTCTGCCCTGCTTGAGACAGAGCAGACTACGGCGGCGGAGCTGCTGCGTCAGCTGGGCATGGAGCCGGCCTTGTGCTTAAAGGAGTACCAGCGCATGACGGGGCGTGACGCACAGCCGCAGCCGCGCCCCGCCGCGCGCTCTGGCGGGAAAACAGCGGAAAAATACTCGCGCGATTTTACACGAATGGCGGCGAATCATCAGCTTGACCCGGTGCTTGGGCGCGAGGAGGAAATGACGCGTGTGATGCAGATTTTATCGCGCCGCCGCAAAAATAATCCCTGCCTTGTGGGGGAGCCGGGCGTGGGGAAAACAGCGGTGGTAGAGGGCATTGCACAGCGTATTGCGGCGGGAAATGTGCCGCCCGCGCTGTGCGGAAAGCGTGTGCTGGCGCTTGATATGGCATCAATGGTGGCGGGCACAAAGTATCGCGGCGATTTTGAGGAGCGCTTTAAAGCCGTGCTGTCCGATGTGCTTTGTGCGGGGGATGTCATTCTGTTTATCGACGAGGTGCACAGCATCATCGGCGCGGGTGCGGCAGAGGGCGGCATTGACGCGTGCGGCATCCTAAAGCCGATGCTGGCACGCGGCGAATTGCAGCTGATTGGTGCGACGACACACAGCGAATACCGTTCCACCATTGAAAAGGATGCGGCACTGGCGCGCCGTTTCGGCTGCGTTACGGTGGAGGAGCCAAGCCCGGCGGTGGCGGAAATTATTTTGCGCGGTCTTGCGCCGCGGTATGAGACATATCACGGTGTGATTCTTACGCCGGATGCAGTTGCCGCCGCAGTGACGCTCAGTGTGCGCTATTTGCCGGAGCGCTTTTTGCCGGATAAAGCGCTCGATCTGCTGGACGAGGCGTGTGCGGGCGTACACCTTTGCGCACCGCCGCCGGCAGAAAGCATTATGCCGCGCACGGTCACGGCAGATGACGTTGCAGCGGTGTGTGCGCGGCAAAGCGGCGTTCCGGCGACAAAGCTGACCCTATCGCGCGCGGCGGCTTTGTCCGCGCTGGAGGCGCGTCTTGCGCAGCGCGTTGTCGGGCAGGAGCAGGCTGTGCGCGCCGTGGCGGGTGCGCTGCGGCGCGCGGGCACGGGGCTGGCGGAGCCGGGTCGTCCGGCGGGCGCATTTCTGTTTCTCGGCCCCACGGGGGTCGGAAAAACAGAGCTTGCCCGCGCACTTTCCGCTGAATATTACGGCAGCGAAAAAGCGCTGCTGCGCTTTGACATGTCGGAATATATGGAACAGCATTCCGTCAGCCGTCTTGTCGGTGCGCCTCCGGGCTACATCGGGCACGGTGAGGGCGGTCAACTGACCGAGGCTGTGCGCCGCCGCCCTTACAGCGTGGTGCTGTTTGACGAAGTGGAAAAGGCACATCCTGATGTATGCAATCTGCTGCTGCAAATTTTAGAGGATGGGCGGTTGACGGACAGTGAGGGGCGGCATGTCAGCTTTGCAAATACGCTGATCATCCTCACTTCAAACCTTGGCGCAAAGCAGCTCACACAGCGTGTGCCGCTTGGGTTTGGAATGGCAGGCACTGCCCAGTGCGCAGCGGAGCAGGCGGTGCTGGACGAGGCAAAGCACGCCTTTCGGCCGGAGCTGCTGGGGCGGATGGATGAGCTGCTTGTGTTTCACCCGCTGTCTTTGGCATCGCTCACGGTGATTGCAGAGCATCTTTTACAGGAGCTTGAGACCCGCGCGGCATCGACAGGGATCACGCTGACGCATACGCAGGAGACAGCGGCGCTGCTGGCGCAAACACAGGTGCAGGACGGCTATGGCGCACGCACGCTTCGGCGCGCGGTAACGCGCAGGGTAGAACAATGTCTGGCTGATACGCTGCTGCATGGGGCGCAGACCTGTTATACGCTGTGTGTGGAAAACGGTGCGCTTTCCTTGCGCGCGGGGCGCGCGGGCACTTTAAAGCAGGCGGGTCAAAGCGAAAAACGAGAAAAGCCCAAAAAAACAATGCGGCAAAAACAGCCGGCAAGGTCTGTGTAGACCCTGCCGGCTGTCCGATACCGTTTGCCGAAAAATATTATCGCATATGTTCCGCCGCGCCGCACAGAAGCTCAATCGACTGCGGAATGCCAAGCTTGCCGGCGTTCAGGCACAAATCATAGGTGGAAGCCGAACCCCAGTCGCTGTCAGCGTAGAAATTATAAAAATTGGCACGGTTTTTGTCCGTCTTTTTAATCATGGAACGCGCAGCGTCCTCATCAATATTGTGCAGCTTTGCAATGCGCTGAATACGCAGTTCAAGCGGCGCATGAATAAAAACGGACAGGCGCTTTTTGTACCCGCGCAGAATGTAGTCCGCACAGCGCCCGATGATGACGCACGGCTCGCGATCCGCCATCTCTTTGATGGTTTTCATCTGGAACAGAAACAGCTTGTCGTTGGTCAGATAATCGTTATAATTTGTGAAACTGGGAGCCATCCCCGCAGAACCGACCGACAGGGTGTATAAAAAGCTGCTGGTGGGTTTTTCGTCTGCTTTTTCAAACAAATCCTCCACAATCCCGCTTTCCTGAGCCGCCTGCTTTAAAATTTCCTTGTCATAGCATGGAATATTCAGCTTTTTTGCAACGCCCTCACCAATTTCGTGCCCGCCGCTGCCAAACTGTCTGCCGATGCAAAATACCAAATGCTCGCTCATGCAAATCAGCTCCTTTTGTGAGATTTTGTAGAGGTACGGTTCCTCTCAACTGCATTATAACATAAAAACGCGCGTAAAGCATGACAACTTTATGCGCGTTTTTTCGTTATTCTGCTATAAAAAGCTGTGGGGCTGCTTTGTATAAAAGCACCGCGCCCAGTGTCGTGAGCACAAGCTCCGGCAGCATGTAGCTTCCGTTGTAAAGCAAGCTGTACAGCGCTACGGGCAGGCCGGCTGCCCATTCGTAGTAGGACTGGTAGCTGCTCCAAATCAGCATACCGCTGAAAAAGCTGCAAAGAAAGCGCAAAAAGCAAACAGCGGCTGTGCCCACGGCAATGCCTGCTGTCTTGTTTTTAAAAAAGGGAACAAACCAGCCCGCAAGTCCGAGCACCGTAAAGGCAAGCACATAGTCCAGCAGAATCATGCCGACAAAAGCCCATACCGTGCCGGTCGGCGGCGCGTAAAAGCCCAACAGCATTTGCAGCAGGCTGTTGACAAAGCCGGTTGCAAGACCCCATTTTACGCCGTGGCGCAGCGAGACCAGAATGAAGGGAAGCATGGCGAGCAAGGTGACGCTGCCGCCGTAGGGCATCTCAAAAATTTTGATTTGCGCCAGCACAGTGCCGACGGCAATCATCAGGGCGCACTCTACCAGAATGCGGGTTTTGGACAGGGATTTGCTCATAGAGAAAAACCACCTTTTATGTTCGTAACATAAAAACAAAATACGTCCACGGCACAGAGCCGCAGACGTATTTAAAGTTTTATTCACAGAATAAAAAACTTCCTACGCCGGCATTACCCGGATCAGGTAAAGGGACCTTGCACACGCGTACCTGTGCAAATCTCAGCCTTTCAGCGCCCCTGCTTTTATGTCCGTTTGCATTATAGCATAAATGACGTGTATGTCAAGCACCGGTGTAGATTGCATTTGTCAAAATGCGATCCTGTGCACAAGCCGTGGGCTAGTGCACAGAATCGCCCCGCAAGGGGTTTTACAGCAAATTCTCAAGCGTTCAAGCGAAGCGATCCTAAGCGAAGCTGCTATAAAATACTTGCAGAAGCTATGCGAGAAAGCGCAATAAAAAATCCGTAGCGAAGGCTGTGCCGCACGCGACCAGCGCCACAGGCAGCAGCGATGCACCGCGATAGGCGAACAGAGCAGCCACAAAAAAGCCCGCAAGCGCGGTGACAAAACTGCCGGTGCTCGTAAAAACAGCGGGCACGGTCATCGCGGTCAGCACGGCATAGGGTACATAAAACAGAAAACTTTTAAGGAAACGGCTCTCGATTTTTTTGCGGAAAACAACCATCGGTAACATGCGAATCAGATAGGTCACGCCTGCCATCACGGCAATGTAAGCCAAAAGATGTGCTGTTGTCATGTGCTTGCCCCCGTTTCTGTTGGGGCGGGGTGCTCGTGCACAGCAACCGGGGCAAGCAGCGCGCCCGCGCTTGCGGCAATCACGGTGCACAAGATGATGGCAAAGCCGCCGGATACATTGCGCAGCACGGGCAGATAGTGGATGCCGCAGCTTAGCGCCGCCGCCAGCGCAACCACACCCAAAACGGCCTTGCTCTGCCTTGCAACCGGCACGACAATGGCAATAAACATGCCATAAATGGCGATGCCAAGCGCATTGCGCACGCTGTCCGGCAAAAAGCCGCTGGCAATGGCACCGCACAGCGTGCCGCACGCCCAGCCGAAATACGGCGCAAGCATCAAGCCAAAGCAGTAGCGCCTGCCAATTTCTTCGCGCTGACCGCTTGCAACTGCAAATACCTCGTCCGTCATCATAAAGCTGAACAGCAGCCTGTCAATCAGGTTGACCTGCGGCGCCAGCTTTTGCGACACCGACAGACTCATCAGAGCATAGCGCAGGTTGATAATAAGCTGCGTCAAGGCCATCTCAAACAGTGAGCCGCCCGCGCACATTACGCTAAGACCTGCAAACTGACCCGCGCTTGTCACATTGGTCATGCTGATGGCGACACCCGCCCAGACGGGCAGACCGCTTGCCACAGCCATCATGCCGAAGGTAATCGACACGGAAAAATAACCCAGTCCAATGGGCACGCCATCCCAAAAGCCCGCAAAAAAAGAATGCTGCGCGGACCTGCCTTGCTTCTCCACTTGGTGAAAACTCCCTTGTATGCGCGTTTTCTGCGCATCACTTTTATTTAAAATAAAGCCCCGCGCAGCGCAGCGCATCATCATACGATAAGGTAAAGGTGACAATGCCGTTTTCGTACAGCGCTTTCACTACAGCCACAGAATAGCCGTCCTTACCGAAAATGTCCATCTCCTTGATTTTTAAAAATTCACCGGCGGCCTCGTGCGCAGGGGTCCAGGCGGAAGCCCATTCCTCTGCCGTGGCGGCGCTTTTCATGGTGTCATCCATCGTGTCCATCAGCAGGGCGTACTGCGCTTCGTTTAACATACGAATGGTGGCCTCGGCACTCAGCTCCACCTCGCTCTCGTCAACGCCCTGCGGCAGCGGCTGTTTGCCGCAGGCCGCGAACAGCGTACAAAAAAGCAGCGCCGCAAGCAGCGCGCCCGCAAAAGCCTTTCTCTTATGTTGCATATGATTTCTCCTGTTCTTCCTCTTTTTTTACGGGGGTTGCGCCGGTCTTTCCAAAAAGCTTTTGCCCGGTGCGGCACAAATCCGCAAGGCAGCATTTTTCGCACATGGCCTTGCGCGCGGTACACACGGCGCGCCCGTGCAGCACGCAGCGATGACAAAAATCGCTGCTCTCCTCCGGCGGCAAAACCTTGACAAGCGCTCGCTCTACCTTGACCGGCTCTGTCACGTCCGTCACAAAGCCCATGCGGTTTGCAAGGCGGATGCAGTGTGTGTCCGTCACAACGGCGGGCAGCCCGAAAACGTCCCCGCGAATCAGGTTTGCGCTCTTGCGCCCGACACCCGGCAGACGCAAAAGGTCATCCATCTCGCACGGTACTCTGCCGCCGTATTCGGTGAGCAGCATCTGCGACATGGCAGCCAAATCGCGCGCTTTGCTTTTTCCAAGGCCGCAGGGGCGCACAATTGCCTCCAGTGCATCTGCGCCGGCGGCGGCAAAGCTCTCCGGCGTGGGATATTTTGAAAACAGCTCCTGCGTTACAATATTGACGCGCGCGTCAGTGCACTGCGCCGCCAACCGCACGCTGACAAGCAGCTGCCATGCATCCTCATAGGAAAGAGAGCACTCCGCCAGCGGATAGGCCGCTTTCAAGCGTTCGATTATTTGAACGGTATCTTTTTTTGTGCGCAAGGGATCACCTCTGATGTTTCAGTCTATTTGGTTTAAATATAACACAAAGTCTACTTGTACACAACTGAAATTTGCTCTATAATGGGAAAGAAAGCGTAACGACCGCAATATCTGGGAGGGAAATTTATGTATCAAGAAATAATGGACACCATCGGCTTTGTGGAGCAGTGCGACCCGGAGGTCGGCAAGGCGATGGAGCAGGAGCTGCACCGCTTGCAGAGCAACATCGAGCTGATTGCGTCCGAAAACGTTGTCTCGCCCGCCGTGATGGCTGCGATGGGCAGCGTTTTGACCAACAAATATGCCGAGGGCTATCCCGGTCACCGCTATTATGGCGGCTGCCAATGTGTTGACGTTGTCGAGAATATTGCACGCGAGCGCGCATGCAGGCTGTTTGGCGCAGAGCATGCCAATGTACAGCCGCACTCCGGTGCGCAGGCGAATTTAGCCGTGTATTTTGCACTGCTGAATCTGGGCGATACCGTGCTGGGCATGGATCTGTCGAACGGCGGTCATCTGACCCACGGCAGCCCGGTGAACATGAGCGGAAAAAACTATAACTTCGTCGCTTACGGCGTGGATGCGAACGGCTATCTGGATTATGACGACCTTGCAAAAAAGGCGAAGGAGCATCACCCTAAAATGATTGTGGCGGGTGCTTCGGCGTATTCGCGCAGCATTGATTTTGAGCGCATCGGGAAAATTGCAAAGGAAAACAACGCACTGTTCATGGTGGATATGGCGCACATTGCCGGACTTGTGGCGGCGGGTCTGCACCCGAACCCCGTGCCGGTTGCCGATGTCGTCACGACCACAACGCACAAAACGCTGCGCGGTCCGCGCGGCGGCATGATACTGTGCCGCGAGGAGTATGCCAAGGCCATTGACAAGGCTATTTTCCCCGGCACGCAGGGCGGCCCGCTGGAGCATGTGATCGCCGCCAAGGCGGTGTGCTTTGGCGAGGCACTGCGGCCGGAATTTAAAGCCTATCAGCAAAGCATTGTGAAAAATGCTGCCGCGCTGGCGGAGGCGTTGCTGGCAGAGGGACTGCATATTGTCTCCGGCGGCACGGACAATCACCTGATGACCGTGGATTTGCGCGGCACGGGCGTGACCGGCAAGGAGCTGGAAACGCGGCTGGATGCGGTGTGCATCACCGCCAACAAAAACACCGTGCCAAACGACCCCGAAAAGCCCTTTGTGACCAGCGGCGTTCGCATTGGCACGCCCGCTGTCACAACGCGTGGCTTTGGCGTTGCAGAGATGAAAATGATTGCGAAATGCATCGCTGACTGTGTTTTTCGCTTTGATGAGACGAAGGATATGACCGCAGCAACAGTGGCGGAGTTGACGGCGCGCTTTCCCCTGTACGCCTAAAGCAGCAGGCCCCGCGGCACATTGTGCGGCGGGGCGTTTTGTCCAATGATCCGCTGCAGGGCGCGACGGTAACGCCGCCAAGCAGAACGGAGAGTGCAGGGACGGGCTGTTTTTTAAGAAAAGTGACAATAAAATCAAAAGGGAAAGAGGAAGCCGTATGCCTTATGTGGAATGCTGCCTGCGCAGTGATTTGCTGCAAACGCGCGTCAATGTCAGCTTGTATTTTCCAAACGATTTGCCGCCCGAAATCGGGTGCGAGACAAAGGGGACACTGACGCTGCTGCACGGCTACACCAACAGCGGTGCGGACTGGATGCAGATGTCCTCTGCCGCGCGCTATGCCGCCGACAACGGCCTTGCGCTGATTTGCCCGTCGTGTCAAAACTCGTTTTATCAGGACACCTACCGCGGCGCGTGGAAAACCTTTGTGGCGGAGGAAATGCCGGAGCTTTTGTCCCGCACCTTCCGCTTTCCGCGCGCGCGGGAAAGAAATTTTATCGCGGGTCTGTCCATGGGGGGCTACGGTGCGCTGTACCTTGCCTTGTCGCGACCGGAGCTTTATGCGGGCTGCGCATCGTTTTCGGGCGTTGTGGATGTGCAGATGCTGCTGGACAGTATGCCAACAGAGATGCGTCGTCCGCTTGCGTCTGCATTTGACTGCGAGGACACCGGAAAAATCCCGCCGGAGAGCAGCCTCTATACGCTTGCGCCGCGCGTGGCGGCGCTGCCTGCGGCACAGCAACCGAAAATTCTGATGACGAACGGACTGGAGGACACGGAAATCTACAAGGTCAAGCAGCAGAACGACGCGCTGTGCGCCGTGCTGCGCACGCTGCCCCTTGCGGACTTTCAGCGCATGGAATGGCACGGCGTACACGAGTGGAAATTCTGGGATCGCAGCCTTGTCTACGCGATCGATCATTTTCTTGGCAACGGCTATGCGGCGCAAAAGCATGAGGACTGGCGCGCCGAGCCTATCGTCACCTGATGCGCAGCGGCTCAAAGCGCAAAGCTTGCTGCTGTTTGCTGCGCGTCTGCGCCTTGCTCCACCGCCCTGTGCAAAACAAGGCGGCACCGGAATTTTTGGGGCGGACGACAAAAAAGCAAAGCGATTGTGTGCCTTTACCGGAGAGCAAGTGCAAGTGCAAGTGCAAGCTGCATTGCGACAGAAAGAGAAAAGGAGTTGATTCCTATGTACCAGCCGCTGGCCGACCGTCTGCGCCCGCAGACACTGGATGAGGTGTGCGGACAGCAGCATCTGCTTTGTAAAAATCAAGTGTTCCGAAAAACGGTGGAGAGCGGGCACATTCCCAATATGATTTTCTACGGTCCGTCCGGTGTGGGCAAAACGACCGTGGCGCGCATCCTTGCGCAAAACAGCGGAATGCGGCTGCACAAGCTAAACGGAACCAGTGCGGGCACGGCGGATATCAAAGCCGTCATCGGTGAAATTGGCACGTTTCAAAGCCAGAACGGGCTGCTTTTATATCTGGATGAAATTCAGTATCTGAACAAAAAGCAGCAGCAAAGCTTGCTCGAATGCATCGAGGACGGCAGCGTTACGCTGATTGCCTCCACAACGGAAAACCCTTATTTTTATATTTATAATGCGCTGCTCAGCCGCGCTATGGTGTTTGAATTTAAACCGCTCACACCCGCGGACATCCGGCAGGGTGTGCAAAATGCGCTTGTGCGGATCAGGGCAGAGCGCAGCGCGCGCGTCGTCATAGAGGACGATGCGCTGGAGCTGCTGGGAACTGCGTGCGGAGGCGATATGCGCAAGGCGCTGTGCAGCCTTGAATTTGCATTGGCAGCGCTTCCCCCAAAGGGCGAGTGCGCGGACGATGCAGAAAATTTAACGGACGGGACGCAGCATATCACGCGTGAGATGGTGCAGCAGGTGGCGCAGCGCTCCAGTCAGCATTACGATAAGAGCGATGATGATCATTACGACAGCATTTCGGCGCTGCAAAAAAGCATTCGCGGCTCTGACCCGGATGCCGCCGTGCATTATCTGGCGCGTATTTTGGAGGGCGGAGATATGCTTTCGGCGTGCCGCAGGCTGCTTGTCATTGCGGCAGAGGACGTGGGGCTTGCCTATCCGCAGGCCATTCCGATTGTGAAGGCATGTGTTGACAGTGCGCTTCAGCTCGGCTTGCCGGAGGCGCGGCTTCCGCTGGCGGATGCGGCTATTTTGCTGGCGAGCGCACCCAAAAGCAATTCGGGGCACAATGCCATCAATGCCGCCATTGCGGACTTGCAGAGCGGCAAAAGCGGGCCTGTGCCGCGCCAGCTGCAAAACAAGCATTACGATGGAGCAGATGCTGCCGCAAAAGGACAGAATTACCTCTATCCGCATGATTTTGAAAATCATTGGGTGGCACAGCAATATCTGCCCGATGCGCTGCGGGGCACAATTTATTACGAGTATGGCTCAAACAAAACAGAACAGGCTGCAAAGGCCTATTGGGATGGCATCAAGCGAAAAAAATAAGAAAGCAGTCCGCCAAACCGTATGAGGTCTGACGGGCTGCTTTCTGTGCGTGAACACATCGGATGCAGGTTCTGTTGAGAAACAGAAAACGCGTTTATAGCGGTTTCATTCATAATGAGAATGGTAATATTCCTTGCAGAAAACCGCAACCGGCAAAGAAGATGGCAATGGGTATCCTCTTGTTTTGTTCCATTGCGGTAGAACCCGTGCGCTGCTTCTCAAAGAGGATGGAGAAACAGTATTATACGAAATCCTCGATGTCCTCGGCTTCGTCCTCATACGGCTCCCACGCATCCTCGTCAATGCCGTCTGTCACGGCTTCGACAGGATTTTTTTTGCTGTGTTCGTCATAATCGTACATATGCTGTACACCCCCATGCGCCTATTGTGTGCGCGACAGGGAAGAATATGCACGCTTATTTTTCAGCATCGCCGCTTTTTATATCGTCGGCTGCGGGGGACGCGGCGGGCGCGGGCGCGGAAATTGTCTCGGCTGCGTCCTTTGCGGGGAACTCCCCCTCCTCGCCCATGAAGGCATCGTAATCCGGCATCGCATCATCCAGATAAAAGGCACGGCGCTTTGCGTGTGCTTTTTCTTCCTCTGCTTGCATCGCCTGCTTGATTGCAACACTTTTCTGCTTCCATAAACGCCATGCGCTGCGCCCGTTTGTAAAGGCGAAAAACGCCAGAACAAGTCCGAGCACAGCAATGACCCAGTGCATGAGCTGCCAATTGGCAAACGGTACGCCCGATAAAAAGAGCAGGGCACTGATAAAGAAATAAAGCGCTAGACCAGTTAAAACAACGGATAAAAGCATGAAAAACCTCCTGTTCGCACGGCGGATCAATGATGACGGTATACGATTTGCAAAACTGTGATGGCTCCCCCTCGCAGGGCGATGCGATGTGCCGGACATAGACGATGCACAAGACGCGGGCAGACCGGTCGAGGAACGACCCCTGTGGAAGCGCGTTAAATGGACGGCTTTACAGGCTCTATCCCGTAATTTGGCACAAGCTCGTTGACGGTGCGGCCGGAAGTTTCTAAAATAAGCTGTTCGATTTTCGCCTGCGCCTCAGGATTGCCGTCGTCCAGCATCGCATATACAACGTCCGCAAGATGACCGGCTATGGAAAAATTCAGACGGGGATCCTCCGAGCTGTCACAATTGAGAATAAAGCAATCCACCATGGGGTCGTATTTTGCCGCGTAGTATGTAATTGCCAAGGCCGTGGCTTGATAGGCCTCGTTGTTGTTATAAAGGCAAAAGCCCTGCTCTGTGAGCATGATGCGATGCTGTGCGCCAAAGGTGTCCCGCACATAATCCGTGAGAACGTGTAAATTGGCACCGTCCACGAACATTGCGTTTGGGCTGCCGGTGTTGTACCCGCTCCCTCTCCAAATAGCGGTATTATACATGATAGCAGGGTAAAGATGATAGGCAATGCACCATTCGACACCCGGCTGAAGCGCTTCAAGCGCATCGTTGAAATAATGGAGCATGCTGCGGCCGGAAATTTCGCGTCCCTCATCCGTATGCGTCCAGTTATGGTCAAGCGAGATACTGCAACGGCTGATGCTCGTATAGGTGCGCACAATATTGTACATATTGCAAAAGGCGGCGGCGTACTTGGCTGCAACCGTGGCGGGATTCAGCGTGCCGCTGTAATGCCACGCGTTGGGATTGTTAATCTCATTGCCCAGAATAAAGTTGTCCACGCTTGCGCCCCACGCAGAGCAGCGCCAGAGGAAAAACTCAAAAAAAGCTTTCATCGCCTCTCCGCCGTCGCCGGTGGTGGCGGGCGCATAGTATTTGTAGCCCGGCACCCGCGCTGCCTCGTCTATTAAAAACTCTCTGCCCTCTGTGTATCGCAGCAAAAACACCATGCTGACGGAAATGTTCTGCCGATTTAAATCGCGGATGATTTCCATGAACATTTCAATGCCGCTCAGGTCAAAATAGAAGGTTTTTCCGTTGTACTGATAGGGCCAGCAATAGCCAAAGGTTCCCGGATCCTCGTCATCGACATAGCTGTCAATCCAAAGGTTCAAAAGCGTGTGCTGTCCGCCGTACTCCTTCGATGTCATGCCCTGCAGCCCTTTGTGATTGGTGGTGTTTGCAAAGGCATCCACCTGTCGATATTGCGCGGGAATCGCCGCCGCTTCTATCACGCTCACCGCCTTTGTGGAGAGAAGCGGCGGGGCCGCGTTCGGCGCGGCGGCCTGCTTTGCCAAAAGCAAATTAGCCGCTGCGGTATTGCACGGCATCGCTTCCGCTGTCGGCAGCACCGGCGCGATGGCCGGTACACTTATTTCATTGTTTGCAAATACGCTGACATCCTGCACAAAAAATAATGCGATGATCAGGCAGACCGCCAGTCCTCGAAGCATCAGTCTTTTTTTCATTTTAGGTTAGAAACATCCTTCGTGTTTTTACGGGAGCTTATCCCGTTGCACGCGCAATCGGCAAAGCCGTAAGGCGGGGAATCCGGCACCAAGCGCAAGGCGGCTTTTGTGCAGGAAAAAAGATTGTTTTTATCATAGCATAAATTGCTTTTTGATTCAACCGAGAACGATCCGCCGCAAGATAAAAAAAACAGACGGGAGACGGATCCGGTCTGTTCTTTTTTTGTCAAGCAATAAAAATGTCGTATTTTCTGTGTTTGGTTGTAAACTTGGCTGTTCTATGGTAAACTGAGCAAAATGAGGTCGGATTGAAAGAAGATGGGTGGCGATAGAAGGTATGCGCGCCAAAGGAAAAAAATATCTGCTTTTCGCCGTGCTTGCTGTTGCTGTTTTTATGGTGCTCGGCGTGCTGTATGCATGGTATATTACAGGCCTGTTAACGCTTGAATCGCAGATGCATCTCTCAGAAGTGGCAACGCAGGGGGCGGCCTCGGTGCAGCGGCAGGTAGCCCGTGATTTTGACATTCTTGAAGTCTTGGCGGACGGAATTGTTTCCGATCCGAATCTTACGTTAGAGGAAAAAATTGCGCGGGTCAAACGCCAGGCAGATAAGTTTGATTTGTACCGCATTGCGATTGTTGACCTTGAGGGCAATGCAACGACCAGTGACGGCTATGAATTTTCAGTGGCGGACAGAGAGTTTTTTAAAGCTGCCGTAAAGGGCGAGCGCTTTCTTTCTAAACCGATTATCGACAAGGTTGACGGTGTTACGCCGGGAATTGTCTTTGCGGTACCGGTGTGGCATGACGGCAAGGTGACCAGTGTGTTGTTTTTGGGCTACGAGCTGGAAAAGCTTACCGAGCGCATTGATATCTCTTTTTATCACAAAAGCGGACTTGCCTTCATCACGGATTCCGACGGCAAGGTTCTTTTGCACCCCAAAGCGGACAGAATCGGAAAAAATATTATAGAGGTTGCAAAAAGCCGGAATCGTGCGGCCGCGGTGGAACAGTTTGAAAACGGTCTTGCGCACGGCGAGAGCGGTGTCTCACATTTTGTGATGAAAGAGGATGACCGCTTTTTTGCCTATGCGCCGATTCAAGATGCAAACGATTGGTTTTTAATTACCTCGCTGCCGGCAAAAAGTGTATTTGAACGCTCTCAAAAGGTGGTTTTTTTGACCGTTTTGCTGATCGTGGCGGTGTCGGTGCTTTTTGCGTGTGCAACGCTTTATATTGCGGTCACAAAGAAAAAGGCAAACGCGCGCATTGTGAAGCTGGCATACTATGACACGCTGACCGGCGCGGCAAATACAGAGCGCTTCAAGCTGGACGCAAACGCGCTGCTTAGCGAGGCAGGCGCGCAGAAATATACCCTGTTAAATTTTGATGTGAAGCAATTCCGCTATCTGAATAACGATTTGGGCTACAGCGCCGGCAACAACTTTTTGATTCATATTGTGCATTGCCTTACCGGCGCCTTGGCAAAGGGAGAAACCTTTGCGCGCGTTGGAGCCGACCAGTTTTTAATTTTGTTTTTCAGCAGGGAAAGCGAGGCGGAAACACGCGGGTTCATTGAGCGGCTGCGCAATCAAATTGCCGCATGGAATCAGCCCTCCGACGGTTACTATTCCGCGCAGATGGCATTCGGCGTTTATAAAATGGAGCATGGCAATACGGATATTATGTCGTCCATCGAAAAATCCAACCTTGCGCGCAAAGCAGCCAAGGTGAGCTATGATTCGGATATCGCATTTTACGATGCGGAGATGCAGCGCCGGATTGACCGCGACAAGGAGTTTGAAAAAGCAATGCCCGCGGCACTTGAAAACGGTGAGTTCAAGCTGTTTATTCAGCCGAAATATGATCTTTTGAGCGAGAAAATCGTGGGCGGAGAAGCACTTGTCAGATGGATTAAGGCGGATGGAACCATGGTGATGCCGAATGATTTTATCGCGCTGTTTGAGCAGACGGGCGCCATTTATAAAATGGATATGTATATGCTGGAGCAGCTGTGCAGGTTTGTGCGCTCACAGCTTGACCGGAATTTGCACACCGTTCCCATCTCCATCAATCAGTCGCGCCGCTATATGTACAGCCCTGCCTATGTGGATGACATCTGCGAAAAGCTGCGTGCGTGCGCTATCCCTGCGCAGATGATTGAACTTGAAATTACCGAGAATATCGTATATACCGATCTGGACAAGCTGATGAAGGTGCTGGAGGTTCTGCATCAGAAGGGATTTTGCATCTCGCTTGACGATTTCGGCTCCGGATATTCCTCCTTAAACGTGCTGAAGGATCTTCGTGTTGACACGCTGAAACTGGACCGCTTCCTGTTGAGCCAAACGCTGAATTCAAAACGGGAAAAAACCGTGGTCGCCAATATTATCCGCATGGCAAAGGAGCTGGAAATGTCCGTTGTCGCGGAGGGCGTTGAAACGTACGAGCAGGTGCTTTTTCTGCGCGCGTGCGGCTGCGAGACAGCGCAGGGCTATTATTATTCTGAACCGGTACCCGCCGACACCTTCGAGCAGATGCTGCGGGACGAGGAATGAAACGGCTCTCAATCCCCTCGCGGGGCGATTCTATGTGCCGGTCATAGACGATTATGCCTTTTCCGCATTGAAAATGCGGCGAAAACAAAAAGACCATCCTTTGAAGCTGCGCCCCTAAAAGTTATTTACAGTAGGCTACTGTCTGACTTTTGGGGCGCAGTTCCTTTTGAAGATGGTCTTTTTGAAAGCAAGGCGGTGTCATTGTTTTGACAAGTAAAAACGAAACTTGCTACAGCTGCCCCATGAACATTTGCACCACAAACGACACCACCACCACAAGGGCAGAAATAATAAAACCGTGCAGCATCGGCTTCAGTCCGGAGCGGGCCAGCTCTTTAAAGTTTGTTTTCAGACCGATGGCGGCAAGCGCCATCACCATAAAGAATTTGCTGCACTGTGCAAGAAGGATGCTGATGGATTCCGGCACAAGATTTGTGCTTTTTAGCGCGACCATGCCCAAAAACAGCAGGATGAAATAGGGAAAAATCTTCTTCCAATCTACTTTCTTTTTGACGGAAGCTGCGCCGCTCACCAAGCTTTTTTTGCGCTCAATGCGTTCATTGACAAAGGAAAAAATAAGCACTACAGGGATGATGGAAAGCGTGCGGGTCAGCTTCACAATCATGGCATAAGCGCCCGCTGCATCGGAGAATGCATATCCGGCAGCCATCACCGACGAGGTGTCATTCACTGCGGTGCCGGCCCACAGACCAAAACCGATATCGCTCATTCCAAAATATCGCCCCGCAATCGGGAATAAAATCACCATTAAAATATCAAAAATAAAGGTGGCAGAAATGGCATAGGCGATATCCTTGTCCTCGGCATCAATGGTGGGGGCAATGGCGGCGATGGCCGAGCCGCCGCAAATGCCGGTGCCTGCGGAGATAAGCCCTGACAGCTTCCAGTTCATGCCGAAGGCCTTGCCCAGTAAAAGTCCGCCGCCAAAAGCTGTTGCAAGAGTAAAACACATGACGATCAAAGAGTATTTTCCAACGCTGAGCACCTGTGTAAAGCTGAGCGTGATTCCCATCAATATAATGGCAAGCTTTAGAACTTTTTTTGACACCAGCTTGACACCGCTGTTAAAATATGAGTGCTTTGCAATCAGAGGATTCAGCAACATGCCGAGAAGCAGCGCAAACACACCTCCGCTGATCAGCTTATAGGGAATAAAGCCGCTGATTTTGTTGGCAAGGATCGCAAGCAGTGCCGCAAGCAAAATACCGGCACTGTATTTTTTGATTATTTTCATGTTGGAACCGTCCCTCTTTTTTTAGTACAGGACTAGATTCTAACATGGCATTATGATAATATCAAATTATGAATTTTTATTTTATTATAAGATAAAATTATAGATCGGAGAAGATGATGCTCGACTTCAGACACGAAACTTTTTTGACACTTTATAAAATAGGCAGTTACACCAAAGCAGCACAAGCCCTGCATTTAACACAGCCTGCCGTCACACAGCATATCCAGTTTTTGGAGCAATACTACGGGTGCAGACTTTTCACCTATAAGGGTAAAATTTTACGACCGACCTGCGAAGCGCATAAGCTGTTTCATTTTGCGGCCGCCATGCGGGCGGACAGCGAAAAGCTTCATCTCAGCTTAGCGGACTCCGGCGACACTGTGCCGGCTTTGTTATTTGGCGCAACCTTGACAATCGGAGAATATATCATGCCGAAAGTTATTGAAAAGCTTTTGAGAGAAAACGAAAGCTTAAAAATAACCATGCAGGTCGATAACACTAAAATGCTGCTTGAAAAGCTGCGGCAGGCAGAGGTGGATTTTGTCTTGCTGGAAGGTTTTTTTAATGCGGAGGACTATGCAAGCTGCCTGCTGATGCAAGCGGAGTTTATTCCTGTCTGCGGAGAATTATCTCCCTTTGCAAAGGGAAGCCATTCCTTAAAAGAGCTTCTTTCCGCACGGTTAATTACAAGAGAAAAAGGCTCTGGAACACGGGAGGTGTTAGAGCAGGTGATGTCAGAAAACAATCTTTCGCTGGAAGGGTTTCGAAGTGTTTGTGAGATAGGAAATATCAGCGCAATAAAACAAATTGTAGAGCAAAATTGCGGGGTGACATTCTTATATAAAGCGGCCTGTGAAAAAGAGCTGGCTGATGGAAAATTAGTGGAAATAAAGCTGCCCGGCGGTTCTATCCAGCGAGCTTTTAACTTTGTGTATCTGAAAGACAGTTTGCGCCGCGAGGAATTTTTGCAATGCTTTGATAGGTTACGGCAAAGG
>JAVXUG010000008.1:0-47842 GCA_036642215.1 Ruthenibacterium sp.
TTTCACTTTATCGCGCTTCGCGCACCATCCGTGCAATGGTCTCCATGGCATATTTGTTGGAAAAAAGGCTTGCCATAGGAAACTGCTTATAATTCGGCAGCATTTCCAGCGTGATGTAATCGTCATAGCCGATGGCGGCAATGGCTCTTGTCACCGCCTTGTAATCCACATCGCCGGCGAAAAGATCCACAAAAGCGCCCACGCCCGCCTGCCCCGTGCGGTAATCGCACAAATGCAGCTTTTTGATGTGCGGTGCCAACAGCTCAATCCAGTGCTCCGGATAGCCGATGTACATTACATTGCCGACATCCAGATACATGCCGACCCACGCGGAGCCAATCTCGTTTAGAAAGCGGTTTGTTTCCAGCGGGCTGAGCAAAAAGCGGTTCCACACATTTTCGATGCCGATTGCAACGCCTGCCGCCGCCGCCTGCGGTGCAAGGCGGCTGAGCGTCTGCTGGCTGCGCTCATAGGCGATATCATAGCGTATTTTTTCTGGCTTTGCGGCAAATTCACAGCCTACATAGCCCGGAACTACTAAAATGGTGTCCGCTCCCAACAGGTACGCCGCCTCAAGCTGCTTTTCGACAATGGAAAACGCTTTCTGCCGGATAATCTCGCTGTCGGACACCAGATTATTCTCCCACAGGCTCCAAACGCCCACACTGGGGATAGAAAGCCCCAGCTCGCGCGCCATGTGGCCGATGGCCAAAATTTCCCTCTCCGTGGTCTGCGGTGTCAGGTAGCCTTCTTCGCTCATCACCGGCTCTACACCGTCATAGCCCGCCTGTTTTGCCGCCGTAAAAATTTGCTGTACCTGTGCATTTTCCGCAAACGAAAACAAGCTTACTCCCTGTTTCATGGCAATGCTCCCTTCTGCTTACAACTGCACGGCTTCGCCGTTTTCCAGCGAGGTGCGAATTGCCAGAATGACGCTGAGCACATGGCGCGCGTCCTCCGGCGTAATGACACTGATGGGTCTGTTTGCTTCGATGCAGTCAATAAAATACCGCAGCTCTGCGGTGTAAGCATCATATGGCTCGATGTCCAGCACCTGCGGCTGCTCCCCCACACCATACAGGCTGCTTTTGCGCACTGCGCTGTCTACATCCTCAAGGTTCGCGCCCGCGCGCATACGGTACTCCATTCCCTTTTGATCGCCCACGATGGTAAGCTCCATGGTGAACGGAAAGCCCTGCGGCATTTCAATCACGCCCTCGGCCACGGCACTGATGCCGTTTTCAAAGGTGAGCGAGGACACCACATGGTTCCAACAGCCCAGCTCATTTCTCTTGCCGATTGCATATACGGTTTTTACTCTGCCCAGCAGATAGCACAGATAATCCACATCGTGCAAATGTAAATCGAACAGACCGCCGCCGCTGTTTTCGGGCCGGCGGTACCACTCGCTCCACGCCGGATGCACCGACAGCCTGCTTGCGTGCACATATTTTATGGTGCCGAAGCAGCCCTCGTCATACAGTTGCTTTGCCTTGACATACTCCGGCCAAAAACGCACGGCTTGCCCTACGGCAAACTGCACTCCGGCCTCGCGCGCCGCGCCAGCCATGCGGTCATATGCGTCTATGCTCAGCGTGACCGGCTTTTCGCACAGAATATGCTTGTGATGACGCGCCGCCAGCAGCACATATTCCTCGTGCAGAAAGGTGGGCAGACAGATGTCCACCACATCCACCGGAACCTGCTCCAGCATCGTCTCGCCACAATGGAACCATGTACAGCCCACCTCGGCCGCAAGCGCCTTGCCCTGTTCCTCATTTAAATCGCATATTGCGGTCACCCGTGCATTTTCCATTGTCTGATACGCGTTCAAATGGGTTTTTCCCATGAAGCCCGCGCCTATAATTGCCACATTAACCAACGATTCCACTCCTTTTGAGCCGGTTTACTCCTGTTTATCAATCCACCATGGAACAGCGGCGCACCCGCGCCGCACTGCGGTCTCCCTGCAAATTTTACGCTTTCACAGGGTGCCGTTGCTATTTCTTTTTCATATTGTTGATGTTGCTGAGCACCACTGCGCACACAATGATGGCACCGGTGACAATGGTTTGGATATTTGTGTCAACGCCCAAAATATTCATCGCATTGCTGATGACACCCATGAGCAGACAGCCCAGAAACGCGCCGCTGATGGTTCCCTTTCCGCCATCGAACGTGACACCGCCGATGATGGCAGCGGCCAGCGCATTCGTCTCGTAATTGGTGCCTGCATTGGAGGTGACAGAGTCGATTCGCGCCACAAAAATGATGCTTGCAACGGCGCAGAACAGGCCGGAGATGGCATAAATTGCAATTTTATAACGGTTGACGTTGATGCCTGAGAGAAAAGCGTTTTTCTCGTTGCCGCCCAAAGCCACCACGCGGCGGCCAAACTTTGTATAGTTCATCATGCCGAACGCAAGCAGTGTCATCGCCAGCAGCACCAGCAGCATCACGGGGAAAAAGTCCAGTATTTTCGTTTTCAGCCCGTTGAACACACCGCCGAAATTCATGATGCGACCGCCGGAAATAGTCAGCGCAAGGCCGTAAAAGGCTTTGCCTGTACCAAGCGTGATGACAAGCGGAATGCATTTGCTTTTTGCAATGATGGCACCGTTGAGCAGGCCGCACAGCATTCCGGTCAGCAGACCCGCCAGCACAGCTACCGCGGTGGGCATCCCGCTGTCCAGCACAACATACATCATCACGGCACTCAGCACCATAATATTGCCGATGGAAAGATCAATGCCGCCGCTGATCAGCAGCATACTCATTGCCATGGTGAGAATGCCCAGCACGCTGATTTGCTGGAAAATTGTAATGACGTTGCCAATGGCAATGAATTTGGGATTGATGAGGGAAATAATTGCCACAATTACCACAATTACGATGGCAAGCAGCACGCGCTGATCCCGCAGCAGCTTTTTTCCGAATGAGAGTCCTGTCGCTTTATCTGCCATTTTTCTTCACTCCTAATGCTTGCTTGATAATTTCCTGCTCGTTGATTTGGCTTCCGGTAAGCTCGCAGTCAATCGCGCCGTCGCGCACGACCAAAACGCGGTCACTCATGCTGATCAGCTCCGGCATATCGGAGCTGATCATAAGGATGCACTTGCCCTGGCGGCAAAGCATGCTCATCTGCTTGTAAAACTCTGCCTTTGCATTCACGTCTATGCCGCGCGTCGGTTCGTCAAAAATGTAAATATCCTGCTCTGCATACAGCCATTTTGCAAGCACTACCTTTTGCTGATTTCCGCCGGAGAGATAAACCGCCTCCGTCCAGACCGACGGGGTTTTTACCCGCAGCTCGCGCAGCAGCGGCTCTATCAGGGTCGGGAAGCGTTTGAGGTTGACAAAAAAGCCTTTTATTTTTTTTCGCAGCCCCAGAATGGTAGCGTTTTCCAGAACGCTTGCGTGCAAGGACAGCCCCAGCTTCTGCCTGTCCTCTGTGATAAAGGCAAAGCCGGCATCAATGCTTTCGCCCGGATTCTCAATGCGCACCGGCTTTCCATGAATGCGCACCTTTTTGGAATAGCACCGATCCGCGCCTACAAGCGCGCGCATCATCTCCGTGCGACCTGAGCCAACCATGCCGGAAAACCCGACAATTTCTCCCTTGCGCACCTCGAAGCTGATGCGCGGGCTGTCATGGGTAAGCTGCAAATCCTGCACCTCCAGCATGACCTCACCGACGGGGCATTTTTCCTTGGTGTAGAACATTTCTACCGGTCGTCCCACCATGTCCTGCGTCAAGGTTGTAACGGCAATGTCCCTTTTTTCGTTGGAATAGGTGTTGATGACCGAGCCATCGCGGATGACTGTAATGCGGTCGGCTATCTGTACCACCTCGTTTAAAAAGTGCGAGATGTAGATAATTCCAATGCCCTTTTCCGTAATTTTCCTTGTGAGTTCAAGTACCTTGGCGGCATCCTCCACGTTAAACATCGAGGTCGGCTCGTCCATAATCAGCACACGCGGCTGTACGGAAAGCGCCTTTAATATTTTTACAAATTGCTGGTCAGAGACGGACAAATTCTCTATTTTGGTGTCCGGCTTCAGCCGGAGACCCAATTCGTCCACCTGCTTTTGGGTGCTGTCTGCCATGGCCTTATAATCAATGATCCCAAATGCTTTTGTCTTTTCGTTGCCCACATAGATGTTTTCCACCACATCCATGCTGGGCACAAGGTCGTTTTCCTGATAGATGATATTGATGCCCAGCGCCTTGGAGAGATTCGGCTCCAGCTTTTTATAGGCCTTGCCGTCCACCTCAATCTGTCCGGTGGTGGGGGTGTACGCACCCGAGAGAATTTTCATCAGCGTGGATTTACCCGCTCCATTTTCGCCCACAAGACAATGCACCTCGCCGGGCCACACATCAAAGGTAATGCCTGAAAGCGCAAACACACCGGAAAATTCCTTGGTGATATCCTGCATCGTAATCACCGGCTTTTGGTTGTGGTAATCTATCTTCATGCCTGCTCTCACTTTTCCCTTCCAAAAAACCCGCCGGCCGGCAGACGCGCAGCGGTCAGGGCAAAGCCCGAACCCAGCGTCCCTACCGACCGGTGGTTTTTATCCTATTGTATGCGTCAGAAAGGCTTGCTTATTTGTTCAGATAGTCGTAAGCGGCAGCATAGTCATCCCACGCAATGTAGGTGCTGGTGTCGCTGGCGGCAACCGGAATAACGGGCAGCGCCGTAAACTTTTCGGCGGGATCTTGACCCAGAGCAACCTTGTTGTACAGATTCTGGAAGGTTTTTACGCCCTGCACAGAAACCGGCGCGGTCATATTTGCCGCCTCAACGCCGTCCGTCAGCATTTTATAGCCGTCGGGCGATCCGCCGGTGGAAACGATGGGGATTTCGCCTTTTCCGGCATCCTGCAACGCCTGATAGCAGCCCTGTGCCATCATGTCGTTGTTGGCAAAGATATAATCAAACTCTGTGCCGGAGCTGATAAGGTCAGTGGTGACGTTGTACGATTTGTCGGTGAGCCAGTCGCCGTGCAATGTGGAAACAACCTCCACCTTGCCGTCAAGCTCTTTCAGCGCACGGTCAACGCCCTCTTGATATTTCTCATAAACACCGGCGCCCTTTTGGCCTGCGCAGAAAAAGATTTTTGCGCCTTCCTTTTGCTCTGCAATCCATTGGATGGCCGCTTCGCCGATTTTATCGTACTCACAGGCAACCGAGGCAATGTAATCGCCCGGATTTTCAATATCCATGGCAAAGTTCTCGATGGTGACGGGGATGCCGGCTTCGTTGGCCATTTTTACAAGCTGAGAACCCTGCTCGGTGGAAATGGGGAAAATAGAAATGCCGTCCACGCCCTGCTGAATGAGGGATTCCATTGCGGTCACGGATTCCTCAAGGCTGTTTTTGGAATCGAGCACAACGGTTTTCACGCCGTTTTTCTCCGCAGCGTACTCAAAGGCACGGGCGGAATACTCGTTCCAGATATCGGACATATCATAGGCGATATAGCCAAAGGTCAAATCGCTTTTGTCCGCAACAGAAGCGGAGGCCGCGCTGCCGGATGACGCGGGGGCGGATGCGGAAACAGCATTGCCGCCACAGGCGACAAGGCTCAGGCAAAGGCAAAGTGCCAGTGCCACTGCAAGAATTTTTTTCATGTGTGTTTGTCCTCCAAAAAATTTATATTCCGCACAGGTTGTGTCCCTGTGTAAGAACCAAAGGGAAACGGCTTTTCTCCATTCTGCCAAAAGCACAGCATACCTTTACAGCGCGCCTGCGCATAAAAAGCCAGAGAGGTGCCGCGCGGTGCTGCGCCAAGGAGAAAACTCGCAAGGATGCTACAGCGAAAATCCGTGCTGCCGCAGATATTCGGCCGAAAGGCGCACAGCCTCGTTGACCTCGCACAGATTTTTCGGGCCGGCCTTGGTGAACTCAATCTCCACGCTGAAGGGGGCGTTGTTCCGGGCGCTTGCCAGCTTGCGAAAAATGGTTTCAAAATCCACATAGCCCTTGCCCAGCGCGGGAAAATCCCACTCTGCGGGGGCACCCGCCTTGTCCTTTAAATGCAGATAAGCAATCTCCTGCATGCAGACATCCACATCCTCCTCTGCCTTTACGCCGCCGTAAAACAGACAGTTTGCCGTGTCGTAGTTAATTTTTACGCGGGGTGATGCCACCAGCCGGACAATTTTCTGCATAACTTCTCCGGTAGCATGTGCACCATGCAGCTCTAAAACAAGCGTGAGATCGTATTTTTCAAGCTCCGGCACAAGCGCTTTCAAATTCTGCGAAAGGCGTTCGTCCGAGGCCGTTGCCTTGTCCTTTAAGTGTGCCTCGCCCACGGAGGACACAAGATAGCGGCAGCCGAAAAAGTGTGCCAGCCGCATATTTGTCACAAAATCGGGCAGCCGCTCGACATCCATCAAATTGCAGTGACCGCTCATAGAAAATGCCGTAAGCCCAAGACGGGACAGCCTGTCCTGCACCGCGCACAGACGAGCAAAGCTCTGGTCGGGGAACACGTGTTCCGTCCAGCCCTTTGTTGCGGTAAGCTCCACAAAGCGAAACCCCGCCGCCGCAATGCCGTCCAGTGCCTCCTCGATAGAATAGCCGTGGTAGCAGTTGGAATTTACGCCGATGATGCGTTGTGTCATTGTAAAGTCGTCCTTTCAGACGATGCTCAGCGCAAAAACATTTGCCCGCGCATATCGTCGGTAAAATTGTAGTGGTGGTCTATAAAATACTGCGCTGCGCCGGTCAGCTCGGAATCCAGCCCAAGCTGTGAATACCGCAGCTGCACATGGGAGACAAACTCCTGAAAGCCCATATGCGACAGCGCTGCGGTCACATCACTTAAAAAGACAGCGCCAAGGTTGACACCCGTGCCGCCAATGATAATAAGCGACGGATTGAACATGGAAATTAAATTGCTCAGGCCAAAGGCCAAGTCCTGCGCAAGCTCTCGGATCAATCTGCGCGCTGCCCCATCGCCCGCGGCGGCCATCTTGCCGATGTCGCTGTACAGCAGGCGGCGCCGCCCGATCAGCTCTGTATTCACGCCGCAAACCTGCGCGCGCTCGCCCAGCGCATATTCACCCACAATGCGCTCAAGGCAGCCTCTGTTGCCGCAGGCGCAGACAGGCCCGTTGCGATCGACCGAAAAATGGCCGAACTGCGTTGCCATTGCCCCGGCTCCGCGCAGCATGTGCCCCTCGGCAAAAAGGCACGCGCCCACGCCCTTGCTCACGTTGACATAGGCGTAAAACTGCTCCTGAATGCGGGTGAAAACGCTCTCCGCATACGCAAAGCACGCGGTGTCGTTCAGAATGCAGAGGGAATAATCCCGCAGCGCTTCCTGCAAGCGCTGTACCGTGGTGTCCGTCATGCTGACCCCTATCACGGTGGATAGGATGCTTTTGCGCCCGTCATCCACAATGCCGGGCACCACAATGCACACGCCCATCAGCCTTGCTTTTCCCACCGCAGGCAGCAAAATCTCCGAAAACACCTTTAAAATCTTGCCCACGCTGTCCTCATCCTTTTGCACAGGCACCTGCTCGCGCAAAAGCAGCTTGCTGTCGGCCTGCACCAGCGCCAAATCAAGCCGGTTGCGTCTCCAACTGATCACCGCCACCACATTGCCCGTGCCGTTGATGTGCAGGATGTTGGGCTTGCGTCCCTGCCGCGTCGTGATGCCGGCACCGCAATCTGCCACATAGTCACCGGCAATCAGCTCATCCACAAGCGAGGACACCGTGGTTTTGCTCAGCTTTGTAAGCTTTGCAAGCTTTGCCCGTGAAATGCTGAGGTTGCTGTCGATCAAATGGTAAATTCGCCTTAAATTACCGGCGCGAATTGTTTGCTGCGTCATCAGTTCCATAAGCTGTGTCCCCCTTTTATTTCTTGTCTGTGCATGGTGCGACGCACAAAATAGTTTGTTTGTCCAGTGACTTAACTAATCTTTGACAAAATTCTATCATATCTTTTCTCCTCGCACAAGAGCGCACTTAAAACTTTGGCATATTTGCCAAGGCATCTTGTATACTAATGGCACAAAGCGCTAAAAATAGTTACAAAATGTTGTGTTCTTTCGCAAAATAAGCTTCCTTTTATGGGTTTTTTTGCTTGTTTTTTAACGGCATTGGACAAACTGTTTTGTGCTGCTTTGCCAATAATTTTATTCAGCATTTCCTTTTTGTTCCAGCAAAAAACCAGCCGCAGAAGGCAAGCATCGGTGCTTGCCTTTTGCGGCTGGTTCCAGCTCTTTTTTACAGGGAAGGGCTTATCTCCCCGTCCCTCTTGTCGTTCGCCTGTTTTCTGATCAGCTCTGTAAATTTTTTTGCCGGCATCGGCCTTGCATAGTAATAGCCCTGCACCATATCGCAGTCTAGCTCCCGCAAAAGGTCGATGTGCTTTTGACTTTCAACACCCTCCGCCACAATGCGGATTCCCAGCTCCTCTGCCATTTTAATGATGCTGCCCACCACAATTTTAGAGCGCTTTTCATCCTTTTGATTGACGAAAAAGCTGCGATCCATTTTAATGATATCGACCGGCAAATCCTTTAATAAGCCAAGCGAGGAATACCCGCTGCCGAAATCATCCATGGACATGGTAAAGCCGCTTTTATGTAAATCGGTCAATATCTCGCTGAGTGCATCAATATTATCATAAATAGCCGTTTCTGTAATTTCAATCTCGATCAGCCCTCTGCTGATTCCGACATTGTCCACAATACTGCACAATTCCTTTACAAAATTGCGATTGCTCAAATGCAGCCGCGAAAAATTAACGGAGACAACAACAGGCTCAATTCCGTTCGCGATCCAGCTTTTCAAGATGCAGCACACCTTGTACAGCACTTGGAAATCCAGCTTCGTGATAAAGCCGTTTCTTTCAAAGACAGGGATAAAAACGTCCGGATAGAACAAATCCGAATTTTCATTCTGCCAGCGCGTCAGCGCCTCGGCTCCGCCGATTTTTTCACTTTTCAAATAGTATTTAGGCTGCAGATACACAACAAACTCATCGCTTTGCAGCGCATTTGCCATCTTGTTTTCAATTTCCTTACTGTGCATCGCTTTTTCTGTCATTGCCTCGTCGTAGGCGACAATTTTACCTGTTTTATTAAATTTAGCCGTTTTGTGAGCCATGTTCACCTTCTCGAACAAATGATTGATCTCCGGCTTTTGCACATCGCTCTTTGGGATGGCATAGATTCCGCAGGCAAAGGTAAACTTAAAGGCAAGATTTTCATCCAGCAGCGCATGAAACCGGCTTGTAAAAACATCGTAAAGCACTTGAATGGTTGTGTTGCCCTGCATGGCAAACAAGGCAATAAATTCGTCGTTGGAGATTCGCGCAAAAATTTCGTCCGCGTTTCTCGTTGTTTCCTGAATGGCCCGCGCCACACAGCACAGAATCTCATCGCCTTTTTCATAGCCGTAAATTTGATTGATCAATTTAAAGTTTTCAATATCCAGCTTGACAAAAAAGTGGTCGATGTCATGCTGTCGTGTTAAAATTTCCTGCGCGTCCTCCTTAAACTTATAAAAGGTACGGCTTTTTGTCAGCTCGTCCACAAAGACAAGCTCCTCCAGCTGATGAATATGCAGAAGATGCTCCCCTTTTTGCTTTGTGATATCCGCACACTCAATGAGGTACGCCGGACTTCCGTCCGTCCAAAGCAGCGCAGAGGCAGAGGTTTCGAGCCAAATTTTAAGCTTTTCATTATAGATTTCGCAGGTCACCTGACGCATCCCGTCCTGCAGCCTTTTGAGGGGACAATCCGGACACTGTTCCTTGCGTCCTCTGAAAAACTGATAGCAGGGCAGCGTACCCTCCGCCTCCTGCATCACCTTGCGCGTTTGACTGTTAATAAATATCACTTCAAACGTTTTAGGGTTGATGACATAGACATAGTTATTGAGATGGTTCATCACCTCAAGCTGGAATTGTATGTTCTGCGCAGAGGCCGCATCAATGCGCTGCTTTACAAAAAAGGTTGCCAGAATATTGCAGATGGTTGCAATTTCCTCAAGCTCTGCATCATTGCGCAAAGCGTCGCTTCTGCAATTGTCAAACCCGATAAAGCCAATCAGCCGTTTTTTATCGAATATTCCAAACTGAAACATGGACTGAATGCCCTGCGGCTGCAAAACGCTGCGTTCCGCGGGCGGCAATTCCTCCAGTGACCTCAAAACGAAAATTCCGTTTTTTTGAAAGCTTGCATTTGCGGTTGCCGCTGCGGCAATCGGAACATTTTGCAAATGGTCGCGCTCTGCGCTCACACCCTTTGCGCACCATTCAAATGTATTGGACGTGGTTTTTTCGTCATCGCTGGTCTCGAAAATATAGCCGCGCTCAAACGAAAAGTGACGCGCCACAAGCGCCAGCGCCTGATGAATTGCCTCCACGGAGTTTTTTGAATGATACAGCGCCTCAAATACGTATTGTATGCCGCTTTTGCAAAATCCGTTTTGGGGAGTGCCTTCTGTCAGCATCTCGGCCTCGCCCGACTGGTTTATCATAGAATTTCCTCCGTAAAGCTGATCGGTACTTTTTTGTTTCTTTTGCATTTGAATAAAAAAAAGGCCGCCAACAATCCTATTGGCGGCCGAACTATCCTAGCACAAAATGCACCTTAGACTTCATAGCTTTGCGCCCCTGTCTTTCGGCAGGTTTGCCCTTGATATAAAATTGTTTGATCCCCAAAAAGTGCCATTTCACTGTTTTATAATAGCATACAAAGCTTACCCTGTCTACCGTATTTCGTAATATTCGTCAATTTTTTTTGCTTTTTTGACGCATTTTTTGCGGACTGCCCCTTTATTTTGACATCAACGCATCAAGCGTCTGATACAGCAGCTCCGCGTCAATCGGCTTTGCAAGGTGCGTATCCATGCCCGCCTGTTTCGATTTGAGGATATCCTCGTCAAAGGCATTGGCTGACATGGCAAGGATCGGGACAATTTTCGCCCACGGGCTGTCCAGTGCGCGAATGCACGCAGCCGCTTGCAGACCGTCCATGACCGGCATTCGGATATCCATTAAAACGGCATCGTACGTGTGCTCCGGCGCGCTTGCAAACATGGTAAGCCCTATTTCCCCGTTCACAGCCACCTCTACGTTCGCATTTTTAAATTCCAGCAGCTTTTTCGCCACCATGATATTGAGCGACTGATCCTCCACCAGTAAAATATTTTTGCCGCTGAAATCGTATTGGGTGCGCTGTGCCTGCGCGCTGCGCTGCGGCTGCGGCTCTGCACAAGGGGGAAGAACGCCGAAGGAAAGCGCCACCCGGAAGGTCGTTCCCGTTCCAAGCACGCTCTCCACCGAAATCTCGCCGCCCATCAGCTCGACCAAATTTTTAGAGATGGCAAGCCCCAGACCGCTGCCGCCATAACCGGATTTTGTGCCGCTGTGCTCCTGCGAAAACGGCTCGAAAATATTCGGCAAAAATGCCTCGCCGATGCCAACGCCCGTATCGCGGATGACAAAGCAGATTTGCACGCTTTTTTCGTCCGCAGCAAGCTGCGAGATGTCAAGCTGAACGGTTCCGCCCTGCGGGGTAAATTTAACGGCATTGGAAAGGATGTTGACTAAAACCTGCTGGAGCCTGACCCCGTCGCCCACATAGCTGTCGGTACAGTTTTCGGGCTTCGTGACAATATAGTGCACTCCTTTTTCGGCAGCCAGCGTCTCGATGATGGTATTGACGGTAGCCAAAAACGACTGACAGACAATGACTTCCCGCTTGAGCGTCACCTTGCCTCTTTCAATTTTGGACATATCCAAAATATCATTGAGCAGCTGCAGCAAATACCGCGAGGCATATTGCGATTTTTCAATGCATTCCCCGACAAACTCCGCATCATGCAGGCATTGCAGGACAAGCTGATTCATGCCCATAATAGCGTTCATGGGCGTTCGGATTTCGTGGCTGATGCGGGAGAGAAAGTCCGATTTTGCCGCATTGGCCCGCTCTGCCATCGACACCGCGGCAAGCAGCTCCTGGTTCCTTTTTTCCTGCTCCTCCACGGCTGCTGTAATATCCACTCTTGTCATCAAAATGCTTTTTTGTTCCCTGTTGATATAGCAAAAGCGCAGCTGCTTTTTGCGGACGCTTCCGTCGGGGCAGGGCACACGGTAAAAGACGCTGTAGCTGCACTGCGTTTCCAGCTGGGCAAGAATATTTTTAAGTGCAATCTCCTCGGTTGCATGCACGACATCCTCCGGGCAAATGTAGCTGCGCAAATAGGCCCGCGTTTCTTCTTCAAAGTTTTCGCTTTCATCGGCATAGACATTGCCGGAGCCTTTTTCGCTGTAGCGAACCGCAGAATTGTGCAGCGCATCCACCACCACCAAAAAGTCATAATCCGTTTTGACAATGGCATCCATGATGCTTTGCATAATGCGCTCGTTTGTGACATTGGTGGAGTATAAAAAGGCAACAACCTCTTGGTTTTCCGGCTGCCGCATCATGTGAACCGTCACAACGGTCCAATATTTACGCCCCGCAATTCTGCGCGGAAGCTCGATAGACAGGGTGGTTTCTCCGTTTTCAAAATGCCATAGCAGCGCGTCACGACCAAAAATCTCCCTGTACTTCTCTTTCATTTCAGCGCTTATAATCTCTGTATACACCTGATCAAAATACGCCTGCGCTGTTTTTGCATTTTTCATGTGGGCGGTGATCTGCGCAAAAGTGCTTTTGCCGTCCAAAATTGTATTCTGTGTCAAATTTACGTTGAAGGAGGCCATGGTTGCTTTTTGGATGGCCTTGCGATAGGACTGCTCATCGTGATACCGTTTTTCCGCCTCCTTTTCCTTCGTGATATCGCGCCCGACACAGTAGGCCTTGACCGGCCTGCCCGCGTCGTCAAAGGCGTTTGTATAGATAACGTGCTCGCACCAAAATTCGTCCTCGCGATTTTGCCGAATCCAAAGGTCTGCGGTCACTTCCTTCACGCCGTTTTTCAGCTTTTGTAGCATATCAAGCAGCACCGGAGCACTGTCCTCGCGGACATGTCCCTCTAAAATGGCTGTTTCCGTATAGTTTTCAATCACGTTGTCCTTCGCCTTTACCTTTGGCGATTTTGAAAAAATGGTCATGGCATCTGTCGCATAATCATATTCCCAAATATTGATGTTGGCAGACCGGATGGCTGCCGCATAGCGGGATTGGCTTTCCCGCAGCGCCTGCTCTGTCTGCTTTTGCAGGGTGATGTCCGTGTAATAGGCATACACCAGCTCTTGACCGTTCTCATCAAGCATGTGCTGCGAGCACTGATTCACCCAAATCAGGCTGCCGTCCTTTTTCACCACGCGGTAGACAATCTCATACGCCTTTACACTGCCGACGCGCTTTGCAGCCATTTTATGCAGCCGGACGGCATCCTCGGCATATACAAAGTCCCACGCGGATTTGCGCGCGGCGGAAAACGACTCACCCTCACCCGTAAAGCCGAGCATTTCGCAAAATTTTTCATTGGCGAAAATAATTTTGTACTCCGGATACTCTGTCACGATAATCAGTCCGATGGGCAGAGAAAGCTGCATCAGCTCCTCTTTTTTTTGTGAAAACTGTTTCATGCACTACCCCTCCTCCTACAGAAACCGCTGCAGGGTCTGATCCAAAAGCTCATCTGCGCTATGCAAGCCGGTCACGCCGCTATGATCCGCCGGATTAAAAATCCAGTGCTGAATCCCGCAATCGTTTAAAACCGCACACGCGTCATTTTTGGCTTTCGTCTGACGGCGCGCCGCATGCTTGATCCCCATCGCCGGTCACCTCACTCCAATGCAAATTTTCGCTTTTAACATCTGTGACATCCACCGCAATCTCCAAATGGATGGCTGCGCCGTTTCGGTTGATATTTTCCCCGCGCATCAAAAAAATTTGCGGTGTGTTCGGCATGCGAAACAGCCGCGTGTACACCTGATTCTCCACCATTTTCTGCATGGAACAAAATTCGCAGGGCTTTGTTCTGTGCATCAAAACCTCATAGCATTTTTTATCCTTGCAGTCCTCGCGCGCGACACCCATCAGCTTGCAGAAGCTGTCGTTGGCATAAATCAGCTCGTAGGTGTTCTGATCACAAGCATAAATTTTGTCCTGCATGACATCCAGCACACTCTGCGCGTCATAAATCCAATTGCTGATGGCGGCTGCCGCCGATTCCTCGCTATAAAGGGCGACGATATTTCTGCCGCGGCACTTTGCGCTGTACAGCGCCTTGTCCGCATTTTGATAAAGCGCCGCAAAGGAATGTGCTGACGCAGAGGACAGCGCAATGCCGACAGAGCAGCTTATTTTTGCGTTTTCCCCGTCTATTTTGATGGTTTCTATGCTTTTGCAAAGCTGCTGCGCTTTCTTTTCGATCCTGTCGAGGTTGGAAATACCCCCGATGAACACGGCAAATTCGTCCCCGCCCATGCGCGCAATGAGATCCTCCTTGCGAAAATGCAGGCGGAGCTTTTCGGCAACCGCACACAGCACCTTGTCGCCGTAATCATGTCCGCGGGTATCGTTGATTTTTTTGAAATTGTCAATATCCAGCATCAGCATCACGCAGGTGCCCGCCGTGCTCTCCAGCCGGTGCGCAATCATCTGCTCTGCACTGACACGGTTAATCAGCCCCGTCATCAAATCCGTTTTTACCTGCTCGGACATGGTGTTGTATTCCAGCACCATCTTTTCAAAGCGATGGTTCGATTCCAGCACATTGCTCACGCGGTGCTGCACCACAGCCGGCACAAACGGCTTGGTGATATAGTCGTTTGCGCCCAGTGAAAATGTATCGGCTTGCTGTTCCGGGCTGTCATCGGCGGTGGTCATAATGACGGGAATCCGGTCCAGCTCCGGCCGGTTTTTTTTGTACCGCAAAAACTGCTTGCCATCCATGACAGGCATACTGATATCTAGCAAAATCAGATCGACCTCATTTTGCTTGTCGCGCAAAATCCGGACGGCCTGCTCGCCGTTTTCCGCCTCCAAAAAGCGGAATTGGTTTTGCAGGATCTTTTTCAGCACCGCACGGTTGACGGACGCGTCATCCACAATTAAAACGGTGCGCGCGGCATGGCTGCGCTCTAACCACGAGGCCTTGTATTTTTGCAGCTCCGCATCCAGCTCCTTGCGCACGGTAATGTCGGTCAGCTCCCCGATGATGATGCGCTTGTTGCCCACCGCCGCGGCATAGCGAAGCCGTGTGTGAATCCAAACGGGCTTCCCGATCACGGGGTTTCGCTTATATTCATATTCCACCGTGCTCTGCTTTTTTGCGCAGATACGGAACATATTCAGCAAAGGCTCGCGGTATTCCGGCGCTACCACCATCAGAACCTCCGCTGTCTTTGCCAGCATATCATCGTGCCCCAGCAGCGCATAATAGGCTTCGTTGACGCGAATCGGCTCTATTTTATCATCCGCAAATTCGTAAATAACAGCCGCCTGCAGCGCATTGTCAAACAGCGCTTTCATCTCCGGAGCAAAGCCAAACAAATCATCAAAGCGGTAATTGTCCCGCTTTTCGGCGGTAAGCCCCTGTGGGTCCGGCGGCAGCCTGCTGCACAGCTGCTCGTATTGCTCCACCGGCATCGGGCGCGCAAAATAGTAGCCCTGCACATAATCACAGCCCACGCTGCGCAAAAAGTCCACCTGCTCGATAGTCTCTGCGCCCTCGGCAATGACGGGGATATTCAGCCATTTTGCCATACGGATGACAGAGGCGATAATGTTTTCGCCGCGTCCGGGAAATTCGGTAACGGACAAAAACTGCATATCAATTTTGAGGATGTCGATCACAATATCTTTAAGCAGCGAAAGGGAGGAATAGCCGCTGCCAAAATCATCCATCATGATGGTAAAGCCCTGCGCGTGCAGCTGCGCCATCACCTTTTTCATGGCAACCGGGTTGTCGGTATAGGCGCTTTCGGTCAGCTCCAGATGGAGCAGCGCGGGGGAAAGCTGATAGCGCTTTACCAGCTCGACCAGCATTTCCACAAGATTTGGGTTATAGACGTTTACGCGCGAAATATTGACCGAGAGCGGATACGGCACGCCGCCCTGCGCCATCCAGCCGTGCAGACATTTGCACGCCTGCTCCCACACATAGCAATCAAGCTTTGCGATAAAGCCGTTGCGCTCAAAAAGCGGAATGAACCGATCGGGAGACAGCATTCCCTTTTTTGGGTGCAGCCACCGCACAAGCGCCTCCGCGCCGCAGGGCAGGCTTGTATGAATATTGTACTGCGGCTGCAAATAAATTTGAAATTGTCCGCCGGCAAGCGCCGCGTTCATCTCGTTGGTAATTTCCTGCTCGCTCTCCAGTGCTGCGCTCATGCTTCCATCATAATACGCATAAAAGTCCACATAATTCCCCTTGCAGGTTTTTGCGGCAAGCGTGGCGCGGTTATACATTTCCTCGACGGAAATTGCAGGGTCATCCATGACATAAATACCGATGGACGGCACAATGTCATAGTTTTCATTGAACTGTGCAAGCGTTTCCTTGGACTGCCGAACCATCGTCTCCACTTCGTCCTTTTTGTAGGGCACGCACAGGGCAACCACGTCGGATTCAATTCTTCCGTAGGTTGACTTTTCGCATTTTGCCGCATCCTTTGCCATTTCTTTTGCAATGTAAATCAGCAGCTTGTCGCCCTCTGCGGTGCCAAAAAAGGAGTTGATCAGCTGAAACCGATCCACGTCAAAACGAAGAAAGACAAAACTTTCGCCGCGATTCGCGTCTAACATTTCGCGGGTCGCGTCAAAAAATTTTGTCTTGTTGTAAATTCCGGTTAAGGAGTCATATTCCGCCAGATATTGCAGCTGCTTTAGCGCAGTAAGCTGACTGCGGTCAATTGCGTTTTTGAGCCGAAACAATATAATTTGCGCGTCGTAAGGCTTTGCGACAAAGTCCCATGCGCCAAGCGACAGCGCTTTGCGCTCGTTCTCGTGATTGTTGCTGCTGGTTGTGACGACAATGGGCAGGTTTTTGTAGCAATCGTTCTTTTGAATGGCCTCTAAAACGGCATAGCCGTCCATGACCGGCATGACAAGATCCAGCATCACTGCGGCAATTTCATCGCGGTGTTCGCTCAGCAGCGCAAGGGCATCCTGCCCGTTTTCGGCCTCCAGCACGGGATAGACACCGGATATTATTTTTGTGAGAACCGTTCTGTTGATGACAGTATCATCTACCACCAAAATGGTTTTCAAGGCAGACATCGCAGCAACCCTCTCTCCCCGTCAATTTCGCGCGTTTTCAAAGGGAACCGCCAGATTTTCCGCCTGCTTGAATGGCATTCCCGGTCATGCATAGTCTGCTTGCGTCGGGTCCTTCTGCGCCGGAGCTGCGGCATCAACCGGGCACCCGACACCCAATCTGCGGATCATGCTCCGTCACTTTCTTTTGGCGGTATTTTGCGCAGCCTTGCTGTGTTTTCCCCCTTGGCTGCAGGTGCCGACACGCTGCGCCGCATACGCTAAAATGACCCAAACGCACATTAGGAAAACCGCATCGCGCTGCTCTGTGCGCAACAGGCAGACCGCCGCTGCGCGCTAAAAACGCCTTTTTCGCAATTTCTGCCGTAAGGTCATCATTTTGCACAATAATTCTATTTTTTAAAGAATAAATCTATCAAAAGTATAAGCTTTTAGTCGCATAATGTCAACGAAATTGCACAAAAGCCTTTTGTTTATGCCCGGTGTGTCTTAGCCGTCCTTGCCCCCTTGGTTCTGCAGCGGCGCACCCGCCCGCGCCTGCGCGCAAAACCTCCGGCAGCGCGGAGCTCAGCGGGAAAGCGGCAGCACAATTTTAAGCGTGAACCTGCCGTCCTGCGCGGTAAAGGCACAGTAGCCATTGTGCCGCTTTGTCAGCATTTCCATGCTTTTCACGCCAAACCCGTGCCCCTCGCTCCGGTTTTGGGGCAAACCGTTTTCCATGACAATTTCACCCTCGTACGAATTTTCAATAAAAATCAGCAGGTTGCCCTTACAGATATTACAGCAAACGCGCACGGTTCTTTTTGAAAGCGTCACTTTTGCCGCTGCCTCCACAGCGTTTTCCAGCCCGTTTGAAAGCAGGGCGCAAAGCTCCGTTTCCGGAAGCGAAAGCTCCGGCGGGTAATCTGCCGCTATGGTCATTGCAACGCCCCGCCTTGCCGCTTTTGCCGCAAAAGAGGACAAAATCAGATTCACCGCGTTGTTCCGGCAGTAGCGCACCGGCGTAACTGCGTCAATCTCCGACTGCGCGCTGCCAAGATACGCCATCGCGTCGGCAGTCCTTCCCTCTGCAAGATACCCGCACAGCAGCCCGAAATGGTGGCGCATATCATGGCGGTACACCGCCGCCTGCTCTTGCAGCGCCGTCATTTCCTCCATTTGACGCTTGGCATCCTCAAGGCGCATTGTCATCATGCTCTGTTCGCTTTGCAGCCGGTTTTTTTCGCGCACCGCTTTAAAAAGGTACAGCAAAAGCCCGTAGGTAACAAAAACAATCACGTCCGGAATTAAGTACAGCGGCGTTTGCCGGCTTGTACCGATTGCGGCAAACTGGTATTTTGTTGTCCCGTATGCATAGAGGTAATACAGCAGCGGAATGGCGGAAAACATCCAAAACATCCGGTTTTCACCATATTCCAGCATATAGTGAAAGGGCGCTTGTAAAAAGAAGCGCACCAGAAGAATCACCGCCGCATAGGAAAGCAAATTTGCCGCCAGTATGACCCCGACCGTCGGCTTGCAAAAGCTCTTGAGCAAAAGGGCGGTCACAACGCTGGGTGCCGCCAGAACAATGGTCGTCAGCAGCACAAAAAGCAGCTTAATGCCCTTGTAGCGGGATACCAGATGGAACAGGAGACACAGCGGAAGCTGTGCGAAAAAGAAATAGAATTTTGCATAAACCGCATTGCCGCAATAAGCCCTTGCGACAATATTCCCAAGCAATATTGCGACAAAAAGCAGCACCGCTTCCATTTTTCGCGCTTGTGACAGCGCACACCACCGGACATCCAAAAGCATGCACATGATGATGCCGCCGAACAAAAGCAGCAAGGCAGGAGAAGCGACAGCAACCATATTATTCCGCCCCCGTTTCCACAAACAGATGCTCCAGATACGCCTTTCGCACCCCGCTGTAAAGCAGGCGCGAAACGGGAATGCTGTCCCCATTGTGTGTGACAAAGCCGCCGGGGGTCAGCTCTCGCATCTGCCACAGATTCACAAGATAGGCGCGGTGCACCTTGATAAATTCCGGCCGAATCAGCAGCCTTTGTTCATAGTCCGTCAGGGAGGCGCGCACCTCCCTGACTTCACCGTCTGACAGATGGAAATGCAGCTGCTTATTCATGACCTCCACAAAGGCGAGCCGCGAAAACAAAATGTGCGCCATGCCCCTTTGCGCCCGGATGGAAAGTCCCTCAAAAACCTCAGGCTCCTGTGCCAGAACAGCATCCAGCGCAGAAAAAAGCTTTTCCTTCAGCACAGGCTTCAGTATATAATCGCGCGCCTTCACCGCATAGCTTTCCAGCGCAAATTCCGGCGAGGAGGTAAAGAAAATAATGTTCGTTCCACTGTCAAAGGTGCGCACCTCCTGTGCGGCCTGCAGCCCTGTAAAGCCGGGCATTAAAATGTCCAGCAGCAGCAAATCGTACTGCTTGCTTTTGATTGCAAACAGCAGCTCTGCCGCACTGAGATAGGTTTGATAGCTCAGGCAAATATTTCTCTCCCGCCGATAGGCATCCAGCAGCGATGCAATGCGGGCAAGCTCCATAGAATCGTCATCACAGACCGCAATATGCAAAAGGTTCCCTCCAACCATTCTTCCCAGAGTAATTTCGGTAAAGCAAGCGAAACAAGGGGCTAAGCGCACGGAAACCGTAACCAGGACGACAACGCAGTCGCAGCTTGCATGCGCCGGCGAATGTTTTGCTTTTTTTGCCGGAATTGCTCTGGCTTATGTCGATTGTACCATAGTAAATTTACCTTTTCCAGTTGGATTTCACATTTTAGGGCAAAACGACGTGCATCCTGCGCCGTGCAGCGCTTTTCCGAGGAAGGTCTGCTATGCTTATTCTATAGCAGGGCGATGCTATGTGCCGGCCTAGACGATGCGCAAGTGCCATATGAAATCACCTTGCTCTATCAGCGCATTGTTAAAATCCGCGAAAAATGCATGACAGAGGAGGCTGCAATTTGTTCACAGCAATTGTTTGCTTTTGGGCCATCGCCAGCACGGCGGCTTTTTTGGCGCTGTGGCTTTGGACGGTGTGCCGAGATTTGCGCCAAAAGCGTGACACGATGGAAAGCGCGGCGCTTCAGGTTGCGCTTTGCCGCAAAAAACGCGCACAGACACAGGACGATGACGCGGCGCAGGCGGCTCTTGTCGTTCTGACGCGCAGCGAGGATATTTTTTATCAGTCCGTCAGAATTTACAACGCCGCGCTGCGCCGACCCCAAAACTGCATTCCGGGCTTGCTTTTGGGCTTTCGGCCGAGGGAAACGGAGGATCACGCATGAAAATAGCGGTTTGTGATGACGATATTACCGCGCTGTCCGATATTGTGAGCCTTGTGAATGAATATCGGCAGGCAAAGGCCATTGAAATAAGCTGCACCGCCTTTCACAGCGCCATTGACCTTGTCGCTGCAATCGCGTCCGGCACGGCGTATCAGCTGATTTTGCTGGATGTTATGATGCCGCTGTTGAACGGCATGGAGGCGGCAAAAGAAATTCGGGAATACGACAGCGACACCAAATTGATTTTCATGACCTCATCCTCCGAATACGCCGTGGAATCTTATAATGTAAACGCCTATTATTATGCGCTGAAGCCGGTTTGGCAGGATCAGCTTTTTCTGCTGCTGGATCGTGTGCGCGCGGAAATCGGCAAGCGCGCCGAGGACAGCCTTGTGGTGCGCTGCAAGCATAAAATTGCGCGCATTCTGCTGCGGGAGCTGGAATTTGTGGAGGTGATGGGGAAAACCATTCTGTACCACATGACGGACGGCTCCGTGCTGGAAAGCTGCGGCACCATAACACAGGCCTCCGAAATACTGCTGGGCTATCCGCAGTTTGCAAAGCCGCACCGCTCGTTTCTGGTCAATCTTGAGCACATCGGCAGCATTGCGCAAAGGGAGCTGCGCATGAACTCCCACGCAAGCATTCCGCTGGCAAAATCCTGCTACGCATCCCTCAAGGATGCCTATATCCGCTATTCATTTCCAACCAAGGAGGAGGGAAAATGACGCAAATTCTTAGCCCGCTGCTTTTAATCTGCTACGGCTGCGGCGTGATGTATTTGCTGCTTGATATCCACAAAAGGGACATTTCAAGGCGGCAGTGTGTTTTGTTTTTATTGTCCTGCGCCCTGCTGCTTTGCGGAAACGCATGGCTTCTTTTCTTTCTTGACGCAGTGCTTTACGGCAAATACTATTTTTTCTTTGTGCAGCTTCCGTCGTTTTTTCTGTTTTCCATCATCACGCGATACCGCGGCACAAGGCTTCTTTTTGTGCTGCTCACAGCCATCACCATGTCGGCACCTGTCGTACAAATTCCCATTCTTGTCAGGCGTATTTACGGGCTTGACACTTTCTCTACTTTTGCCATCCGAGCCGTCATTTGTGCCGCAATGTTTTTTATTCTTACACAGTGGTTCTGCCCCGCTTTTCACTATATGCTAGGGCACCAGAAAACAGGATGGCTGAGCTTTTGCGCCGTACCCGCCTTTTATTATTGCCTGACCCATCTGTTGGGCCATTACAATTATACAGGTGCTCTCTATGCCGAAACCGGCGCACTGCGCGTGCTTTTGATGCTTCTTGTCTTTTCGGTCTACGGGCTGTTTTTACAATTGTTCCAGCGCACTCGCCAGCAAATGAGCCTTCAAAACGAGCAGAATATGCTGGAGCAGCAGCTCAGTGCCACGCAGAATTACTTAGAGCAGCTTGAGGACTCACAAGCCAAAACCGCCATTTACCGTCACGATTTACGGCATCATCTGCAATATGTCAGCGCCTGTATCAAAAGTGACCGGCTCCCCGAGGCGCAAAGCTATATTGCGTCGGTGTGCGATGGCATTGCCGCCGCCTCTATGACGCGATACTGCCAAAACGACACGGTCAATCTGATTTTATCCGCCTATGCCGCCAAAGCGAAAAAATACGGCATTTCCCTCTCCATTACGACCGAGGTACCCGAAAGCATCCATGTTTTTGCAACCGATGTCAGCATGATCTTTGCCAACGGGCTGGAAAACGCGCTCAACGCCAGCCGCTGCCTGCCTGCGGGCGAAACGCCGACCATCCTAATCTCCTGCACCAGCAAAAAAGGAAAGCTGTTTTTGCAAATTCAAAACCACTATCAAGGTGTGGTCAAGTTTCAAGGGGATGTGCCCTGTGCCGAAAAAGCAGGACACGGGAATGGCATTAAAAGCATGATCGCCGTGGTGGAAAAATATGGAGGCGTGTATTCCTTTACGGCGGAGCAGGGCGTTTTCACCCTGCACGTCATTTTATAACGAAGGATCGCCATCCGGAGCAAGCATAAAGCCGCGATCGGTGCGCGGCATTTTAAGGCGAAAAAAGGTCGTTTCGTACTGCGGACGGTTTTTACCGTCTTGCCTTTGCTATAGTGAATTTACCGGAAGGGTGCAGTTCACTTTTGATTCGCTTTGTGCAAGAGGTATGCTTTATGCCGTACATCATTGTCATTATTTTGTTGCTGGGTGCTGTTGCCATGGGGGGCGTATCTACACAGCGTCTGCTGGCGACACTGGAAAAAAACCGTAAAAACGCGATGCGCCAGATTGGAGTGCAGCTTTCCTCGCGCTTTGATGCCTTGGGTGTCCTGCTCCGTTTTGCCGAAGCCATCGCTGCGCCGCAGGTACAAATTCTTACAGACAAGGTTCGTACCCACCGCAAAGCTGTCACGGAAAGCACCTCTGCGGATGACGTGACAGCACAGGAGGCGCTGATTGCGGAGGCCTTGACAGAGCTGTCCGCGCTGGAGGAGCAGTATCCCGCGCTGAAAGCCGGTGACGGCTATGCCGATGCCCTTGCCGCAGCCGCGCAATACGAAAAAATGCTGTGCACCAGCCGCTTAATTTACAACGACAGCGTCACAAAGCTCAACCGCACGCTGCGGCGCTTTCCGATCGGCTGCATCGGCGGCTTGCTGGGATTCCGTCCGCAGGAATATCTTTCCTAGCGCGAGCTCCATCGTCGTGCAATCGTTCCCTCCCATCGGTAACCGCTGCTCAACATGAGTAGCTTTTACATACGACAACGACCAAAAAAGGAGAAAAAAATATGAAAAAACTATTGGCACTTATGATGATACTGGTTCTTGCACTTTGTCTTGCAGCCTGCGGCGGCAAGCCCGCCCCCGCGCCTGCTCCTGCTTCTACCCCCGCCCCCGCAAGCACCGCTGCGCCGGCGGAAACCCCCGCAAGTGACCCTGCCGAGGAGGCGCTTACCTACACGCTTGACTATGACACCCTTGCATCGTGGATCGACTCCGGCTTTCTCGGAGAGGATGCCACCGGTTCTCCCGTTTTAATGGCGATTGATGCCGCCAACGAAACCGCCATCATCGTTTTTGGCGATAACAGCGATATGACAGCGGCAAGCTTTGTGGGCACCGTGACCTACGACGATACCACAGGTACCATCGTGGACGAAACCACCAACAGCAGCTTGACCTTTGGCATAACGCAAATCTCCGATGATACGCTTGAGCTTGATATGGGCGATATTGGCACTGCAACGATTAAAGGCGCGAGCCTGGACGACGTTCTGGCCGCCCTCAAGCTTGCCTGCGATAATTACACGCATGTTGCGTAATCCAAATCAGATCCCAGACCGATGAAGCATCATCTCCGATCCTAGCAGCGCCGTAATTTGCAGGATTTTTCGGTGTCTGCCAAGGATGCCGGCGCGGGCTTGCTGCTGTCCTGCAAAAAGAAAGACGAAAGCAGACAGCAAAAAGGCGCGAAAAATCCGACTGCTTGATGGGAATGGTTCTATTCCTTGCATGAAACCGCAGCCGGCAAAGAAGATGAAATAGGCAGTGCTCTTATTTTGTTCCATTGCCGTCAGTCATAAAGTAGCAAAAGCTGCCCTGCCGCAAACGAGTTTGCGGCAGGGCAGCTTTTTGAATGGGTGCATCTGCTATGATTTCTGTTACGGTTTATCGGTCGGTCTACAGAAATTCAACAAGCTGTAAATCATCCTGCGCGGGACAGCGCAAGACATGACGCGGTGTTTTGCCATGTCTCTTTTCTTTTTCGCATCCTCGCGCGCAGCACAACCGCACTACGCATCATTTTGCTTTGCGGTTCCGGTTCCTGCACCTTTGTCCGCCGTCACAAGCTGCGGGCAACCTCAAAGCCCTCATGGATTGCATCCAGCGCCCGACGCGCCTGCTTTGCGTCGCCGATGACGTGACACGGAATCGCCCGCTCTTTGCACAGAGCGACAAGCTGCGTGCTGTCGTTCGGCTTTGCGCCGATGGCCAGCACAACGCTGTCGCACGGTACGATGTCGCGCACACCGTCACACTCTACATTGACACCCTGCGCGGCAATGCCGATGCAGGTTGTCTTTGTTTTGATTGCCACCTTCAGCGCAGCCATTTTTTGCATCACGGCTATTTTGCGCAGGCTGCCCAAATCTGCGCCCGCGGCATCGCGCATTTCAAGCACCGTCACACTGTGCCCCGCCGTGGCAAGCGCGTCCGCCGCCTCCATGCCCACAAGACCGCCGCCAATGATGCACACCGCACCCTGCGGCTGTGCAGTACCCGCCAGCACATCCTGTGCCTGACAGCAGGGCTTATTTTCTATGCCGTCAAGCTTTGGCACCATGGGGCTTGCGCCCACGGCTATCACAACCTCGTCCGGCTTTTCCTCGTCCAAAAGCGCCGCGTTCACTGTGGTGTGAAGCCACACCTTAACTCCTGCGCGCTGCACCTGCTTTGCAAAGGACACCGTGGCCTGTTCCATCTCCTCCTTGCCGGGCGCGCGCCCCGCAAGCAAAAATTGTCCGCCAAGCTGATCGCTTTCCTCGCAGAGAATGGGGTGATGTCCGCGCTTTTTCAGCACCATTGCTGCTTCCATGCCCGCCATGCCGCCGCCGATGATCAGTACCTTTTTCGGCGTTGCTGTCTGCGTCAGCGCCCATTCCTCCTCACGGCCAAGCTGCGGATTGCGCATACAGGTGATAAACGGACGGTTTACAACATCGCAAAAGCCGTCATAGCAGCCTTGATTGCAGCCAAGACAGTGGATAATATCCTCTGTTCTCCCCTCCTTTGCCTTGTTTGCAAATTCGGGGTCGGCCAACTGCGCACGCCCCATGACCACCATGTCCGCCTTATCCTGCTCTAAGATTTCCTCCGCCTGCTCCGCCGCGTTAATTCTGCCCACGGCGATGGTGAGCATGCCGGTTTCTTTGCGGATGCGGCTTGCATTTTCCACGTTAAAGCCGCGCGGCACATCCAGGGGCGGCACCTCGTAAAGCGACGCTGCCGTGATAATATTGCCGCGGGAGATGTCCAGCACGTCAACGCCCGCTTTGCCTGCCAGCTTGCAAAACGCAATGACCTCCTCTATCGTTAAACCGCCCTGTAAATAGTCATCGTGGGCATCAATCCGCATGAACAGCGGCATAGAGTCCGGCATGTTTTCGCGGATTGCACGAATGCACGCAAGCGGAAAGCGCGCTCTGTTTTCAAAGCTGCCGCCATATTCATCGGTGCGATGGTTCAGCCCGCCGCTGAGGAAGGAATGCGGCAGATAGTTGTGCGCACAGTGAAATTCCACGCAGTCATAGCCCGCCTGCGCGCTGCGCCTTGCGGCGGCACCATAGCACGCGACAATTTCGTCAATTTCTGCTTTGGTGATCGCCGGCACTGTAAATTTGCCGAACGGCATATCGCTGACGACAAACATTTTCGCCTTTGGATCCATGGAGACGGCGATCGAGCCTTGCCAAAGCTGAATGCCCGCCTTGCCGCCGGCCGCATGAATGGCCGCTGTCAGCTTTGTGTGCCCGTCCAGCTTTTCGTCGTCGCTGATAGACACAAAATGCGCGGGCGCGCTGGGCGTATGGACAGAGGCAACCTCTACAATGTTAAGGCCGCTGCCGCCCTTTGCGCGCGCTGCGTGATACGTAATTAGCCGTGGGGTCACCTCGCCTGTCTCGCTCGCCATGCGCGTGCCCATCGCGGGCATAATGATGCGATTTTTCAGCTCCATTCCGCGAATTTGAATCGGTGTAAACAATTTTTCAAACATTGATCAACGCCTCCTGTTTATCCTCATTACGGGCTGCAATCGCTGCCGCTCTGCAAAAAAACAAAGCGGCAGGATTCTTCCCTACCGCTTTATTATATCAATTCTATGCCGATGTGACTCTGCAAATTATAAAGTTCTCTTCTTATTACTTACATTGATTGCAGCCTTGTATACTCTGCGGGTGTCTGCTGCATATACAGCTTAAACGCTCTTAAAAAGGTGGAATAGCTTTCAAAGCCGCAGAGGGAGGCGGCATCGGTCGCGCAGCATTTTCCCGTTTTTAAAAATGACGCAGCATAGCAAACACGGATCTGACACAGCAGCTCCTTGTAGCTCATGCCGAACACTGTATCAAAAATATGCTGCGCCGTGTACGGCTTTACATAAAGCGCATCACACATTTGCTGCAGGGTAAGCTCCTGCATAAAGTTGAGGTGCATATACTGCAAAAAGCGCAAAGCAAGGCTCTCGCCGTCCGGAACGGCAAGCTCTGTTTTCATGCATTTGCTTTGATATTCACGCGGGGTAAGCCTGCAATACTGCGTAAACACGCGATAAAGAGCCGACACGGAAGCAAATCCGGCAAGGTCGCTGATATAGTTGATGGTCAAATCGGGAAAATGCAAAAGCGAACAGACATTCAGTATTTTTGCCATCTGCTGCAACTGAAAAAACGTGTAGCCGCAAGCCTCTTTAATGCTCTGGTTCAGCGTGCGTGCAGAGCAGCCGCACTCTGCCGCCATCTCCGCCAGCGATAGCTTTTCGCCTGCGGCAAGCAGCGTTTTTTTGATGGTGTCCCACGCCGCGCTCTCCGTCTCGCCGCGCGTGCCGATCGCTTCACAGGCAAAGCGGCAGAAATAGGTGTGCAGCTCCAGCGTTTTGTAAATTACCAAATCCACGCTGCCAAAGCGCGCCGCCTCTTTTTCACACAGCAGCTCCTCAAACAGACCGCGTATTTTTCCGTCGGCCTCCGCCGGAAGCTTGACCACGGGGCAGGTGTCGTACACCAGCTTTGCGTTCGCATTTTTCGGGTGTTTTTCCCACGACATATACAAAAATAAGCCGATAAAAAACTTGACGCTGATGATTTGCAGTGGTTGTGTGATGGTGTGTATTTTATAAAAATGATGGGAATACAGGCAGAAAAAGCTGCCCGCACTCGCCTCATAATCACAGCCGTTCACAGTGATGCAGCCGTTGCCCGAAAGCACATAAATCATCTCTGCCTGCTCGTGAAAATACGATTCACAGGGGTGCAGAATTGTTTTGCGCTCGACCGTAATTTTTGTCTCGCACCCATTTTCATAATAATTGACACCGGTATACCAGTCGTTTTGTCGTTTCATCCTATGCCCCGCTTTGATGAGTTTTGTTGGTACGGTTGAAGGTCACAGGCGATGAACGGTGCCCGGTTTTTGCTCTGCCGCGCGCGGGGCTGCCATGGCATCCTCTACGCCGTGAATGCTCTCCTGCATCTTTTCGCTGTAAATTGCAACCTGATTTTTCCCGTTTTTCTTTGCATAATAAAGGGCGGCATCCGCCTTTTTTAGCAGCTCTGCACACGCGCTGCCATCCTTGGGAAACAGCGCGACACCGATGCTGCACGAAATAAAGCACTCAAGCTCCGCTTTGCAAAAGGACCAGTTAAAAACCGCGGCGATATCCGCAAGCTTTTTCTCCAAATCGGCGCCCGGCTCCATGCCGTCCATAAAAACCACAAATTCGTCCCCGCCGACGCGCCCCACAATATCCGTCTCCCGAAACAGGCACTTCAGTTGTTTTGACACTTCAATCAGTGCAGCATCGCCGCCGGCGTGCCCAAGCGTATCATTGACACTTTTAAAATTGTCGATATCAATCGCCAAAATCGCCGCCGCCCTGACCGCTCCGTGCAGGCGCATTGCAATCCACTGCTCTGTGGCCGATTTGTTGTAAAGCCCGGTCATGGTATCGCGCCGGGCGCGCTCCGTGACCGCCTGTATCTCCCGCTTTTCCGCATCAATATCCACAATAATCCCCACCACGCTGCAAAGCTTCTTTGCATCATCCAACACAGCGGTGGCAGAAATGCGGCACCAAAGAAATGTTCCGTCCTGCTTTTTAATGCGGATCTCATCGCTGGAAAAGTGTGCGCCGTTTTCGAGTCTGCGATAGAGATTCAGGAATTTCGCTTCGTCTGCTTTGGCGACCAAATTCTGCTCCAAAATACACTGCGGAAAATTTTCCGTTGAAACAAGATACCCGAATTTCTCCTTGTATATTTTTGAATGGCGAATGCTTCGGTCTACAGGGTTCCACTCAAAAACGATGGACTGCGTTTCCGCCATAATCAAATCATAGCGCTGGTTTGCCCTCCGCAGCGCCTCCTGCGTGTGCTTCAGCTCCGAAATATCGGTAAAGCAGCAGTATACGGTTTCCTTCCCCTGCGCATTTCGCGTAATTTCCCCGCAGAGCAGCAGCCATTTTACGCTGCCGTTTGAGCTGATCAGCCGCACCTCATCACTGGCGACAGAGCCGTCCGTCCTGTGCTGTGCAATGCTCTTTCTTACGCATCCCACATCCTCCGGCTGCATCAGCTGCACAAGCTGATTTGCAAATTTCTCCTTCAGCTCTTTTTGGGTGTAGTCAAGGGTTCTGTAAAAGCCGTCGTTTGCGGAAATTAAGGTAAATCCGTCGTCAACACGGCATTTAAAAATACCGCCCGGTATCGTGTTGTAAATATTCAGCAGCTCCTCGTGCACCACAGCCAGTGTTTCCTGACTTGCGCGGCGCTCCTTGTTCCTGTAAAGGCCAAGCAGCAGCATCACGGCAAGCAGCCCGCCGGCAAGCACAAGCATCTGCCGCATCAACGCCTGTGTGTAAGAGGACACGATCTGATTGGGGATTGTCGAGAGCAAATACCAATCATTGATCCCCAGCGGCAGATAAAACATCGTCCACTGCTCGCTGTTCCGAACATAGGTCAGATGCGCCGCTTTTCCGTCCCGCATATTTTGCTGCATTTGCTCAAACGCCGGTTTCGAAAGGCCGCAGAACGCGGCAAAACACTTGTCTGCGTTTGGAGTGCCGGCTGCACAGGTGCTCTCCGTCTGTGCCAAAATGGTTCCATCGGCCTTTGTAATACAGCTGCAGCCGTGCCCGTGAAACGATTCCTCCATCATCAGCTTCATCAGCGACGATGCAGGAAACTCGCCGCTGACAGCCCCGATGATTGTTCCGTCTCTTGTGACAGGTGCTGTTATATGTAATATGCTTTCTTTGTCATTGAACGGTTGCGGCACGCTGTCAACGGTCACTTTGCCCTCCATGGCGGCGCGAAAGCAGGCGCGATCCGACAGGCGACCCGCCACAACGCCCTGTGTACCATACAGCGTACCGTCCGGCGTGATTACGGTGATGTTTTGAAACGATTTTTTTGTTACCTCGTCGCTGCCAACCCTCTCCAGCACCTCGGCTGCAGTAATTGAGATGGCGTGTTCTCCCAAATATTGACCGATCTGCGTAATCAGCGCCGCGTCATCCGCAAGGCGTGCGCGGATAAACGCCGCGGAGCGCGAGGTGCTTTCGTTGATCAGCTGATCAAGACGCGCTTGCTCCTCGATGCGCATTGCATGCAAAAATGCAACGACCATCAGAACAGCCGCCAAAGCTGCGCTTGTAAGGACCAGCGCATTCCTCCATTTTTTCCTAGTGTCGCCAGTGCGTTGCTTCACGCCTCATCCCCCTATCCGATTGACTGCGTCCGCATTCCATCTCGTGGGCTTTGATCTTTCCGGTTTCATTCCTTGTAGAAAGTCGTCGGCAAACTGTGTTGCAGCGTGCGTTTTTACTGGTTTGTTAAATAATATACTCACTATGAGTATAAGCTTATTCCGCTATAAGTCAAGGCGCGTGCTGTCGGATTTCGCGTCAGCCGGTTTTGCCGTAGCGCTAAAATGGAAGAAAAGCAAAAAATTCGGGCGGCAGCAGTCACAAGCCTTCGCTTTGCACTGCGTCGCTGTATTGCGCTTTTTTAGTCTTTCCATAGATTATAGCTCAAATGAATGTTATTATCAATACATTTTTTTACTAGTGGTACCGTTCAAGTTAAGGGTAAAATAGTTGTATATAGGGTGGTGACATACGTGACAACAAACGACCGTATCAAGCAGCTTATGAAAGAGCGCAACTGGACAGAATACAGGCTGGCGAAAGAATCCGGTCTGTCTCAATCCACCATCGCAAATTTTTTTAAGCGCAATACTACGCCGACCATTCCGACGCTGGAGGCAATCTGCGCCGGGTTCGGCATTACACTGGGGCAGTTTTACGCCGAGGGCAATACGGTACAGCTGACCAAGGATCAGAAATATCTGTTCGACCAATGGATTGCCCTGACAGCGGCGCAAAAAAGCGTACTGCTTGATTTAATTCGGTTGCTGAAATAGCCGATTGCTTTTCCGCACGTATATCCCCCCCCTTCCTTTGCAATACTAAAGCAAAAGCGAAGGGAGCAAAGGATCATGTCATTTACAAAAAAAGAACAAGACTTTTTAAAGGATTTGCAGGGCGAGGAAAAGCTTTGCACGGAAAAATATCACAAGGCGGCTGAGGCCGCCTGTGACCCGAAGCTGAAGCAGATTTTTTCTAAAATAGAGCAGGCCGAGCAAAGCCACTATGACACGGTGTCGGGGATGCTGCGCGGCACCATTCCCGCCCCGCAAAGCACAAAGCCCAAGGAGCATCCGGCGCAGGCGCAAGGTGCAAAGCAGCAGCAGGCGCTTAAATCCGAGGTCAGCAGTGCAAAGAAAAAGTGCGACCAATATCTGCTGTCCGACCTGTTGGCAACAGAAAAATATACTGCGGGCGTTTATAACACCGCTGTGTTTGAATTTACCGACGAAAAGGCACGTCAGGTGCTGAGCGGCATTCAGCAGCAGGAGCAGCATCACGGCAAGCAGTTGGCGGATTATATGATGGCCAATCACATGGATTGCTGATGCCGGTTTCTTCTTTTTTGCTTTCCCGGAAAGCGTTTCGCGCCTGACTGCCCCGCGCAGCTTGGCGTGTGTTTTGCGGCAGAACCGCAAGGTTTTCCGCCGCCGGAATCTGTGCCGTGACAAAACCGCAGGCAGCCCTTGCTCTGTCCTGCAAGGCCTCCCATAGCGCACCGCAATGCGGTTTTGCAAAGCAAAAAAATACGGCAAAAGCGCCGAAGCCTTCCGATTGGAGTGCTCCGGCGCTTTTTGCTTTGTCTTTTCTCTGTGCCGCAAGCCCGCGGTACCGGATATTATGGTTCGCTTTTTTATCGCATTATCGCAGCTTTTCGCGGCATGGATGCTTTTTACAGCTTGTGAAGCTGCGATAGCTCCCCGCGCGAGGCAATTCGATGTGCCGGTCATAGGCGATGCGATAGTGCAATATGAAATCACATTGCGCTATCGCAGTTTTCCTAAAGCAATTCCGGCAAGGGTGACAGCAGCTTGCGCAAGCTGTAAAACGCCCTCTCTCATCAGGGGCGCTGCGACAGCGCATCCGAGAGCGCCGCATATTGCGCCAGCGTCAGCTGCTCCGGCCGCGCGGCGGCGGGCAGCCCCGCCTGCTGCAGTGCGCTCAGCACCCGTTCCTTGGGCAGTGAAAGCCCTGCGCTGATGGCATTTGCCGCTGTTTTGCGCCGCTGGCTGAACGCCGCGCGAATGGTGCGAAACATTTGCGCCTCGTTGCCCGGCACGACCGGCGGCGTTTCGTGCACACGCATTTGAATCACGGCGCTTGTCACCTTGGGCGGCGGATAAAAGCTGCCCGGCTGCACGGTGAACAAAATGCGCGGCTGCGCGTAATAATGCACAGCATAGGTGATGGCACCCGCCGCGCGCGTGCCCGGCTGCGCAGACAGGCGGTCGGCCGCCTCTTTCTGCACCATCACCGTCAAATGCGCAATCGGCAGCCTTTCCTCCAGCAGCTTCATCAGGATAGGGCTTGTGATATAATAGGGCAGATTGGCGCACACGGCGACCCGCAGCCCTGCAAATTCCTGTGCAATCAATGCCGCAAGGTCAATTTTCAACACATCGCCCTGCACAATTTTTACGTTGTCACAGCCCGCCAGCGTCTCCGCCAGCACGGGCGGAAGCCGCTCGTCAATTTCGACGGCGACAACCTTTGCCGCGTGCGCGGCAAGCTCTTTTGTCAGCACCCCGATGCCCGGCCCTATTTCCAGCACGCCATAGGTGTCATCAATGCCGGCGGCCTGCACAATTTTAGGGCAGATGCCCGCATTGACAATAAAATTCTGCCCGAACCCCTTAGAAAGTGCAAAGCCGTGCCGTACACATAAATCCTTGATGGCGGCAATCTCGGTAAGCTGCATGGTTCTATCTCCTTCTATCGTTGATGCTCTCGTCGTCCGCCAAGGCAGTCAGACGAAAAACAGGTCGAAAGGACGAACCGTTTTTTGCTACGCCGCCGGCACAGAGGACGCGTCAGCTGTCACAGCGCTTGTCGTGTCCGCGCTGTTAACCGCTGTACTGGCCGCGGGCGGCGTGTCGCCGGGCATTTGACGCACAATGCTGCCCGCAACAACCTCCTTGGCCTTGGTGATCTGAGAATCCGTGTCAACGGTCAAATCGTAAAAATTCTTTTCCTCATCCGCTTTCAGCACAGCTTCCACATCGGGCGCAAAGCCTGCACCATCAAACGGCGTGCCTTTTCCGGTGAGCAGCGTGCCCACCGTATAGCTGATGGCCGAGCCGTCCGACAGGCGAATCGGCACACACTGCACGCTTCCCTTGCCCGCCGTATTGATGCCCACAAGCTGCCCCAGCCCGAACTCGCGCACCGCGCCGGCAAACAGCTCCGCGCCCGACGCTGTGCCCGCATTGACAAGCACTGCCATGGGCACGCTCAGCTTCTGTGCCTCATCCGAGATGCCCAGCACCACCGGCTCGCCCTCCTTGCCCTGCTGATAGCCCATCGGCCCTGCGGGGCAAATCATGTCCAAGGCATCCAGCGCATATTTCAGCGTTCCGCCCGTGTTGTTGCGCACATCAAGGATCAGCCCTTGAAAGCCCTGCGGCGCGGCGCGCATGGTGTCAAGCGCACGCTGCAGCTCCCCGGCTGTCTGGCCGTTGAACGTGAGAATTTTAATATAGCCGATGACCTCGTTCTCGTTCATGCGCGTCTCGATGGACGGCGTTTCGTACTGACGACGCTGCACCTCTACTGCGGGCAGTGCGTTGCCGCTTTGGTCGGCGTAAAGCAGGTTAAGCGTTGTGCCGTCCTCGCCGCGCAGCAGCACATCAATTTGTGCAACCGTCAGATTTTTAAGGTCTGTTCCGTCAATTTGGCGCAGCGTAAAGCCGTTTGCAATGCCAAGATCCGCCGCCGGAGACGACCCGTACACGCGGATGACGCGCGGATAGCTGCCAACCTCTTTTACAAAATCCGTGCCGATTCCGATGCTTTTTCCGGCTTGCTCGTTTAAATACTCAAGGTATTGTTTTGCGGTATAATACTTTGCGTTCTGGTCGGAAATGCCCGCCATAAAGCCGGCACCCAGCATGTCGAACAGCACGTTGTTATCAATTGGGTAATAGCACTCCGCACGCACGGTTTTGTCAATTTCCGCCAGCTTTTTATATTCCAGCTCTTTTTCACGCACACTGCTGACGGTCTTGTCAAACATATTCTGCGACATGATGACCGTGACGGAAAACGTGACCGTCATGGCGATGATGGCAATGGCCAGCGCAAGGTTGACCGAAATTTTTCTGTTCATAGCTTCCCCTTTTGTTTGGCTTTTGGCGGTTTCTCTCTTGTGCGCCTTGTGCGCCGATGCGCTGCTTGCTTAAAAGTGCAGCTGCGCGTCCACCGCCGGATCAAGATAACCGTGTCCGTTGACGGGTCTGCCGTTTAAATCCACTTCAAAATGCAGATGCGCGCCATAGGAATTGCCCGTAGAGCCGACCGCGCCGATGGGTGTGCCCTTGGTGACAAACTGCCCGTTGCTGACAAAGCGCGCCGACATATGACCGTAAATAGTGACAAGCCCGGAGCCGTGATCGAGCTTGACGCAGGTGCCGTAGCTCCAGTGCGCCGTGGTGGAAACAACGCCGTCCGCCGCCGCATAGATGGGAACGCCCGTAGGGGCCGGCACATCCATGCCGCGGTGCACATCCGCCACGCCATTGATGACACGGTACACACCAAAGTCGGAGGACAGGCGGTAATAGCCGGGAATCGGCCACGAGAACACGCCGCCGTCCCACACAAAGCCCACGCTGGGGTTTGCCTGCGCAAAGCTGTTCCACTCTTTCATGGCGGCTTCCTGCTGCGCCTTTTTATCCCCATAGGCGACCTCTTGCGCCTGCAAATCCGCCTCGGTCTGGTCAATTTCCTTGTTTACCTTTTGAATGCTGGCGGCGTACTCCTGCTTTTTCGCCTCCAGCTCCTCGTTGCTCGCATTCAAATCGTCCAGTGCCGCCTGCACCTCTGCGGCCTGCGTTTCCAGCTCGGCCTCCTCGGTGCGCAGCTTTGCAATCAAATTGGTGTCGCTGACAGAAATCTGCTGTAGATTTTCAGCATAGCGCAAGCCGCTTGAAAAAGTTGTCGCACCCAGCAAGGTGGACAGATTGCTGTCGTTTTTCATCATATACATGGCTTTCAGCCGCGCTTCAAACGTCGCCTTGGTGTCCGCGACCTGCAGCACCTTTTGCTCGACCTCAATCTGCTTTGCCCGCAGCTCTGCCTCTTTGTTGGCGATATCGGTTTTCAGCACCTCAATCTGCGCGGCAATGGTGTTTGCCTGCTGCTGATAGGACTTCTTTGTCTGCTCTTTTTTATTCAGATTATCCTTGTTTGCCTTGATATCGTTGTTGATGGTTTCCAGCTCTTTTTGCAGGCCGGACAGCTTGTCCTTCAGCTCGTTTTTTTGTGCCTCCACCGCCGCCTTTGACGCAGCCTTATCAGCCGCCGCTTTATCGGAGGCGGCCTTAGAGCTTGCGGCAGCGTCCAAGGAGCCGCTTGCAGCCGGGGGTGCCTCGGCAAAGCTTGTATACAGCAGCGGCGCTAAAATGCTCAGTGCCATCAGCACCGCAAGCGCCGTGCAGACGATGCGTACCATTCGTTTGGACATCATTGTAATTCCTTCGCGCGTGTGGCGCGCCTTTCTGTGCAAAGTGATCGCCGCCGCGCAAAGGCAGGGCGCTTATTTCATGGCTTTCCTACACCTTTAAGTGCTTGCGGATGCTTGTAATACAGCCCAGCCCGCCGATGAAGATGCCAAACAGGACAAACCCGCCCGCAAGCCACGGCAAAACAGTTCGCATGGGCAGCAGGCACCGGGTGAAGTCGGCCAGCCACGCGGCCTCGGGCTGCTGTGCATAATATAGCAGCGCGTAATAGCCGCCGCCCACAAGGGCTGTGGATATTATGCCGGCAATTGCGCCCACGGTCATGCCCTCCACAAAGAACGGCAGCCGGATAAACGCGTTGGTTGCGCCGACAAATTTCATAATGTTAATCTCCTTGCGGCGCGAGAACACCGTAAGGCGGATGGTATTGCTGATGACGACGATGGACACGATGCTGAGCACGAGCACAAGACCCCAGCCCACATACGTCACCACGCGTTTCAGCGACACAAGAATTGCCGACAAATCGGACGGCACCTGAATTTTATACGTATTTTCGCCGCAGACCGCCGTAATTTGGGCAACGGTGTCGTTTAAAAGCTCAAGCTTTGTTATTTTTGCGCGCAGGGATGCGGGCAGCGGGTTTTGGCTGTTGCCCTGCCCCTCATAGGCGGTCAGCAAATCGGCATCATCGCCCATCTGCACCTTCATCTGCTCGACGGCCTCCGCCTTGGAAATATACAGGCACTCGGTCACGTTGTCAATGGCCGCCACCTGTGCGCGCAGCGTTTCCGCCGCGGCCTCGTCGATATCGTTCAGATAAATTTCCACCTCGTTCTGGGCGCTGAGGTACGCGACAAAGCTGTTGACGTTGACGCTGAGCAGCGCAGCCACGCCCGTGATAAACAGACATGCCGACAGCACACCGATGGAGGCCAGCGTCATCAGCCGATTGGAAACCATGCTGTGCCAGCCCTGCTTTGCCAGATATTTAAAAGAGGACCATTTCATCGGTACTGCACCTCCCCGGGGGCGACATCGTTGACGACCTCGCCGTGGTCGATGGTGATGGTGCGCTTATTAAAGCGCAGGGCAAGCTCCCGCTCGTGCGTGACGACCACCACCGTGGTGCCCACGCTGTTGATGGCTTGCAGCAGCTCCATAATTTCAAGCGACAGCTCAGGGTCGATATTGCCGGTCGGCTCGTCCGCAATGATGATGGCGGGCGAGTGCACCAGTGCGCGCGCAAGGGCGATGCGCTGCTGCTCGCCGCCGGAAAGCTCCCCCGGAAAATTGTGCGCCTTGCCGGACAAGCCCACAAGGTTTAGCACATAGGGCACGCGGCGTTTAATCTGCCGCTCTGGGATATTGGTCACGCGCATGGCAAAGGCCACGTTTTCGTAGGCCGTCATGGTGGGAATCAGCCTAAAGTCCTGAAACACAACGCCAAGGCCGCGCCGCAAAAGCGGAATGTCGCGCTCTTTAATTTTGGATAAATCGCGCCCGTTTACGTACACCTTGCCCGCAGTAGCTGTCTCCTCGCGCAGGATCAATTTTAAAAAGGTGCTTTTGCCCGCGCCGGAATGTCCCAGCACAAACACAAATTCGCCCTTTTCAATGTGCAGATCAAGATGGTTCAGCGCAACGACATCCTTGTTGCCGTTGCCGCCGGTGTACACCTTGCGCACGCCTTCAAAACGTATCATAATTTTTATCTCCTTGGGTTACATGAAAATCTGCCGCGGACAGCGCCGTGCAGATTTTTTTGCCACACCTGTGCTTTTTATCCTAGCACAAAAATGTGTCGTAACTATATACGAAAACGCACACGCCCGGCGCTGCCCCGCCGATAAAAAACAGGCGAACACCTTGAAAGCGCCCACGCGCTTCCTCTTGTACGCCCGTTTTAGCGCACATCCATCGGGGGACAAGACCGTCCCGCCGCGCAGCGCTGTTTAATATTTGGCGGGATTTGCGCTGAGATACTTTTTGACCATCAGCGCTACTTTAAATACAATGGCATCGTCAAACTCTCGCAAATCAAGACCCGTCAGCTTTTTAATTTTTTCAAGGCGGTACACCAGCGTGTTGCGGTGAACAAACAGGCCGCGGCTTGTCTCGGACACATTGAGGTTGTTTTCAAAAAAGCGCTGGATGGTAAACAGCGTCTCGGTGTCAAGGCTCTCGATGCTGCCCTGCTTAAACACCTCTTTTAAGAACATCTCGCACATGGTGGTGGGAAGCTGATAAATCAGACGCGCAATGCCCAAATTGTCGTAGCTGATGATGGACTGCTCGGTGTCGAACACCTTGCCGACCTCCATGGCAATCTGCGCCTCTTTAAAGCTGCCCGCCAAATCCTTCACGTTGGCAATGGGCGTGCCGATGCCGACCACAGACTTGATATAATGCTCGCTGTTCAGCGTGTCGACAATGCTTGTGGCAAGCTTTGTCACGTCGTGCGGGTCGATGCCTCGCTTGATCTCCTTAACCAGCACCGTGTCGTTTTCGCTGATGTTGAACACAAAGTCCTTCTGCTTGTCGGGGAACAGCCCCGACACCACATCGTAGGCCGAGATATCGTTGCCGCTGGTCACGCGAATCAGCAGCACCACGCGCGACACGTCCGTTGCAAAGTGCAATTCGCGCGCCTTGGCGTAAATATCGCCCGGCAGAATATTGTCGAGCACGACATTCTTAATGAAGTTTGCCTTATCGAATTTTTCGTCGTGATACTGCTTGATGTTTTGCAAGGAGATGGCAAGCAGCGCCGCATAGTGCAGGGCGGGGTCATCCGTTCCCTCCACAAACACCGCATAATCGTTGCGGTTGTTGGAGGTGAACAAATGATACGTATAGCCCTCGCGCGCAAAGCTGTCGCCTGCCGCCATGCGGTCTGCCGTAATGCCCTCGCGCACCTCGCCGATGCGGTTTAAGTCCGAGCACGAGATAATGGCCCCCGTCTCGTCCACAACACCGACCGTCCGGTCGATCGCATCCTTCATCTGGTAAACGACCCCTTGAAATACTCTGTTTGCCATAGTAATGTTCCCCTTCTTTTCCTGCGTGCTTTGGCACCGGTCAGCAATGTTGTGAAATTCAACAACTATGTTTCTTTATACTCTCTATTTTACACAATGATTATGACTTTTGCAACATATTTCAACAAATTTATAGCATCTTTATTGTGTATTTTATTGGAAATGTGCCAAAACCCTTGAATTGGAGCCAATCTTTACCCTATCAAGGCAATGTAAATTTTTTGTGCATCGGGATAATTTGCGCTGTTTTGAACATTCTTTTGTGCAGATTGCGAAAGTTTTTGCCTTATTCTATCGTTTTTTCAGCGCTCTGCGCACTGCACGCAGCGGCGATTGCCGCCACCTCCGCCTGTGTCATCAGACGGTAGCCGCCCGCGCCCAGCGCCGCGTCCAGCGCCACCGGCCCGATGGCAATGCGCCGCAGCGCGTTGACTCCCGCGTCATACACGCCCAGCATGCGCTTGATCTGATGATATACGCCCTGCGTCAGAATCACTGTCGCGCCACACGCATCGTCTGCGTCGGGCAGCAGCACGGCAGGGTGCATTTTTGTGCCGTCCGCCAGCGTCACGCCCGCCGAAAAGCCCTCTGTCATTTCAGGCGTGACAGGCGTGTCCAGCACGACATGATAGGTCTTTGACACATGGCGCTTCGGGGCGAGAATATCGTGTGCAAACGCGCCGTCGTCCGTCAGCAGTACAAAGCCCGTGCTTGTCTTGTCAAGCCGCCCTGCGGGGAACAGTGCGCGCCGCGGAAAATCCGCACGCACCAAATCCGTCACGGTCGTGTCGCGCGAATCCTTTGCCGCGCTGACAACACCCTGCGGCTTATCCAGCATAAGATACACATATTCTGTGTGGGCAAGCGGCGCGTTTGCAAGGCTGACAAGCGCGCCGTCCGGCACCTGCGCGTCCGCCTTGCGGCACAATGCTCCGTTTACGCTCACCTCTCCGCGGCGAATGACGCTGCGCGCGTCAGAGCGGCTTTGACCGGTGCTTTCGGCCACGTATTTATCAAGGCGCATCGGCGGTTCCTCCTGTTGTGCGGCGCGCGGCAAAGCTTTTTTCCGCGCACCCGCGTTTTTCTTTTTCGTTGTATTGATCATGCGCGGCATTGCGGGTTCTTCCGCATCCATTATTATAACACAAAGCGCGTTTAATACAAAGTGCGCAAATGTGCAGGGACAAAAAGTGCGGGCTGCCGCAAACAGGATTGCTCCCGACGCACAGCCCGCACTTTTTTGTTTTTTTCGCACCATCAATCGGTGGGCATCGCCGCCTCGTCCGGCGCAGCGTCAGCGCCCGCTGCGACATCCTTCGCGGGCGCACTCTGCACGGCGGCACCTGTCTCGGCAGCGCCCGCGATGACCGTGTCCTCCTCATCCACAACGGCGGCTGCGTCAGCCGCGCCGTCCGTCACTGTCACCGTTTCTGCCGCATCGCCAAAGCTTGCACTCGCCAGCTTTTCCTCCTCCGTCAGCGGCGCGGCAGTCTGTGCGGCGCAAAGCAGCGGCTGCACCTCGCCCGACGGCTTTTGCAGCAGATACGCGCCCACGGGCTTATTTTCATGCACCAGAACAATCGCGTAGGTTTTGCTGTCCTCTGTGCTCTTTGCAGGCACAAGCAAAGCCCATTTATCCACCTGTCTGCCCTTGCACTTTTTCAGCGTCAGACCGCTTTGCTCAATCACCGCGTGAAATGCCTTAAAGCTGTCGTCCCACTTGCGCGGCACGGTCACGGTGCTCACGGTGGAGGTTTCCACATCCGCCTCCACGCCATAGCCGTGCAGCAGCGTCACCAAATCCTCCGCGCTGTTCATCTGCTGCGTCAGCTTTGCAGCCGCCTCCTGCGAGGCCCCACCATCTTTTTCTCTGAAGCGAAGCGCGTTCACCCCGATGGCCGCTGCCACCAACAATACGCCGCACGCGCACACGACGCCCACCTTTTTCAGCCCGCCCTTGCGGAAAGTCCATACAAACATGCTCACAGCCTCCCCTTGATGTTTCAGCATCGTGCGCCGCGCAAGCTGCCCGGCGGTACTGCCTTGTCTACTGAAATGGTATGAGCGCACGGTCAACTTTATTCCCACAGATATTGCAAGTGTGCGCTGTGTTCGATATAATAAAGTAGATACGCAAAACGTGCAGGAAGCAGGAGGGCATGCCATGGTTCTGACCATTGACATCGGCAACACCAATCTCGTGATGGGCGGCTATACAGACGGCGTGCTCGTGTTCAGCACCCGCATTGCCACCGACCGCAGCCTTGAATCCGACCAATACGCCTTGCAGCTTGACGGCATTCTGCATTTGCACGGCATCGACAGCGACACGCTGGAGGGTGCCATCCTCTCCAGTGTAGTGCCGCAGCTCACCGATACGCTCATGCGCGCCCTTCAGCGCATCACCCCCGTGGAGCCGCTGCTTTTCTCGCAGAGCCTGCACACGGGCGTGCGCGTAAAAATCGACCGCCCGGCAGAGCTGGGCAGTGATTTGCTGGCGGGTGTCATCGGTGCAAAGGCGCACTATCCTCTGCCCGCTGTTGTCATTGACATGGGCACAGCCACAAAAATTACCGCGGTGGATGGGGAGGGCGCTGTGCTGGGGTGCAGCATTGCGCCCGGTGTTTTTGTCAGCTTAAACGCGCTGACCGGCACAGCCGTCGCGCTTGGCGGCATCGCGGTCAAAGCGCCGGTGCACGGGCACGCCATCGGCACAAACACCGCCGACAGTATGCAGAGCGGCGTTGTGTACGGCGCGGCCGCCATGCTGGACGGCATGATCGACCGCTTTGCCGCAGAGCTGGGTGCACCTGCATCTATTTTGGCAACCGGCGGCGCGGCGGGCTGCATTGTGCCGCACTGCCGCCACCGGGTACAGCTTGTCCCCACCTTGATTTTGGACGGCCTGTACGCCGTGTATCAGGCAAACCGATAACCGCATTTTGAAAAGCAACGCAGCATCCGCGCCGCTTACAATGGCGCGGATGCTTTTCTGCGGCTTTTTGCCGCAAAGCAGAACGAATTTCACCAAAAAGACAGAACAGGAGTCACCATGCGCAACCAGATTACCGAGGGCAGCATTCCAAAGCAGCTGCTTGCATTCTTTTTCCCCATTTGGGCGGGGACATTTTTTCAGTTTTTTTACAATACCGCCGACGCGGCTATCGTGGGCAACTTTCTCGGCAAAGAGGCGCTGTCCGCCGTGGGCGGCTCCTCCTCCACCATCATCAATCTGCTGGTCGGCTTTTTTGTCGGCCTTTCGTCCGGCGCAACGGTGATTGTGTCGCACCTGTACGGCGCGCGCGACCATGACGGCACGTCCCGCGCCGTACATACCGCAACGGCGCTTGCGCTTGTCGGCGGCGCTTTTATGACGGTGCTGGGCATTGCTGTTTCGCCGTGGGCGCTGCGCGCCATGGGCACGCCGGAGCGCGTGCTTGGCCCGTCCATCACCTATCTGCGCATTTATTTTTGCGGCATGATCTTTAATATTATGTACAATCTGGGCAGCGGCGTGCTGCGCGCAACGGGCGATTCCCGCCGTCCGCTTTACTTTTTAATTGTCGGCTGCGTGAGCAATATTGTGCTGGATTTTCTGTTTGTCGTCGTCATTCCCATGGGCGTTGCCGGCGCGGCGTTTGCCACCATTTTGTCGCAGGCGATCAGCGCAGTTCTGGTGGTGCTGTCGCTGCGGCAAAGCGACGGCTGCTGTCGTTTGCATCTGTCGAAAATCCGCTTTGATTTTGCGCTGCTTTGGCGCATGATGCGCATCGGCCTGCCTGCCGGTCTGCAAAGCGTGATGTACTCCGCCTCCAACATCGTCATTCAGACCACCATCAACGGCTTTGGCACAAATGCCATGGCCGCATGGACGGCTTACGGCAAAATTGACGGCATCTTCTGGATGACCGTAAACTCGTTCGGCATTGCCATTACCACCTTTGTGGGGCAGAATTTTGGCGCGCGCCGGTTTGACCGCGTGAAAAAAAGCGTGCATGTGTGCTTTGGCTTTTCGGCGCTGGCAAGCGTGCTGCTCAGCGCGTTTGTCCTTGTGCTTGGGCCGCAGCTGTATCATCTGTTTTCGCGCGACGCGGACGTTGTGTCCATCGGCATTTTGATGCTGCGCTGCATGGTGCCGTTTTATGTGCTGTACATTCCCATTGAGATTTTAAGCGGCGCGCTGCGCGGCGCGGGCGATGCCATTATGCCCATGCTGATTCCCGCATTCGGCATCTGCTTTTTGCGCATTTTGTGGATTGCGTTTGTCACGCCGCTGTACCCGCAGATTGAGGTCGTGTGCATGAGCTATCCCGTCACCTGGGGCGTTACCTCTGTGCTTTGCTTTCTTTATTACAAATGGGGCGGCTGGCTGCGGCGGTGCAGCGCGCGGCTGGGTCACGGCAGCGCCGATGCTCTGTAGCGGTGCCGGGGACAGCGCTGACCGCGCAAAAAGCTGTCGCAGGAGATAGCGTCTTTTGGCGTTCCGGAGCACCAGTAGTTCGCCAAGGCTATCGATGTCTAAGCGATGATGCAGGCGCAAAAGCATCCGTGTGGTTCTGCTTGCAGAATGGGAGGAAAACGGGTACTATATACAAGTGGAATTTATATGAAGGAGAGCAATCGTGAAAAACAAGGGGAGGTAATGCGAAATGAGAGGGACAGCAACAGAACAAAATGTTCAAACGCAAGCGCAGCGTATTGTATGGATGGATGTTTTGCGCATTTTGGCTACCTGGGGTGTTATTTGCATTCATACAAGTGGCGATGCGCGCTTTAACATGGAACAATGGACTTTTGGTTGGATGGCAACAGCGGTGTGGGGCATGTTGACGGGGCCATGGTGTGTGCCTTGTTTTATTATGATGAGTGGGGCATTATTCCTTGCGAAACAGCAGGCACCTTCCATTCACAGAATACTATCACACAATATTCCAAAGCTGATAGGGGCGCGCCTATGCACGGCAGCAGCGCTCTGTGCCGTAGGCGTGGCAATTTCCATGAGAGCCGGAAATATGGACATGGCACTTATTTGGTCCTATACGCGCCAAGATGGGGCAATGTGGTTTGTCATCATGATGATTGGGCTTTATCTTGTCACGCCAATTCTTTATGAGGTGTGTAAAAGCCGCGTGTTAGAGCAGTATTTTATTGTGCTTTGCTTTGTCTTTAGCGTTGCGATTCCTACGCTGAAAAATGTTCCTGTGCTTGAAAATATTCTTACCCCATTCTTGGACACGATGATGGTACATCTGCCGCTTGGCTACACACTATATTACTTGCTGGGACATTATATTGTTACTTACTGGAAAGACATGAAGATAAAAGCAGGGCAATGGGTAGCGGCACTGGTAGCTGTATTTGCATTATCTGTGATGGTTTTCTATTTTCAAAACAAATATGATAATTCAGCATGGGAATACCTTGTGAACCGTGAATTTCCCTATGATAGCTTGCTCAATGTACTGTTTGCCATTGTGGTATTTTTAACTTGTTTTCAACTTGTCTCAAAAATACATTGGAACGAAAAAATGTGCAGGATTATCCGTCATTTGGGAAGGCGGTGCATCGGAATTTATGCGCTTCATATACCAATTTTGTATTTGTTTGAGGCTGCCTTTGGGTTTAGAATTTTAAGCTTTGGATTTTATATTCTTGGTGTTATATTAGAGGTCACAGCCATTTTTTGCCTTGGGTATTTGGCAACCTGTGTGTGGAGCAAGATTCCACTTTTTAAAAAAGTGTTGGAGTGAAACCACGCTACAGCATTGCTGCACTTGAACTATTCCGCACAGCAGCCGACCCCTGTCCGCACAAAAGCACTGACCGCGCAAAAAGGCACAGCGCCCGCTGGAAAACCCGGCGGGCGCTGTGCCTTTTTATTTTAGCGCAATTTAACAAAATAAGAACAGCCGCTATCGTAAAACGCGTTATGCAGCCGGTGCCGGCGCGGAGGAGGGCGGCGCCAGCAAATCGTCGCCGGTTGTTGTCGCATCCGCTGCTTCGCCCACGGTTCCGCCGCCGTCCGCGTCAATGTCCTGCATCCACTGCACGTTGGCGGTGTGGGGCGTTGCGGCGTGGGGCCAGTCGGTAAACGTGTATTGTTCGGCGGGCACCTGCGTCTCCGGTGTGCGGAAATATTCATTCAGCAAGTCCGCAATGTCCGGCACATCAGCCACCTGCACCTCGTACTTTCCATTGTAGTTTTCGGTGCTGTCAAAATTCGGCAGGCGTGCCATCATAATATTGCTGCTGGGGATTTTCAGCATACGAATCCCCAGCGCGGCACAGTCCATGGGGCTTAAATCTGTGTTGCTGTACTTTTGTGCCACGGGCATCAGCTTTACAATGTCCTGCCATGTGGCGGTGCGCAGCCGGCGAAACAGCGCCGAATAAAAATAGCGCTGATTGTCAAGCCGCCCAATATCACTGGTCGGGGTATTGTGCCTGTCGCGCAGGAAAAACTCCAGATTGTCACCCGTCAAATTCTGCCAGCCCGCGTCCAAATGCGAGCCTTTATAGTCGTGCGGTGAAGTTATGTAAACCTCGACCCCGCCAAACACGTCCACAATTTCGCGCAGCGATTCCATGTCGATGGACACATAGCCGTCAATGGGCAGCTGCAGCGTCTCGCTGAGCGGCACCGCCAGATTGTCGATGCGGTTTTTGTCCTGCTGTTCGCCGTTTTTATAAAGCGCGTTAATTTTGCCCGTGCCGCCTGTGGAAAGCTCTACTCCCATAAACAAATCGCGCGGAATTTGCAGCATGCGCAGCGTGTTGTCCACAAAATTAAAGCGCAGATACAAAAGCATATCCGTCTGACCGATAGGGTCGCGTTCCACAACGTCCGCGTCCGAGGTGGTGTAGTCGATGCCGACCACCAGCAGGCTCATCTGCTGCTGCGACAGCTGCGGCGGCGTTTTTATTTTTTTGGTGACGCTGCCCACGCTGCCCTCATTGAGCAGGCTGCCCACAAACGCGTTCAGCCCGATTGCGCAAAGGCCGACGACCGCGCACACGCACAAAAGTGCGACAAGTGCGCGGCGACCCGTCTTTTTCTTTTTGCGGCGCGCGCTTTGCGGGCGGCGCTTTGCAGTTTGCGGTGCCGTACTCTGCCGCGGTGCGCGGCGGCGGCTGTCGGCGGCGTGCTGCGGTCTTGCGGCAGCGCGGTGCGGGGCCGTATGCGGCTCCTGCGGGCGGCGCTGCGCGGCCTGTGCCTCCTGGTCGTATGCGGAACGCGCGCGCGGCGCTGATGTCCCATGCGCCGCCCTGCTCAAATCAATGCTGCGCTTTTGCGAGTTGTCCATGTTACAGTCCTTTCTTGGCCGCAAAGAACCCTTGTGCTTCGCGCGTGTCCGCGCAAAGCCTTTTTCATTCTCCCGCCAATGCGTCAAAAGATCCTCGACACAACTCTGTCCCCTTTTTATTAGACGCAGCTCATGCGAAAATTGTTACACGCCGCCGCAGGCGATGCGTGGTCCTCCGTGCAAAGCTTTGCCTAGTCGTCCAGCTTGAGCACCGCGGTAAACGCCTCGCTCGGCACCTGTACGCTGCCAAGCTGGCGCATTTTCTTCTTGCCCTCTTTTTGCTTTTCCAGCAGCTTCTTTTTGCGCGTAATGTCGCCGCCGTAGCACTTTGCAAGCACGTCCTTGCGCATGGCCTTGATGGTTTCGCGCGCAATGACCTTGCCGCCGATGGCCGCCTGAATGGGAATTTCAAACATTTGGCGCGGGATGTTCTCCTTCAGCTTTTCCGCAAGGCGGCGACCCTTTGCATAGGCGTTGTCCGCGTGCACAATCATGGACAGCGCATCCACCATGTCACCGTTCAGCAGAATGTCAAGCTTGACAAGGCGCGAAGCGCGAAAGCCCATCATCTCGTAATCGTAGCTGGCATAGCCGCGGCTGCGGCTTTTAATCGCATCAAAAAAGTCGTACACAATTTCGCCCAGCGGCAGCTCATAATGCAAATCGACGCGCGTTGCGTCCATATATTTCATGTCCTTCATCACGCCGCGCCGGTTTTGGCACAGCTCCATCAGGCTTCCCGTGTAATCCGTGGGCGTATAGATATGCGCGTCCACATACGGCTCCTCCGCGCTCGCGATCTGCGCGGGGTCGGGGTAGTTGGTCGGGTTTTCAATCAGCAGCACTTTGCCGTCCGCCATCGTGATGCGATACTCGACGCTGGGCGCTGTGGTGACAAGGTCAAGGTCAAATTCGCGCTCCAACCGCTCGATGATAATTTCAAGATGCAGCAGCCCCAAAAAGCCGCAGCGAAAGCCAAAGCCCAGCGCCATGCTTGTCTCGGGGTCAAAGCTGAGCGACGCGTCGTTGAGCTGCAATTTTTCAAGCGCATCCTTTAAATCGGGATAGTCCGCGCCGTCGGCGGGATAAATGCCGCAGAACACCATCGGTATCACCTTGCGGTAGCCGGGCAGCGCCTGCGCCGCAGAGCGCTGTGTGCCCGTCACGGTGTCGCCCACATGCGTCTGTGCCAGCGTTTTGATGGAGGCCGTAAAGTAGCCGACCTCGCCCGCCTTTAAAATGCCGCACGGTGCCAGCGTGATGGCACCCATGTGACCGACCTCCACGGGCGTAAATTCCGCGCCCGTCTGCATCATTTTAACGCTGTCCCCCACCTTGATCTGCCCCTCGAACACGCGCAGATACACAACAACGCCCTTGTACGGGTCGTACACCGCATCAAACACAAGCGCCTTCAGCGGCGCATCGTCATCGCCCTTCGGCGCGGGGATATCACGCACCACGCGCTCCAGTACGTCCTCAATCCCGATGCCCATTTTGGCGGACACGCGCGGCGCATCCATGCACGGCAGGCCAATGATGTCCTCCACCTCCTGCGCCACGCGGTCAGGCTCGGCGCTGGGCAAATCTATTTTATTCAGAATGGGCACCAGCTCAAGGTCGTGCTCCAGCGCAAGATAGGTGTTGGCAAGCGTCTGTGCCTCCACCCCCTGACTTGCATCCACAACCAGAATCGCCCCCTCGCACGCGGCAAGGCTGCGGCTGACCTCATAGTTAAAGTCAACGTGCCCCGGCGTGTCGATGAGGTTCAGCAGATACACTTCACCGTCCCTTGCGGTGTATTGCAGCGTGACGGCGCGCGCCTTGATGGTGATGCCGCGCTCGCGCTCCAAATCCATATTATCCAAAAGCTGCGCTTCCATCTGGCGCGCGTCCACAGACTTTGTGCTCTCTAAAATGCGGTCTGCCAGCGTGGACTTTCCGTGGTCGATATGGGCAATGATGCAAAAATTGCGAATGTTTTTGTTAGCCAAATACTTTGCCTCCCGCGCGGAATTTTTCCCCCGCGCCTTTTTGATATGATATTGTATTATAACATAGTCACCCCCGCCGCGCAATTCCTTTGCCGCACTGTCCTTGACGATT
>JAVXUG010000008.1:47942-53350 GCA_036642215.1 Ruthenibacterium sp.
TTTGCCGCACTGTCCTTGACGATTGTGCGGTGATTTGCTACAATAAAGCGCATATCCGGCTGTTTTTGCCTGCTGTCACACAAAAGGAGAACCACATGTCACGTTTTCGGGAACACCTGCGCCGCCGCTTTTGCGCCGGTGCGCCGCGTCTTTGCGTTGTTTTTGGTGCTGCGCTGTGCCTTTGCGCTGTTTTGGGCGCGCTGTGCACCGTGATGCGCTTTGTCACGGTCAATACAAGCGACGGCGCGTCGGCGGCGCTGTTTGCGCCCGCTGCAAATCCGCGCTATCTGCTGAAGCTCGCGGGTCTTGACAGCATTCCCGAGGACGTTTTGACGCTGACCGAGACAGGCAATGGCTTTGCGTCGCTGTCGGTAGAGCGCGCTTTCCCCGTGCAGGTGACGGCGGACGGCAAGACGGTGCAGCATAGGACCGTGCCGTGCACCGTGGCCGAGTCGCTTGCCGCCGCGCACGTGTCGCTTGGCGCGGACGATTACACAGAGCCGGCACGGGATGCCACCGTCACCCCGCAGACAGGCACCATCACCGTGCACCGCGTGGAATACCGCGAATACGACAAAAACGATGTGCTGCCCTTTGAGACGCAGACGCAATACACAAGCCTTTTCTATCGCACGCCAAAGCGTGTGCTGACAATCCAAGAGGGTGTCGACGGTTATCTTTCCGGGCGCATGCGCGACAAAATTGTGGACGGCATCGTCACAGAAACCACCGTGGTGCAGTATGATACCTACACGGAGCCTGTGCCGGAAATTGTCAAGCTGTACAAAGCGGGCGCGCCCATCAGCGAGGTGGAGGCACCGGCGGGCATCACGGTGGAAAACGGTGTGCCCAGCAGCTACACCACAAAGTACGAGATGAAAGCGACGGGCTATTATTCCCCGCGCGGCAAAGGCTCCAGCGGCCTTGGGCTGTATTACGGCACCTTTGCCGTTGACCCCACGCTGATTCCCTATGGCACCAAGGTTTATATTATTTCGCAGAACGGCAAATTTGTATACGGCTGGGCCATTGCCACGGACACGGGTGCGTTTATTCATTCCACCCGTATGCAGGTGGATTTGTTTTATGAAACGTACACCGAGAGCGCGGCTAACGCCGTGCAGCAGGTGCTGGTGTACGTGCCGTAATGCCGCGGTGCATTTGCCTTTGCGCAAAGAAAAGGCGGCGCTCAAAAAAGGGGGATTTCCGCCTTTTTTGAGCGCCGCCTTGCTTTGCTACAGCCGCGCCATGCGGCGATGCTGTTTTGCGCCTTCTCTATCCTTTTCCTGCGCCTTGCAGCGGTGCGCTTTGTACCGCGCACGGCTGTCCGCCGCGCGCGCAGCCCTCCAGTGCAAGGCACAGCACTGTGATATCATCGGGGCGTTTTGCGCTGCTGCGCGCGTCCTCTGCAATGCGCTGCGCAAGCGTCTGCGGTGTCACGTGCCCCGCCGCCGTCAGCATGGCGCAAATGCGATCCGTGCCGCCGGCCATTGCGCCGTCGCTTGCCATTACAATAAGGTCGCCCTTTTGCATCTGTATGCTGCTGGCGCGCCCCGTCACGCTGCCCAGAATACCGATGGGCAAGCTTTCGCCCTCCAGCACCGTCACCACATCTGCCCGCACCAGAAACGACGCTGCCGCGCCCGCCTTAAACAAATTCGCCTTGCCCGTATACAGGTTTACACTCAGCGCGTCCAGCGTTGCACCGGTGTCGGCATCGCCCTTCAGCGACAGCGCCACGTTGACAAGGCGCGCGGCCTCACTGGCGGCAAAGCCTGCCATCATCAGCTTTTCGCTCAGCGCAGCCGCAAGGTTTCCGTCGATAGCCGCATCGCGGCCGGTTCCCATTCCGTCGCACAAAATCGCGTGCGCGCTGCCGCTTAAATCGGTAAAGGTCTTGCACACGTCGGCGGAGATATTTTCGCGCGCGGGCAGAATACACACGCCAAAGCTCGGCGCAAAGGCGGCCTGCTCCGCAAAAATAAGCTGTGTTGCCGCGTACAAATTCTCGCACCGCACAGGCGCAAACCGGCAGCGGCAAAGGGACGATACCTCTTTTGTCAGCATGGCAAGCTCCTCGCTGCTGAACGGCAGGCGCGGAAGCTGCACGCTCGCATGCAGACAGCCGAACGTATCCGTGGCGACCGTGACCTCCATCGGCTCTGTGCCAAGCTCGCAGAACAGGCGCTCCACGCGGCGCGCCTTGCGCTTGTCGGGCATTTCCTCGCGATACACCTGCCCCGCCAGACACGCAATAGCCGCCGCCATTGCGCTGTACTGCTCCGTCAAGGCGGCGCGCATGGTGCGGCTGCGCGCCGCCGTGCTGCGGCGCTGCGCGCTGATGCGGTATGCGGTGCTGAGCGTCGATGTCAGGCGCTTGGGCAGCTTGCAGTTTCCCTGCATCGGCTCCGGCAAATCCACGGGCGTGACATAGCCGCGCGTTTGCAGTGTTTGCTGCATTTTGTTGAATGCGTCATACGCGTCGCTGGAGCCGCTGCCCCAGCAGGTGCCGCAGCGCGCACAGCTTTTGCACACGGTTTCGGTCACGGCATCGCACACATCCGCATAGCTTTCATTTTGCCGCGGCAGGCGCTCGCACACGGCGTTCAGCGTTGTTCCCACGGTGGCAAGCGCGCTTGCCACAAGGTCAAGCCGCCCCGCCAGCGTTGTCAGCGTGGCGCGCCCCACCGCCGCGGGGTTGCCCACCGGTGCCTTCACAAACACGCGCTGCGGCAAAAACAGCACAAGCGCCGCGCCGCACACAAGCTCTGCCATATACAGCAGACCCTGCGCCACATCGGGCGCAAGCGGCACACCCAAAAATCCCGTGCCGCAAAATACCATCGCTGTGAGAATGCGGCTTTCCTGCAAAAAAAAGCCTGCGGCAAGCGCCGCAATCGCAATGCCAAAGCCCGCGTACAGCGACGCTTCGTCCCCGGCGACCAGCGCCACGCTGACCGCCACCCCGACAAGCGCGCCGCTGTGCTCGCGCCCGCACAGGGCCGCAAACAGTGCCGCGCCCGCACCCGCAATATGCGCGGCCTGCAGCCCGAACGCATGGTACGGCGCAAGGCAAAGCAGCACCGCCATCAACACAAACAGCAGTGACGCACGCGCCTCTGCCGACATCTGCGAGGCCGCACGCCATGGTGTGCGCAGCCCCGCACGCAGCAGATACGCCATACCAAAGATGAGCAGTGCCTCCGACGCAGCGCGCAGCATGACGGGCATTCCCCCGCCCGACGCGATACAAAGCCCCGCTCCCACGATAAAATAGCACGCCGCCCCCGCCAGCGCGGGCACCGGCGTGTAGGTCTTTCGCTTTTGCGCCGGTGCAAGCGCGCGCAAAAGCCCCACCGCCACAATGGCAGCAAGATAGGGCACAGCGGTGTCCATCGGCAGCGACAGCGCGTAGCCGATTGCCGCGCCCGCCGCGCCCGCCAGCGCATACGGTGCCGGCACCGCCACGGCAAAGCTAAGCGCCAGCGGCCGCAGCGCGCCGAACATGGGCGCGTTTGCCGCCAGCACCGCCACGCCTGCGCACAGAAGCTGCAGCATAAGCGGCTGTACCCCGCTGAGCAGCTTTTGCACAGCGGGCAATTTTGGCAATTCGGGAAATTCGCGGACATGGGCAGACATGTGGCGTCACCTGTTTTTCATAAATTTGCCCTGCGCGGCGCTTTCTGCGCACAAATCTTCAGGCGGCACCCCGGCGGGAGGAGCAGTCTCCCCCCGCGGGGCATTTGCCCGTCGCCCTTGCTCGCATGCGGAATACGCCGCCGCGCGGCGGCATATCCTTATTATAGGGCTGTCCCCGCGCGGCTTTTTGTCGTCTTGCGCTGCGAATTTATGTCTGTTTACAGTATTTTCAGCGCTTTTGCGGCGCTTTTGCAGCCCCCGCCGTAAAAGCGCTCGTTGCCATCAGGCGGCAGTTGTGATACAATCTTAGCTATCAAATAGAGGGATTCCCAAAAGGGATGCCTGACAATCAATGACAAAATCGAGGGAAACATTATGGACGAGTATCAAAACACAAAGCCGCAGACAAAGCAGCGCATTCTGAGCGGCATTCAGCCCACGGGCACTTTTACGCTGGGCAATTACGTCGGTGCGGTGCGCAACTGGGGTGCCTTGCAGGACGATTACGCGTGTATTTATATGATTGCCAACATGCACGCCATCACCGTGCATCAAACGCCGGCCGATTTGCGCCGTCAAACGCGCGAGGCGGCCGCGCTGCTGCTGGCGTGCGGCATTGACCCGCAGAAAAGTGTACTTTTTGTACAGAGCCATGTGCCCGCGCACGCGGAGCTGAGCTGGGTGCTGAGCTGCAGCACGCCGTTCGGCGAATTGACGCGCATGCATCAATTTAAAGAAAAAAGCGCCTCGCACCCAGAGGATATCAACGCGGGGCTGTTCACCTATCCCGTGCTGATGGCAGCTGACATTCTGCTCTATCATGCCGAGCTGGTGCCCGTGGGCATCGACCAAAAGCAGCATCTGGAGATGGCGCGCAATATTGCGCAGCGCTTTAACGGTGTTTACGGCGACACGTTTGTCGTGCCGGAGGGCTATCTCTCAAAAACCGGCGCAAAGATTATGAGCTTGCAGGAGCCGGAGAAAAAAATGAGCAAAAGCGACACAAACGTAAACTCTTTTATTCTGATGCTGGACGACGCGGACACCATTCTGCGCAAATGCAAGCGCGCCGTGACCGATACCGGAAGCTGCGTGTGCGCGGGTGCAGATAAGCCCGGCGTGACGAATCTGATGAGCATTTACAGCGTGATGACCGGCCGCGATTTTGCCTCCATTGAGGCGGATTTTTCGGGCAAGGGCTACGGTGACTTCAAGCTTGCCGTTGCCGAGAGCATCATTGACACGTTCCGACCCATTCAGGCGGAATACAAGCGCATTTTAGCGGACAAGGACTATCTTGATACCGTCCTGCGCAGCGGCGCAGAGGCGGCGGCGGGCATCGCAAACCGCACCATTGCCAAAGTATACAAAAAAGTTGGTTTTATGACCCTGTGAATATGGAATAAAATACGGAAATTATTTCTTTTATTGCCAAGCATTGACATTTCATGGTAAATTTTGTATACTGGGAGTAGAAATTTACAAGTTTTGTCAGTTAAGGAGAGAAACTATGAAATCAACCGGTATTGTGAGGAAAATTGATGATTTAGGCCGTGTGGTGCTGCCCATTGAGCTGCGCCGTGTGCTGGATTTAGACAAGGACGCATCCCTGGAGATTTACGTGGATGAGGGGTCGATTATTCTCAAAAAATATCAGCCTGCCTGCATTTTCTGCGGCAGCGCCGAGGGCGTAAAGCAGCACCAAGGCCGCAATATCTGTGCGGAGTGCCGCGCTGCCATCGCGCAGATTGAGGCCTGAAGCCCTTGCG
>JAVXUG010000008.1:53450-58772 GCA_036642215.1 Ruthenibacterium sp.
CGCACAGCAGCAAAGCCCTTACGCACAGCAGCAAACCCCTTGCGCACAGCAACAAAAAAACGGACGCAGAGCGTCCGTTTTTGTTTTTTGTTTTTTCTGCTTATCAGACGATGCGGTAGCCCATGCCCGCAAGGACAGCCAGCGCGCGCGTGTGTCCCTCCGGTGTCGCGGCGGCGCACAGAGTGCCCAGCACGGCAAGCTCCGCGTCCAAAAAATTCGTGTGCAGCACAATTGCGTTGCTGATGACGCAGATATCCGTGACCACGCCGCAAATTTCGATGCTGTCCGGCGCGCCGCCGCACAGCGCTTCCACTGCTGCGGGCAGCGCTGCGCTGCCGAAGGTCGGCTTATTGACAAAGGCAATGCGTCCCTCTGTCTGTGCCTTTGCGTCGTGCTCATACCGTGCAAGCGGCCCGTAGAGGTGCCAGCCGTCGGTGCCCTCGATGCAGTGCGGCACGGGCAAAAATTTGCCCTCGCGCGTGTCAAGATAATCCGTGTGGTGCGTGTCGCGCGTAAACAACACACAGCCGCCAGCCGCCAGTGTGCCCTCCACCCGCGCGGCAATTCCGTCCGCAAGCGCAGCCGCCGCCGGATTGCCCAAGCTTCCCGTGACAAAATCGTTTTGATAATCAATGACCACTAGCAGCTTTTTACTCATTTTTACCCTCCCGCAAATAATCCACCATGCTTGTCTCGGCACCGTTTTCCACGTAGACACGCGGCACGCGGCGGCTGATGGCGCACAGTATTTCATAGTTGATGGTGCCTGTCATGTCGGCAAGATGCGTCACACTGTCGGACGCGCCCCCGCCGTACACAATGGCTGTGTCACCGGGCTGCGTCTCCGGAATGTTCGTCACATCCACCATCAGCTGATCCATGCACACACGCCCCAATACGCGCGCGGGCTTTCCGTGCAGCGACAGCGTGCCGCGGTTTGATAAAAGGCGCGGATAGCCGTCGGCATAGCCCACGGCAACTGTCGCAACCCGCATGGGCTTCTGTGCGCAAAACGTCCGCCCATAGCTCTCGTAGTCACCCTCCGCCACATTCTTTACGTGCGAAACGGCGGCCTTCAGCCGCAGCGCGGGGCGCAGCCCCTCCAACGTGACATCATGCGAAGGATTTTCGCCGTATAGAATGATCCCCGCCCGCACAAGGCCATGGTGATAGTCCGGCCATGCAAACGTGCCCGCCGAGTTGCAGCAATGCACCACGGAAAACGCAACGCCCTTTGCGACAAGCGCCTCCACTGTTTGCAGCACAAGCCCGTGCTGATATTCCGTGTACTTTTTATCGTCGCCCTCCACACTGTCAGCCACGGCAAAGTGCGTAAAAATCCCCTCTGCCGAAAGGCCGGGCAAGGCGCACGACACGGCAATCTCTGCCGCTGCGGTGTCAAAATCGTCGCGCACCGCAAAGCCAATGCGCCCCATGCCCGTGTCCAGCTTGATGTGCACCGTCACGGTAACGCCCGCGCTCTGCGCCGCGTCCGACAGCGCCTGCGCATACTGCGCGGAATATACCGTCTGCGTAATGGCGTTTTCCGCCAGCGTCTGCGCCGCGTCCGGCATGGTATAGCCCAGAATCAAAATGGGCAGCGACACCCCCGCGCGCCGCAGTTCAAGCGCCTCCTCAAGACCGCTGACAGCAAAGCTTGCCGCGCCCTCGCTTGCAAACAGCTTTGCCACGCGCACCGCACCGTGACCGTATGCATCGGCCTTTACCACCGCCATCACCGGCGTTTCCTCCGCCGCAGCGCGCACCCGTGCAAAATTATGCCGCAGCGCATCAAGGTCTATTTCGGCCCAACAGCGTCGTTCAAACTCCATCCCTAAGTCCCCTGTTCCTTTTGCTGATTTTAGAAACAGTATAGCACAACTATACAAAAATGTGCCAGTCATTTTATAAAATTGAGTCGGGAGCACGAGAGAGCATACAAGAGAAATCGTGAGCATGAGAGAGATTGCGCCACGCCAATTAAAATATTGCAAAAAAGCTATTGACATCCGCTGTGTCTATCGTTTATAATCAATCTTGCGCCTGTACAGGGACACGCCTGTGCAGCCTATCTTTTTCACCCATAGACTATTAGGAGGATACACCCATGAGCACAACTCTTGCAAAACCGGGTAATGTGGAACGCAAGTGGCATATCATTGATGCTGCCGGCAAGCCGCTTGGCCGCACTGCCGCTACCGTTGCCGTTCTGCTGCGCGGTAAAAATAAGGTCACCTTTACGCCCAACGTGGACTGCGGCGACCATGTCATCGTCATCAACTGCGACAAGGCAGTGCTGACTGGCAACAAGCTGGAAAAGAAATTCTACTATCATCACAGCGGCTGGATTGGCGGCATGAAGGCCGTGCAGTGCAGCACCATGATGGCAGAGAAATCCGACAAGGTCATGATGATGGCCGTTAAAGGAATGCTGCCCGGCAATGTTCTGGGTGCCTCCGCGCTGAAGCGTCTGCGCGTTTACAAAGGTGCCGAGCACGACAACGCAGCCCAGCAGCCCGAAGCATACACACTGTAATAGGAGGCAATAAGACATGTACGAGACGAAACCATATTTCTACGGCACCGGCCGTCGTAAAAGCTCTGTTGCCCGTGTTCGTGTGTTCAACGGCACCGGCAAAATCACCATCAACGACCGCGATATCGACGATTTCTTCGGTCTTGAAACCTTAAAGCTCATTGTCCGTCAGCCGCTGGTTACCGCCAGCCTGGATGGAAAATTTGACCTTGTCGTTCGCGTGAACGGCGGCGGTGTTTCCGGTCAGGCCGGCGCAATCCGTCACGGTCTTGCCCGTGCGCTGCTTCTCTACGACGAGAATTTGCGCCCGGAGCTGAAAAAAGCGGGCTTCCTCACACGCGATCCGCGTATGAAAGAGCGCAAGAAGTACGGCCTCAAAGCTGCACGTCGCGCACCGCAGTTCAGCAAGCGCTAAGCAAACCGCTTTGTGTTCAAAACGGCTCCCGCCATTCGGCGGGAGCCGTTTTTTGTTCGTGCCGGGGCGCTTGCAAGCAGCCCTATAGCAATGTGATTTCACATTGCACCCATGCATCGGCTATGGCCGGCACATAGAATCGCCCTGCGAGGGGATTTATAGCAGTTTCACAAGCTGTAGAAAGCATCAATGTCTAGGGCATGTTTGAAAACTCCATGCATTCGTCTTTTCACCCAAAATTCGTCCTGCACTGCGTTAGAAAAGCTTGACAAACACAAAGTGTGCCTACACTTTTCTGCCTTGCGCAGAACAAATTTTGTGAAAAAATCCAAACACAGCGAGTTTTCAAACACGCCCTAGGAAAACTGCTATAAAACAGACCGTCGCTTTGATCGGGCTGCTCCGCTTGAGCGCTACAGCAGCGGAATCACATCGGCAAGGCTGGGTACAATGGCATCGGCCAGCTGCTCGATCTCCGGCGTGGGCAGATCCAGATCCGGCACCATAATGGTGCGCGCACCGGATGCCACGCCGGCACGCACGCCGTAATAGCTGTCCTCCAGCACCATGCAGTCCTCCGGTGCCACACCCAGCCGCTTTGCCGCAAGCAGAAAAATATCCGGCGCAGGCTTTGAATGCATCACCTCGTCGCCCGTGGCGATGGCCGCGATGAAATCGAGCACGCCCGCCACGCGCAGATTGCTCTCCACCAGCGCGCGGTGTGTGCTGGACGCGACCGCCGCGGGAATCTTGTTTATTTTCAGCGTGTCCAGCAGCTCCAGCAGACCCGGGCGCAGCGGCACCGTTTCCGATAAGCGCGCCGTTATCTCTGTCATTGCCGCATTGCAGATGCGGTCAAACGGAAAATCCGCGCCAAATTTCTCTAGCAGCGCCGCCTTGCCCGCCTCACGGGTTTTCCCGCGCAGCAGCTGCAAATCCGTGCTTTGCATGGCAAGCTTTTCGCGCTTTGCAAGCGCCGTCCACACTTCATCGGACAGGCGCTCGGTGTCAAACATCAGACCGTCCATATCGAATAAAACCGCTTTTGTTTTCATAGTGCTCCTCTTTGTCATTTAAAAGATACCCCCATTATAGCATAAATTGCAAAAAAATGGCACTTTACTCTTGTAAAAGATCGTGCGTAAGCTTACAATAATACGTATACTTTTCGTGGGAAAGAGGAGAACGCTATGCTGAACATCAAAGCAACCAGAACCGCAGCGCCCAAGCAAAAGCCGGACGAGAGCAGCCTTGGCTTTGCCCAGCACTTTACCGACCATATGTTTATGATGGACTACGAGGCCGGCAAGGGCTGGCACGACGCGCGCATTGTGCCCTATCAGAATTTATCGCTTGACCCCGCGTGCGTAATTTTTCATTACGCGCAGGAGGTCTTTGAGGGAATGAAGGCCTACCGCACCGCCGACGACCGCATTTTGTTGTTTCGCCCCGACTGCAACGGTCAGCGCATGATAGACACCTGCGAGCGCATGTGCATCCCCCCCATTCCCGCAGACGATTATGTACAGGCTGTGGAGGCCATTGTCGCGATGGACAGGGACTGGGTGCCCCGCGCCGACGGCACCAGCCTGTACATCCGCCCGTTCATCATCGCAACCGACGTGGGGCTTGGGGTGCACGCGTCAAAGAAATATTATTTCATCATCATCTGCGCGCCCTCCGGCGCGTACTATGCCGAGGGGCTTGACCCCGTGCGCATCTATGTGGAGGACGACTATATCCGCGCGGCACCCGGCTTGACGGGCTTTTGCAAGTGCGGCGGCAACTATGCCGCCTCCATCAAGGCGGGCGAATTGGCCGAGGAAAAAGGCTTTGCGCAGGTGCTTTGGCTTGACGGCGTTGAGAAAAAATATGTCGAGGAAGTCGGCAGCATGAATATCATGTTTAAAATCGACGGTAAAATCTACACTGCCGCCTGCACGGGCACCGTGCTTCCGGGTGTCACGCGCCGCAGCTGCATCGAGCTGTGCCGCGACTGGGGGTACGAGGTCATCGAGGGCAGGCTTGCCATCGCGGACGTGATGCAGGCCGCGCGCGCGGGCAAGCTGCAAGAGGTGTTCGGCACCGGAACAGCCGCCGTTGTCAGCCCGGTCAAGGAGCTTGTCTGGAAGGACGAAAGGGCGGAGATCGGCGGCGGAAAAATAGGCCCGCTGACGCAGAAGCTTTACGACACGCTGACCGGCATTCAGTGCGGCAGGCTGCCCGATGAAAAGCGCTGGACGGTCAGGGTAGATTAAGTCTTGCGCGCAAGCGTTCTTTTGTTTGAGCGCAAGCTTAACGGATGACAGCTTATCTTACAGCAATTCCGGTTCAGATTGCGAGTAGTTCGGCGCGCCAAATGTCCCGCAAT
>JAVXUG010000009.1:0-27944 GCA_036642215.1 Ruthenibacterium sp.
CTATTGCTCTTGTGCATCGGCTATGGCCGGCACATAGAATCGCCCCGCGAGGGGACTTACAGCAGTTTCGCAAGCTGTAAAAAGCATCAATATCTAGAAAAACTGCTATTCTATGATTATAATAGAAAGAAAGCAGAAAAGATAGGGGGAAATAAAATGGAAATAGAACGAAAATGGCGGATGGAGGGATTTCCGCACACGGCGGGTCTGCCGTGCGAAAGGTGTGCCGACGTGCGGCAAGGCTACATTGCCACAGCGCCCGCGGTGCGCATCCGCGAAAGCGTTCCGCAGGGCGGCGCGGCAAGCTATATGCTGTGCTTTAAAGGAAAGGGGACGCTTGCGCGCGAGGAGATTGAGCTTCCGCTTGACAAAGAGCTGTTCACGCGGCTGTGCGTTTTTACGGGGCAGGATCTTGTGACAAAGCGCTACCGCGTCTACCGGCTGCCGGGCGGCGAAGCATTCGAGGTGAGCCTTGTGGATGAGGGTCGCCCCACGGCGTTTTATTATGCGGAGGTGGAGTTCCCGACCGTGGAGGCAGCGCACGCCTTTGTGCCGCCCGCGTGTCTTGCGCCCTTTTTGGGCGAGGAGCAGACGGAGAATCCTGCGTTCAGCATGAGTGCCTATTGGAAAAAAACGCGTGTGCAGCCGATCGCGGACAGCCGCAGCGAAAAAAAAGAGGGGTAAAGTTTTTGCAAGGCTTTTTTCAAAAAGCCGATTGGTGCGAGCCGCAGGCAAGCAAGCCGACAAGCAAAGCGGGGTCGGCCAACATCGCTTCGCTTGTCGGCCGTTGCTCGCGCTTCGCGCATCGCCTCTCTCTCGGCTTTTTGAAAAAAGCCTTGCAAAAACTTTTCAAAGCTTTTGCGCCGGCGCGATGTTGAAATTTTAAAATTTAAAAACCGTGTTTTCTCTTTTGCATCTCCCCCCTCACCTGTGGTATAATAATGCACATCGTATGTCAGAACTTTATTGCGGAAAGGAGCCGTGCGGGATGCAGTTTACCTCGATGGTGTATCTCGGCTTTTTTGCCGCAGTGTTTTTTGTCTACTGGGCGCTGCCGCACCGGTTTCGCTGGGCGCTGTGTCTTGCCGCATCCCTTTTGTTTTACGCGCTGCTCGGACTGCCCGCGCTGTGCGTGCTGCTGTGCTGCATCGGCATCTCCTACGGCATGGGACTGCTGCTGGCACAAAAAAAGGGGCGCGCGTGGCTCGCCGTATGCGTTGCCGCTGCGCTTTTCCCCTTGCTGCTGTTTAAATATTTCGACAGCCTTGCCGCGCTGGTGGGCGGCAGGACAAGCGTGTCGCTGCTCATGCCCGTGGGCATCAGCTTTTTCACGTTTAAAATCATCGCGTATCTTGTCGAGGTGTGGCGCGGCACACTGCCCGCGCAGCAGCATTTTGGCAAATATGCGCTGTATGTTTCGTTTTTTCCGGAGGTGTCCTCCGGCCCGATTCAGCGCCCGGACGATTTGCTTTTGCAGCTTGAGGTGCCGCGCGCCTTTGACAAAACGCAGGCCATACAGGGCGCGCAGCTTGCGCTGTGGGGCTTTTTCAAAAAGCTGATGCTTGCGGATAATCTGGCCTACTATGTGCATACGGGCTTTACGAGTCATATGCAGATTATCGGCCCGTCCATTATCCTGGCGGCAGTGCTGTATTCGCTCCAGCTCTATTTCGACTTTTCGGGCTATTCCGATATCGCCATCGGCTGCATGAAGCTGCTTGGGTTTACGGTGCCGGACAACTTTAAAAGCCCCTATTTTTCCAAATCCATCCGCGAGTTCTGGGCGCGCTGGCATATCAGCCTGTCCTCTTTTTTGCGTGATTACGTCTATTTTCCGCTTGGCGGCAGCCGGCGCGGCACCGTGCGCACCTGCGTTAACCTGCTGCTGACCTTTCTCATCAGCGGGCTGTGGCACGGCACCGGGCTGCAATTTGTCGCGTGGGGGCTGCTGCACGGCGCGTATCAGGTTGCGGGGCGGCTGACACAAGGTCTGCGCCATCGGGCATGGACGCTTTCGCATCTTTGCGAGGACGGGCGCTTTGCCTGTGCGGTCAAAATGCTGTGTACGTTTTCACTGGTCACGGTGGCATGGGTGTTTTTTGGGGCGGACAGTCTGTCCCACGCGCTTATTTTGTTCCGCCGCATGACCGACAGCTTCAGCCTGTCGCCGCAGACGTGGAAAAACGCGCTTGTGATGCTGGAGCTTAACGGCACCATGCTGCTGCGGCTTGGCGCGGCGGGGCTGCTTGCGTTTGTGGCGGATTTTAAAGCGCGCGAAATCGGCTTTACCGCGTGGCTGTCCGCGCGCAAAAAATGGGTACAGACTGCGCTGTGCTACGCCATGCTGCTTTTTATTGCGTTTTTTGCGCCCGTCGGCGGCGGGTCGTTTATTTATTTTAAGTTTTAGGGCGGCGTGCGGCTGCCGCAGCGGGAATGCGCGCGGGGGCGCACAAAAAGCCGTCCTTGCTGCGTTTCGTGTAAGGCTCCTGCAAAATCCGTGCCCCGGAGGTGATCTAAGCTGAAGCGTTTTCTTCGCATCATCGCGCTGTTTCTGCTGCCTGTGCTGCTTTTGTACGGGCTGTTTGCGTGCGCGCTGTGGCGCAGCGGCGAGTTAATTTTGACGCAAACCGTGGTGCAGCGAACATTAAACAAGGACGACACCGGCGCAGGGCAGGTGCGGCTGTTCGGCCTTGCCTACCGCGAGGAAAGCCGCCCGTATAAACAAAAAATGACGGCAGAAACAGCGGCGGACGTGCTTGTGCTGGGCACCTCGCGCAGCATGCAGTTCCGCGGCGCTTTTTTCGAGACGGACAGCTTTTACAACGCGGGCGGCGCGCTGCCGTTTTTGCCGCAGGCGCTGAACTTTCTGGGCAGTCTGCCGGAAAAGAGCCTGCCGGAGCATCTGCTGCTGGTGCTTGACCAATATTTTTACAACGAGACATGGGCCACAAGGGATGATGCGCGCGACACCGGCGCATACCTGTTTGAGACAAAGCTGCGGCCCTTTACCGCGCTGCGCCGCGTGATGGCGGCGACGGCGGACGGCAAATGCAATGTGTTTCAAATGCTGCAAACACCGCCTGACGTTGTGGGCGTTGCGGCATCGGCGCGCGGCGCGGGCTTTTACGCCGACGGCTCCTACAGCTACGGCACGGCGGTACTGCACCCCGAAAAAAGCGCGGACGCGGGCTTTCGGGACACGCTTTCGCGCATTGCGCAAAATACAAATCGCTTCGAGTACGGCGACACCGTCAGCGCCTACAATCTTGCCGTGACGGAGCAGCTTTTGCAGTTTTGTGCGGCGCACGGCATCGCCGTTACGGCTGTCATCCCGCCGTATGCGCCCACAGTCTGGCACACGATGCAGAGCAGCGGCAATTATACCTATATTGAAAAGCTGCTGCCCACCCTACAGCCGATGTTTGCAAAATACGGCTATGAGGTGTTCGATTACACGGATTTATCCGCCGCGACAACGGACGCAATGTACATCGACGGATTTCACGGCTCCGACCGCGTTTATGCATATATTTGCGCGCGCCTTGCGGACGATTCCGCACAAATGGGGCAATATTTCGACAGAGAAAAGCTGATGGCGCTGTTTGAGGCACCCGGCAATCCGCTGTGTGTCAATCTGCCCGACGCGTAAATTCTCCGGGGCGCGCCGCACTGCACCGTTTTGTAACGCTCTGCCCAAAAGGCCGCTTCATCCCGCTGACAGCAGCGCCGCCAGCGCCTTGCCCACAAGCTGCCCCGCGTACTTTGCCTCGTCCAGCGTGTTGGCGTGACCGCCTACTTCAATCAGCAGACTGCCCGTTGTGAGGTCTTGATTGTAGTAGCGGTAGTCGAACAGCACAGGCCGCGTAAGGCCGGGGTACATGGCCTCCATCTGCGCCTGCCAGCGCGAGGCAAAGCGCAGATTTTGCTTGAAATTCGGCAGATTTCCGTCCTTGTCCGCGCCGCAGATGATCATGACCTGTGCAGCGGTTTTGCCGTCGATTTCAGCGACGGGCTTGATGCGCGTGCCGTCCTGTTTTTGGATGGCATCGCGGTGCACATCAAGCACGACCTTGATGCTGGGATGCTGCGCAAGATAGCGGCGCACGGTGGCGTTGCTTTTGGCGTAGCTTCCGTTGTAGCTGGGGTAGTCGTGCAGCGTCGTGTCCTGAACGGTAGAAATGCCCGCTGCGTTGAGCTGCGCGGCAATCTGTGCGCCGACGGCAACCATATTAAGGGCGTTGTCTGTGGAGCGCGCGCTGAAGGCGGGGTCGCACCAGCTGTGCGGCTGCATTTCATAGCATTCGGTGGCGTGCGTGTGCATGAGGAGCACCTGCGGCTCCGCACTGTTTTTTTCAATGGAAAACGGAAGCGCCGCGCCGATTTCCGCCGCAAGCTCGTCTGCGGAAAGCGCGGTGCAGTTGCGGAGGGTCGCTGCGCCGCACGGGAGATAGGACGGGCCGCTGCCCTGATCGTAGTGCGCGCTGAGCAGCGGCACCATGCCCTCCGGCATCGGCTCGTCGGGCGGTGCGTCTGCGCTGTTTGCGCCGTCGGAGGTGTCTAGACCGTCCACGGGCACATCGTCCGTCTTTGCTGTGACAGCAAGCTCTGCCTGCGTGGGAAGCTGCGTCCAAAAGCCGCTGTCGCAGTCCTCTGCGCCGCTGCCCTGCGCTGCGGCAACGTCGGCAGAGGCATCAATGTATTCCTTTGTGGCGGCAAAGGCCGCGCCCGGCGCGCACAGCGCGGTGCTTAAAAAAGCAAAGCCCGCACCAAAGCTTGTGACCGGTGCGGCGAAAACGGCACTGCCCAGCGTAGCCAAGCACAGAATGCCTGCCAGTACCGGCAGCAGCACCGGCCGTCTGCGTCTGTGCATGCGTTATCACCTCGCGCCAGTATATGCGCGCGCGGCGGCGGAAAGAACATACAGGGGCGTTGGCGGTGCCGCGCCGCAAAACCGGCGGGGGGCGATGCGGGCTCCTCTTTGTGTCAGGACGTGAGAAAGGTAAGCTCGCCCACGCTCAGCGCGGGCTGCAAAGCCTTGTTGACCGCCAGCGCCAGCAGAGAGGACGCGTGTGCTATCATGGCATCAATGTCCTTTGGCGTGACAAGCAGCGCTTGCGCTGTGCCGTGCGCGGCAAGCTGTGTCACCGTGGGAACGCCGATGGCAATGACGGGCAAGCCCAGTGTGCGCTGCGTTAATTCCTGTGCGCTCTGCGGGCAAAGCCCCGCGTTTGAAAGCTGTACGCTGCAGCCAAGCCGTGCGGGGGTCGCCGTGCACAGGCTGTCCACGACAAGGACGGCAACGGGGTGCAGCTTTGCCGCAATGGCGCGCAGCACGTCTGCCGTGTCAAGCCCCGTTGCGCCCGTCACACCGGGGCTGACGGCGGCAACCCTGCGCAGCGGCAGCCCCTGCGCGTTGTTTTGCTGCGTCACAAAAATTTTGTCGGCTGTCGCGGGGCCGAGCGCATCCGGCGTGACGGCGCGGTTGCCGATGCCCGCAACCAAAATTGTGCCCTGCGGCGGCAGCAGTGCGCGCAGCTGGCTTGCAATGGCGTGCACAAAGGTTTCATCCTGCGCGTCGATGTGCGCAAAGGGGGGCATGTCCAGCGTGATGTAGCAGCCCTTGGCGCGGCGCAGACCGTGGCGCAGAATGTCCACGCGCGTCAGATGAATCTCCGCCGCCTGTGCCGTGTGCGTTCTGACCCCCTGCGGCACGGTGCCGCGCCGCTCAGCGTACAGCTCCGCTGCAATGTCTGTGTACGGTTTTTTCATGGCAGAAACCCTCTTTCCTTGCAAAAACACGAAAAAATATGGCTTTTTTCAAAAAAGGCTTGCTCTAAGGGCGAAAAAGTGGTAATATAAATTGCACTGTTATGGGTATTAAGGAGGTGGTATGATGCCTAATATTAAATCGCAAAAGGACCGCGTTCTCCAGGCAAAGAAGGAAGCCGCTCACAATAAAGCGATCAAGTCCAACCTGAAAACAGTCGTCAAAAAGGCAGACGCCGCCATTTCGAGCGGCGCCGCTGATAAAGACGTCACTGTTAGAGCTGCTGTTGTGGCCATTGATAAAGCTGCGTCCAAGGGCGTTCTGCATAAGAACACTGCGTCCCGCAAGGTCGCGCGCCTGTCGAAGGCTGCTGACAAAGCTGCAAAGTAAGCAAAAGCTTTTCTAAAAAGCACCGTTCCTTTTGGGAGCGGTGCTTTTTGCTGTGCCGGAGCGGCTGCGCGAAAAAGCCGCCGCCGATTTTTTGACCTTGGCGGGCTATAGCAGTTTTCCGAGACATAGATCCTTTTTACCGCTTGCGAAGCTGCGATCGCTCTCCTCGCGGGGCGATTTCAGGTGCCGGTCATAGCCGATGCATGGGTGCAATATGAAAGCACATTGCGATAGGAGCTTCCTTGCAGCAGGGCTAGTTCTGGTCGCGGCTTTTTGCGACCAAGGCGGCGATAAACCCGCACACAAGCGATGCGGTCACGCCGCCGCTGCACGCCGTAAAACCGCCCGTCAGCGCGCCCACAAGACCCTCTGCCTCAATGGCCTCACGCACGCCCTCCGCCAGCAGATGACCAAAGCCCATCAGCGGAACCGTGGCACCCGCGCCCGCGAAATCGGCCAGCGGACCGTACCAGCCCAGCGCGCTGAGCGCCACACCCGCCACCACAAAGCTGACAAGAATGCGCGCGGGTGTCATTTTGGTGAAGTCGAGCAAAAGCTGCCCCGCCACGCAAAGCAGCCCGCCCACCACAAAAGCCCAAACATAATTCATGCGTTTGCCTCCTTTGTCGAGGATAGCTCTACTAAATGCGCTACGCCGGGAATGCTCTCGCCCTGCAAAAATGTTGTCTGGCTCATCAGCGCGCCGGTGGAGAGAAACAGCACGCGGGACAATTCGCCGCGCGCCAGTTTTGGTAGCACCTCACAGCACAGCACGCTGGCGCTGCACCCCGCGCCGCTGCCGCCCGCCTGCACGTCCTGCGTGTCGCGGTCGTACACCAGCAGCCCGCAGTCGCGGTGATTTTTCACCTCCACGCCCTCGCGCCGCAAAAGCTCCAAAAACAACGTGCGCCCCACAAAGCCAAGGTCGCCCGTATAGATGGCATCAAAATGGTCGGGCGTTTCGTGCAGATCCATCAGATAATTCACAAGGGTCTGTGCGGCGGCGGGTGCCATTGCAGCGCCCATGTTGTTGATATCGGTGATGGCAAAATCGCGCACGCGCCCGAAGGTGACACATTTTACATAGGGCGGGCCGCCCTGCGCCGCTAAAATAGCCGCGCCCGCACCCGTCACCGTCCATTGCGAGGTGGGCGTGCGCTTGCCGCCGTATTCCAGCGGCGTGCGAAATTGACGCTCTGCGGCGCAGAAGTGGCTGCTGCTCATGGCGGCGGCATAGCGCCACGCGCCCGCGCTGACCATGCACGCGGCAAGCCCGAACGCCTCCGTCATGGTGCTGCAAGCGCCGTACAGCCCCAGATACGGCGCATCTATGCCGCGCATTGCGTAACTGGATGCCGTGCACTGACACTGCAAATCGCCCGCCAAAACAGCATTGAGCTGCTTTGCCGCCAGTCCGCCTTTGTGCAGCGCCGCGTCAAGGCATTGGCGCGCAAGGCTGCTCTCTGCCTTTTCCCATGTCTTTTCGCCGCAGTGCGCGTCACCCGTCAGCACGTCAAACTGCTTTGCCAGCGGGCCCTCGCGCTCTTTTTTGCCGCCCGCCGCCGCATAGGAGACAGCGCTTGGCGGCGCGGACAAAACGATGGTATCCCCGATGCGCTTCATGCGGCACCTCCAAACAGCGGCGCGAGCAGATGGTACAAAACGCCCCACGCAACGCTTGACAGCACGCCGTACACCAGCACCGGCCCCGCGATGAGAAACATTTTTGCGCCAACGCCCATGATAAGCCCCTCGCAGCGGAACTCGATGGCGGGCGAGACAACGGCGTTGGCAAACCCCGTGATCGGTACCAGTGTGCCTGCGCCGGCCTTTGCGGCAATTTTTTGGTACCAGCCCAGCGCCGTCAAAATGGCGGACAGCACCACAAGCGTGGAGCTTGTCAGCACGGAGGCGTTGTCGCCGGTAAAGCCGAGATAGACGTACAAGGTGTGCAGTCCCTCGCCAAGGCAGCAGATGGAGCCGCCGACAAAAAACGCCCACAGGCAGTCCTTTGCGGCAGGCGATGCCGGTGACGCGGCTTTGTTCAGCGCGGCATAGCGTTTCGGGTCAGTTTTCATATGCGCTTTCTCCTTTGCGGATGTGCACGGTGGCACATGTCTTTTGCAGTACCATTCTTCCCCTGCGCCATGCAAAATATGTGCGCGAAAAACGCCGGAGGGCAAAGCGGTCTCACCGTGCTGTGCGCATAAAAAAGCGCCGCGCCCCCCGACGGGAAGCGCGGCGAAATCCGGCAAAAAAATCAATCCTTGTAAATTTTACGGTAGGGGTTTTCCGCCTGCTGTGTGGGCGTTTGTGCGGGCGGCTTTTGCTTTGAGCGGCTTGCCAGCGCCGCAGCCAGCACCAGAATCCCCAGAACCAGCAAAGCCGCAGCAAGGATGCCCAGAATAATCCATAATAGAATGCTCATGCGGAGCCTTCCTTTCGTTTTTGCGCGGGCTTTCCGTTGTCCCGATGCCCCATCAAACGGTCAAGCGCTTTGCGGTTTTTTTACCGCCCGCCTTCGTGCCGGATCGAAGCGTAAGGGTTACGCGGCCGCCGTCAAGGTGTCAAAGAGTGCGGACGAGCTTTCGTAATAGCTGCGCAGCTTTTCTTTCTTTTCCAGCGAGGAGCCGTCAAAGATGCGCTTTACAAGCACATAGTCCGACAACGTTTCCTGTACGGTGCACAGGGGGATGCCGTCAAAGCCCTTTACTTCGCCCAGCGGCAGGCTGAGCAGCTTGGGGCAGCTTGTCCACGGCACGCCCATGCGCGTGTAATCGACGGCGGCACCCTGTGCGGGCGCGGTGCCGTCATTGTAGGCAAACAGCTCGTCACTTTGCTGAAATGCCTCAACGCGATCCGTCAAAAACAACATGCTCATGCCGACCTGCGCATCGGCCATCAGACGCGTTGCGCCGGTCATCTGCATATAGGCATCCACGGTTGCGGTGCCGCTTGCGTCGCCGGACACCGCGCTGTCCGCCGGCACACCGCCGGTGGGGGCAAGCGTATATTGCTGCACCTCCACCACAATTTTGCCGTCGCCGTTGCGGTCATCCGCAAACGGCGTCAGATTTTCCTGCAGCGAGGTAATCGTGTCCTCCGTCAGCGCCGCTGTGTTCAGCACGGCAAGCTGGTAGTCGGGATCAACCTGCGAGAGGATATCGTGAAGAAACATACACACCAAAAACAGCGCCAGCGCGCCAAATAAAATGTGCCATTTGTGATAATACCAAAAATTATCCAACTTTTCCCTGCGGGTCATCACATGCGGTGCTTCGGGGGCATCCTGTGTGATATTCCGCGTGTAGCGAGCACTTGCCATAGGGGCATTTCCTCTTTTCTGTGTTTCAGTTCGCGCCGCCCTGCGCGGGCAAATGGGCGGCGATGGAGGCCGCAACCTGCGCGGGCAGTGCTTTTTGCGCGGCGCGGTCAAGCTGTGCCGTCTCGACAGCCGGCAGAATGGTCATTGTGATATGCGCGGGGCACATCAGATTGTGGTTGGCCTCCATTGCGCGGTAGCTGCCGTCAATGACAATGGGCACGATGGGCGCTTTTGCGGCAAAGGCCATTTTGAACGCGCCACCCTTAAATTCGCCCATGGTGTCGCATTTGCTGCGGGTGCCCTCGGGAAACACAACAATGCTTGTCCCGCCCGTCAGCAGCGCGCCGGCCTCTTTGATGGCACTCACGGCCTGACGCGGATTGTCGCGGTCTATGAATACGCAGTCAAACAGGCGCATCCAGGTGCGCACCAGCGGAATTTTCAGCGTTTCAACTTTTGCAACAAGCGGATACACGCGCCCAAGCTGCGTAAGCATCAGCGGAATGTCATAATCGCTTTGATGGTTCGGGGTGAACACGACAGCGCGGTCTGCGGGAATATTTTCGCGCCCGTTTACCGTCACGCTCACACCCGCAAGACGCAGCAGCGTCCCGATCCAAATTTGCACCTGCTTGTTGATGATTTCCGCAGCCTTTTCGTCCTCACCCGCCGCGCGCAGCCGCTTGACACGATACATCGTGGGGGTCAGCACCAGCAGCTTTCCAAAAAAGTAAAAAAACCATACGATAGTACGTAAAATGGCCATGTGGTTGCCCTCAACTTTCCTGCCTTTGATCTTATTTCTATCATACCGCAAACAGGCACATTTGTACACCCTTCCAGTATAGCGCGCAGATAAGTACAATTTATGAAAGGCAGAGAAAAAATTCCCGTCATAGTGCTGAATACAGGCAAAGCTTTCTGTCAAAACAGAAAACAGGGGGAAACGGGCGCGCGCAGTGCGAATGTGTTGGATATATCGAAAATCAATAAATATTACTTGCATTTCGATAACATCTATGCTATACTGACGGAAACAAGCGCGGAACACAGGGTGCGCGGCGCGCCTGTGGGACGCTTTTAAAACGGATCAAAGGGGAGTGCTTTTAAAATGGGAAAAGCGAAGGAGTTTGTTTTGAGCCTGACGCGTCAGCTGCGCGGCGGCGTGCAGCGCTTTGCGCCCACGTTCGCGTGGAGCATTGTGCTGTGGCTGATTTATTTTGTGTCTTTGTGCACGCCGTTCGGCTTCCAGCTGTTCGCGTCGTCCGTGACGCGGTCGGTTGTTGTGCCTTGTCTGCTTGGCGGCTGTGTGATGGGCATGGCGGCGGGCGTGTGCGCGCAGCTTTTGTGCGAGCGGGCAGAAAAGCTGCCGCGCTTTCTGCCGGCCGCGGTGTCGCTGCTGCTGGCGGCGGGCGCGGCGGCGGCGCTGTATTTCGGGCGCGATACAACGGTGTGGCCGATGGCGTTTGCCGGCGTTTTATGCGCGCTTGGCTGCGCCGCTTTTTGGCTTTTATACACGCGCGAAAACGAGGCGCTGCTGTTTGGCTGGCTGCTGAAATGCGGCGCGTTCAGCGGGCTGCTGTCGCTTGTGCTGATGCTGGGCATGATGCTGTGCTACGGCGCGTTTGACGCACTTTTGCTCGCGTACAACGACGCGGGCGATATCTTTGTGCTCATTGGCATATTTTGCGCCGCCGTGGTGTTTCCGGTGCTGTTTTTGGCACAGGTGCCACAGCGCGGCAGGCAGGAGCCTTTGACGCTGCCGCGCGCCTATGATGTGCTGATGGGCGGCGTGGCGCTGCCGCTGTACGGGCTGCTTTTGGTGATTCTGTGCGGCTATGTCATCAAAATTGTGCTGACGTGGCATATGCCGTCGGGCGAGATGAACTGGTACGCGTCGTTTGCGCTGCTGGCGTATCTTGTGCTGTGGCTGGGTCTGCGCACGCACGAAAACAAGCTTGTCCGGCGCGCGGTGCGCTGGGGCTGGGTTCTGCTGCTGCCCGTGCTGGCGGCGCAGATCACCGGCATTGTCATCCGCATCAGCGCCTATGGGCTGACAACGCCGCGCTATCTGTCGCTTGCGTGCCTTGCGGTGGGGCTGTTCGGGCTTTTGCTGGCGGCGCTGCAATGGCACGCAAAATGGCTGTTTGCGGCCGCGGCGGCCGTGGCGCTTGTCGTGACGCTCACGCCGCTGAATGCGGTCAACGTGCCCTATTGGGAGCAGAGCGCCCGTCTGAAAAGCACCCTGCTGCAAAACGGTATGTACGACAGCGCAGCCGATCAGCTCACGCCCGCGCAGGTCGAAATCCCGGCGGACGACAAAAGCACAATCTACAGCGCCTACACCTATTTGCGCTACAATGCGCCGCAGCCGTGCAACGATGCGTTTTATCGCACGGCGGTGCAGGGCGGCGAATCGTTTGAGGCGATGTACGGCTTTGACGGCAGCACACCTGCCGCGCACGAGTACACCTCCGCGGCTTACGAAAGCTCTATGCAGGAAGGCATTGACATTGCGGAATACACGCGCCTTTATGCGGGCGATGAATGCAATGCACAGCGCGTGAGTGCAGACGAAAATTTTGTGATGAACGTGCGGGTTCCGGGCGAGGATGTCCTGTACAAATGCAATCTGCGCACGTATCTTGAAACGCTTGCGCGCGACTACGGCGCGCACGACGCACAAATCAGCGCAGCAGACGCAGCGTACCGCGTCAGTGACACACTGACGCTGTATTTTCGCCGCGCGGAAATCATGTATTACAATGGCACGATGACCGGTGCCTGGTTCGATTCCTATTTGCTCGAAAAATAAAAACAGCGTTTGCAGGGGAGGGCTTACCATGGATTACGGCTGGCTGAATTTGGGCAGCATCGTCTTGGGGCTGCTTGCATTTGCAGCGCCTGTCATCAGCATTGCTCTGGTTGTAAACGACAGATGGGCTGCGGGGCTTATCTGCCCGCACATCGGCCTTTTTTCGGCGCTTTTGTCGCTGCTGTTTCAAATTTTGTATCAGCTGCATTTGACAGACATCCAAGATTGGGGTGCCATGCTTGACACCTCGGGCGCGCTGCGCTTTGTTGCCATCGGCTTTACCGCCGCGGTTTTTCTGCTTTATCTCGCGTTTCTGCTCTTTTTCTGTATTTATTCTCATAAAAAACAGCGCGGAAGCACCGCGCCGTAATCACCGCGCAAAGCAAATCCGCCGCACTGACTGTAAAACGTCAGTGCGGCGGATTTTATGGTTTTGACAGTGCGGCGCTGTTTTTGCGTCATCTTAAAAAGTACACAAGCTCCTCTGCCGGCATATCGCCGGGCGTGGCGGAAACGGCAGTCAGCCACGGGCCGGGCCCCTCGTAAATCGCGTGCTTGCGCACATCCACCGTGGCAACGACATCCGCCCAGCTGCGATGGGGAAGTGCTGCGGCGTTTGCCGCCTCGCACACCATGCCGCAATAGGTGATATCCTCGGCGCAGCAGGTCATGGCAAAGCGCCCCGCCACAAAGCAGCCCTTCGGGGCACGATCCGTCTGACAGACATAGGCCTTAAAGCGGATGGTTTTCCCCTTGTAATCGTCGGGATGATCCATGATGTCAAGATAAAATACACCGTAATCCTCGTCGCGCAGCGTGATTTCATCGGCATTTTTGTCAAACGGAAGCGGGTCCTCGATCTCGTCCACATCAAGCTCGCCCTGCGTGTTCTCAAACAAAATGGTCGCGCGCCGATTTACCATGCGCACGGCACGGTGCAGCGTTGCCTTGTCGGTTTCCGGCGCGATGCGGTTGAACAGCACCACCTCCGGGTCGCGCAGCTGATCGACGGCCTGCTGGCGCAGGTTGGCAAGGTACATGGGGAATGTGCTGCCGTTTGCAACGGTGATGATCTGGAAGATATCCCAGTTTTTCGGCAGTGCATCATATAAGGTTTGCAGCGGCCACATGCCGTTATACTCAATGACGATACGCTCGGCGCGATGCTGCTTTGTATAGCTTTTCAACAAATCAGCCGTGAGCGCGGCCTCGCTTTCGACGGGGACGATGCTCACGTTGCCGCCGGGGATCTTTGCGGTGTCAAATTCGATTTCGCCGTCCTCGCACAGCAAAAGCAGCGTGCGCTCGCCGGTGCTAAATTTGGGGTCCTCCAGCGTCTCCTGCAGGAAGGAGGTTTTGCCTGCGTCCAAAAAGCCGCAGAACAGATAAACGGGAATCCTCACAGTACCGCCTCCTTACACATGAAACAATGCGCGAAGCGCATTTTCGGACAGCTTTGCGCCGATGACGCACAGCCGGCCGGTTACATCGGCACAGCCGGTGCGGATATTCTGCTCGCCCGGCACGTAGTCGAAGTGCAGCCAGGTGCCGTCCGCTGCGGGTACAATGCCCTTTGCGCGCAGTACGCTGCCGTAAATGCCGCTGTCGAGTGCGGTTAAGCAAGCCGCAATTTCCTCGCGCGTAAATTTCCGCGCGGTTTCCGCGCCGATGCTTGTGAACACCTCGTCCGCGCCGTGACCGTGGTGATGCGCGTGGTCGTGACAGCCGCAGGTGCAGTTGTCGTCGTGCGCGTGGTCATGGTCGTGCTCGTGATCGTGCTCATGCTCGTCGTGGTCGTGCTCATGCTCATGACAGCCGCAGGTGCAGTCATCGCCATGCTCGTGGTCATGCTCATGCGCGCCGTGCGCGTGCGCCTCCTCAGCCGCCTGCGCGGCAAGCTGCTCTGACTCCAGCGCCGCCAGTACATTTGCCAGCGTGTTTTTGCGCTCCATCGCCTCCACCAGCTGTGCGCCGGTCAATTCGTCCCACGGCGTTGTGACAATGGGTGCGTCGGCGTTGCTTTCGCGCAGCAGCGCTACGGCAGCAGCCAGCTTTTCCTCCGTCATGCCCGCCGTGCGCGAGAGCAAAATTGCGCTTGCGTGGCTGATTTGATCGTTGTAAAACTCCCCAAAATTCTTCTTGTAAACCTTGCATTTTGACGCGTCGGCAACCGTGACAAAGCCCGCAAGCGTTACGGCACTGCCCAGCTTTTGCACCGCGCCGATGACATCGGACAGCTTGCCCACGCCGGACGGCTCAATCAAAATGCGGTCGGGCGCATACTCGTCCAAAACCTTGTGAAGCGCCTTGCCAAAGTCGCCCACAAGGCTGCAACAGATGCAGCCGGAATTCATTTCCGTCACCGCAATGCCGGCATCCTTCAGAAAGCCGCCGTCAATGCCGATTTCGCCAAACTCGTTCTCAATCAGCACAAGCTTTTCGCCGCAATAGCCGTCGCGAATCAGCTTTTTAATCAAAGTTGTTTTGCCGGCACCGAGAAAGCCGGAGAAAATTGTAATTTTTGTCATGTGCGAATAACCTCTTATCCTCTTTCAAAATAAAACAAAGAGCGCCGAAATAAATCGGCGCAGGGAAAACAAAATCCGATCACGCGTCGGTCTTTTTCAGCTCTGCCACGTCAAGCAATTCAGGGCTTTGCACGGCATCGTCCGGCGCGTGCGCGCTTTTTTTCTGCGGCGGGTACACGATAGGCCCGCTGCCGTACCCGCTCGGGCGCTCGGCATACTCTGTTTCAATGTCAAAATCGCTGTCCATCAGTGTCCATGTGCCGTCCCGCTCCTCGTCCAGCTTTGCCAGCAGCTGAAAGCCCGCATAGGCCGCGCCCGCAAGCACGCCGATGCCAAGCACCGTTTTCCAAAGACTCATCGTAAAAAAACCTCGCTTTCACAGTGTGGGAAACTCCCTGTGGCCAGTATGCCCGCGCGCCTGCGCGCCGATGCAAAACGCAAAAAGCGCTCAGCTGTGCTCCGCAGAGGCAATTAAATATTTATAGATCTGCGGTTTATACTTTTCGTATAAACCAAGCCGCGTATACAAATCCTTGTAATAAGTAAACAGCGTGGATTTTGTTGTGATCAGGTTGCGCAGATCAATTTTTGTGTGCGTCAGGCTTTCGGGGTTCTTAACATAATAATACACCGGGCTGTCAAGTGCGCAAAAGCGCTGCGCGTAACGGATGTATTCAAGGTTGAACAAAAAGTCCTCGCTCCAGTCAAGCGACTCTAAGCATTCTAAGCTGTGCGTGCGGATGATGTCGGCGCGATACAGCTTGTTCCACAGCACACCGTAATAAAAGCTGGCAGGCTCGTCCATCAATTCGCGCGCAAATTCGGTCTGATCCATCACGTCGCGCCGCCGCAAAAAGCCGTGGCGCGTCAGGCGCTCGCCGTCCACGCGGTAATAATCCGCAATGACGAAATCGCTGTGTGTGCTCTCCATGCGCGCGGTCAAAAGCGCGGTGGAGCCGCGCGGCAAATAGTCATCGCTGTCCACAAACTGGATGTACTTTCCGCGCGCTGTGCGCAGCGCAAGGTTGCGCGTGGCGGAAACGCCGCTGTTGTCCTTGTCGGTCACATGAATGCGCGCGTCCACGCGGGCGTACATGCGGCAGATGGGGCCGGAGGTGTCGCTGCTGCCGTCGTTGATCAGCAGTATTTCAAGGTTGCGATAGGTCTGCCGACGCACGCTTTCAATGCAGCGCGCAAGATGTGGCGCTGCATTGTACACGGGGATGATGATGCTGACAAGCGCATTTTCCCCGCCGGACACGCCCTGCGGGGACACAGCGCGCTGTGTGTTGTTGTGGTCTGTCACGGACAAGCTCCTTTCGTTGCTGCGGCGCTGCGCTGCTTTGCTGTGCGGGCACCCTTGCAAAACGGTACAAAATACAACGCGGCACAAGAGATTATTTCCCGGCCTGCGAACCTTGCGCAAGGGCGGTGCTTGCATTCCACAGCTTTGCATAAATGCCGCCCCTTGCAAGCAGCTGCGCGTGCGTGCCCTCCTCCTCAATGCCCGCTTCGCCCAGCACAAGGATGCGATCCGCGGTTTGGATGGTGGTCAGCCGGTGCGCAATGGTCAGCGTGGTGCGCCCCTGGGCAAGGCGGGCAAGACTGCGGTTTACAAGCTGCTCGCTCTCGTTGTCAAGCGCGCTTGTCGCCTCGTCCAGAATCAGCACGGGCGGATTTTTTAAAAACACGCGCGCAATGCTGATGCGCTGCTTTTGTCCGCCGGACAGCTTAATGCCGCGCTCCCCCACATAGGTGTCGTAGCCGTTTTGCAGCTGCGCAATAAATTCGTGCGCGCCCGCAAGCCTTGCGGCCTGCACAACCTCGTCGCGCGTTGCGCCCTGCCGCCCGTAGGCAATGTTCTCGTACACGGTGCCGCTGAACAGATACACCTCCTGCTGCACAATGCCAATGGCGCTGCGCAGCGAGGAAAGCGTCACGTGGCGAATGTCCTGTCCGTCCAGTTGAATCACGCCCGCTGTCGCGTCGTAAAAGCGGGGAATCAAATTGCACAGCGTCGTCTTGCCGCCGCCCGACGGCCCGACCAGCGCAATGCGCTCGCCCGGTTTGATGTGCAGATTCAAATGGTGCAGCACCTTGTTGTGGTCATCGGGATATTCAAACGATACATCGCAAAAATCAATGCTGCCCTTCACGGCTTGCAGCGGAACTGCGTCCGCCTCGTCCAAAATGTCGACATCGGCATCCATAATCTCGTAAAAGCGCTCAATGCCCGTCAGCCCGCGCTGGAACTGCTCTGAAAACTCGATGATGCGCCGCACGGTGACAAGCAGCGTGGACACATACAAAATGTACGCCACAAGGTCGGCGGGCACAATGACACCGCCCACCACGAACAGGCCGCCCGCCACAATGACGACAAGATACATCAGCCCGTCAAACAGGCGCGTTGTGGTGGCGAACGCAGCCATCACGCGGTAGCCCCGGCTCTTGATGTTTAAAAATTCCTCGTTGCCGACGGCAAACTTTTCCTCCTCCAGAGTTTCACCCGAAAAGGCCTTGACAACGCGCTCGCCCAGCAGCGTGTCCTCTATTTGCGCGTTAAGCTCGCCAATCTGCCGGCGCTGTGCCCGAAAGGCGCGCCGCAGACTAAAATTGAAGCGTGTGCAGCAAAATGCCATCAGCGGCAGGCACACAAAGATAATCACGGTCAGCAGCACATTGATGCGCACCAGCACAAGAAACGCGATGACAGCCTTTAGCCCCGCGATAAAAAACTCCTCCGGGCAGTGGTGGGAAAACTCGGTCACATCGAACAAATCGCTTGTAAAGCGGCTCATAATCTGACCGACCTTGGTGTTGGCAAAATAGGTGTGCGACAGCTTTTGCAGGTGCGAAAACGCGTCGCGCCGCATATCCGTCTCTATTTTTGTGCCCATCACATGACCGATGCTCGCCATGTAATAGTTGGCGATGCCGTCCACAACGCGCAGCGAAAAATACAGCGCGCCCAGCTTTAAGACAACGGCAACCGTCAGCGTGACGGCACCGCCCGCCGCCGTTGCCGTGATGGTGCGCATGATGACCGGCAGCACAAGATCGCACAGGGTGGTGAGGGAGGCGCACAGCAAATCAATGACCAGCGTGCCCTTGTAGCGTCCCCAGTACGGCAGAAAGCGCCGCAGGGGAGAAGTGTGCTTTGCCGCGCCCTTTGTCTTGGCGGCTTTGCCGCGCGCGGCGTTTTTTGTGCCCTCGCCGCCGTTTTGGGTCATTTGATTCGTTTGCATAGTTTCCCTCGTGTTTTACTTTCCAAGCTCTTTCAGCAGCTTTTGCCGCTCTGTCCACAGCTTTTGCGACAAATCGACATAATAGCGATGCGGGTTTTCAAAGCGGGTCACCTCGTCCCACAGCGTGTCAAGCTGTGCGGCACAGGCGGCACGCACGTCGGCAAGCGGCGGACATGCATAGACACGTTTGCCGTTTTCGTAAAGGGGTATATTGAGGCGGCGCGCGTGTACGTTGGTAAAGGTGCGCTGCTTCCACGTCTCCACGGGGTCAAACAGCGTGATGCCGTCGGGCAGCGCTTCGTCCAGCGTCTCGTCCCACATCGTGATATAATCCGCCATGGCCTTGCCCGTTTCGTTGTCATAGATGCGGTACAGATTTTTCAGATGCGGGATGGTCATTTTTTCGGCCGTCTCGCTGATTTTAATTTTCGGGGTGTACACGCCGCCGTCCTTGACGGCCGCCAGCTTATACACGCCGCCGAACACGGGGTCGCTTTTGCTTGTAATTAAATTTTCCCCGATGCCAAAGCTGTCCACCTTTGCGTTTTGCAGCAGCAAATCGCGCACCAGATATTCGTCCAGCGAGTTGGAGGCGCAGATGCCGCAGTCGGGGTAGCCCGCCTCGTCCAGCATCCGGCGCGCCTTTTTGGACAGATAGGCAATGTCGCCGGAGTCGATGCGCACGCCCTTCGGACGTTTTCCAAGGGGCTTTAACACCTCGTCAAACACGCGAATGGCGTTTGGAATGCCGCTTTTTGTCACGCTGTAGGTATCGACCAGCAGCGTGCATTGATCGGGATAGCGCCGCGCATAGGCGGCAAAGGCTTCATACTCGCTTTGGAACATCTGCACCCAGCTGTGCGCCATGGTGCCCAGCGCCGGAATGTTAAATTCGCGGTCGGCCATCACGCACGCGGTGCCCGCCACGCCGCTGATGTACGCGGCGCGCGCGCCCAGCACAGCGGCATCGTACCCCTGCGCGCGGCGGCTGCCAAACTCCATGACGGGTCGCCCCTGTGCGGCGCGCACAATGCGGCTTGTCTTGGTGGCAATCAGGCTTTGGTGGTTGATGGTGATGAGCAGCAGCGTCTCGATCAGCTGTGCCTCAATGGCAGGCCCCTCGACAATTACAATAGGCTCCGACGGGAAAATGGGGGTTCCCTCCGGCACCGCCCACACATTGCAGTGAAATTGAAAATTGCGCAGATAGCTGAGAAAGCCCTCCGAAAAACAGCCCTTGCCGCGCAGATAGGCAATGTCCTCGTCGGTGAAGTGAAGCTGATCAATAATCTGACAAAGCTGTTCCAGTCCCGCTGCAATGGCAAAGCCTCCGCCGTCCGGCACACGGCGAAAAAACATGTCAAATACGCCTATTTTATCGGCATAGTTTTCCTCGTAATAGCCTCCGGCCATCGTCAGCTCATAAAAATCCATCAACAGTGTCAAATTGCGCTGTGCATTGATGTTTGTCATGGAAAAGACTTCCTTTTTATGTTCATTTTTTTGGATCTGCTGGATCGCCGGCTCGTCCCTTTGACGGGGCGGCGTGCTTTTTCGGCTGCGCGTTCCGGCGCATTTTTTTGGCTGCCGTGCGCAGACGGAGCACAAGGCCGGACAGCCCGTGCGCGCCCGGTGTGCCGCCGCGCGGGGCGGCGTGGGTGTGCGGGGCGGTGCCGCTTTGCGGGGCGTGGCTCTGCGTGCGGCTGTAGAGCTGTGTGCCGCCTGTGCCGCGCGCGCGCGGCTGTGCGCTGCCCTGTGGCGCGCCGCCCGCGCGCGTGTCGGACGGCGGCGCACCGCGCGGGGGAAGCCACGGCTCTGCCCGCGGTGCGCGCGCGCCGAGATCGCTTTGCAAATTCTGCGCGCGCCGCCGTTTTTCCGCGCGGCGGCGGCGCTGCTCTGCGTGCACCCACATGCTCAGCGCAAAATATGCCACAACATAAATCCCCGTCAAAATGAGCACCACGCGGAAATAGGTGCTCTTGAAAAACAGCCCGATGCCGTGCAGCGCATACAAAACAAAGTTGCGCTTTACCTCCTGCGCGGCGGCTAAATCGACAACGCCGATTGTTTCCCCCTGCAAGCGCAGCGTGACCGTGCCAATGACATCGCCCTTGTGAACGGGCGCATTGATGCTGTCCGGCACCTTAAATTCCTTTTCCAGTAAATCCGCGCCGCCCGCCGTCGGAAGAATGGTCTTTAAATCCTGCAAGGGCAAAAGCTGTATCACGTCGGTCTCGCTCGACAGCTTCACCTTAATTTCCGTGATCGGCACGGTGATGTCCAGTGAGGGCTGCACCGCAAAATTTGCAAAAATCCAGTCGTAAAGGTTTGCCGTGTCGTGGAACGAATAGGCATAGCCGTCCTCGGCGGGGTCCCACGGGCAGCCCAGCACCACGCCGATATAGCTCTCGCCCTTGTCGTTGGTGGCAGCCGACACAAAATTGCGCCCCGCCGCGTGGGTGGAGCCGGTTTTCATGCCCGTGATATAGCTGCGGTAAACGCTGGCTGTGGGCTGCATCATTTTATTGGAGCTGTAAATGGTGTAGGCCGCGTCGGGCTTCGCGGCAAATTCCGCCGTTGTGTGATAATTTGTAAACGGCATATCATAGCTTTGCGCGCTTGCCGCAGCGCGAAACGTGTCATTTTGCCAGCACGCCTGCGCAATCAAAGCAAGGTCATAGGCGCTGGAATAGTGGTCGGCCTCCATGCCAAGCAGACCGTGGGCGTTGGTAAAGTGCGTATCTGTGCAGCCAAGCTCCGCAGCGCGGGCGTTCATCATGGCGTAAAAATTTTCCATGTTCTCATTGCCAAGGAAATAGGCGGTAATCGCCGCCGCCTCGTTGCCGCTGGGCAGCAGCATCGCGTACAGCAGCGTGCGCGCCGTAACCGTCTCGCCCGGACGGATGTCCGCCGTGGAGGAGTCGTAGCTTGTGACGGGCGGCACATAAATGGACGTGGGTGCCGTGACAAGCGTGCCGTCCAAGTCCGGCGTTTTTTCCAAAAGCAAAAGGCAGGTCATCAGCTTTGTCAGACTGGCGACATCGCGCCGCTCATGGCTGTTTTGCTCCACCACGGGCAGACCGGTGTCCAGATTGACAACATAGATGCTGGAGGCGGTGAGGCTGACGCTTTCGGGCACAGCAAAGCCGGCGGCGGCGGCGGACAGGGGAAGCACCGCGGCAAGCAGAAAGGTTAAACTGAGCGCAAGCCATTTTTTCATCTGGAAATTCCTTTATAAAGATGGTATGATACATAGTATAACAAATTCGCGCCGCTTTTAAAAGGTCTTGCGCGTATTTCTATTCAGGTTTTACCGAGGGAAAGGAGCTGTGAACGCTTGGACCGCATTTCGCTTGTTGTGCCCTGCTACAATGAACAGGAGGCGCTTGGCCTGTTCTACGCAGCCGCAAAGCAGGTCACGGACGCCATGGAGGGCGTGGAGACAGAATTTATTTTTGTGGATGACGGCTCCACGGATGCGACGCTTGCGGGGCTGCGCGCGCTTGCGCGGCAGGACGCGCGGGTGCGCTATCTGTCGTTTTCGCGCAACTTTGGCAAGGAGGCGGCGATGCTGGCGGGGCTGAGCGCCGCAAAAGGGGATTTTGTGGCCGTGATGGACGCGGATATGCAGGACCCGCCCGCGCTTTTGCCGGAGATGTATGCCGCGGTCAAAACCGGCGAATATGACTGCGCCGCCACGCGCCGTGTCACGCGCAAGGGCGAGCCGCCCGTGCGCAGCTTTTTTGCGCGCCTATTTTACCGGCTGATCAATAAAATCAGCAAGACGGAAATTGTGGACGGCGCGCGCGATTTTCGGCTGATGACGCGTCAGATGGTGGACGCGGTGCTCAGCATGAAGGAGTATAATCGTTTTTCCAAGGGAATATTCGGTTGGGTGGGCTTTCGCACAAAGTGGCTTGAATATGTCAATGTAGAGCGCATCGCGGGCGAGACAAAATGGTCGTTCTGGAAGCTGTTTGCCTATTCCATTGACGGCATTACGGCATTTTCCACGGTGCCGCTCACGATCGCGGCGTTCGCGGGCTTTTTGTTCTGTGCCGCGGCGTTTTTGATGCTGCTGTTCGTGTTTATCCGCGCTGCCATCTGGGGCGACCCCGTCAGCGGCTGGCCGTCCATGGTGTGCATCATTCTGCTTGTCGGCGGCATTCAGCTTTTTTGCGTGGGCATTTTGGGCGAATATCTTGCCAAGATGTACATGGAGGTAAAGCACCGTCCGCAGTATATTATCAAAGAAGAAAATAAGGAGATTTTATGATGGCTGAACTGAAAAGAAACGGCGCAAACGGCCGACGTGCGCTGAGCGTGGCACATGACGGCGTGCTGTACACAAGCGGCATTACCACAACAGACCTTGAAGGGGACATCACCGTGCAGACGCAGGACGTTTTGCAGGTGATTGACAACATTCTTGCGCGGCACGGCACCGATAAGCACAGCGTGCTGCAAGCGAGCGTGACGCTGGCCGACATGACCGATTACGGCACGTTTAACGCCGTGTGGGATCTGTGGGTGGACGACGGCTTCGAGCCGACGCGCACTGTCACCGGCGGGCAGCTTGCCGTGCCGGAATACCGCGTCAAAATTTCCGTCATCGCAGCGCTGTAGGCCGGCACAGGAAAAGCAGCGCTGCTCCGGACGCTCTGCGGCAATACAAACCTATACAGAAAGCGGGAACACCGTCTGTTGACAGTGTTCCCGCTTTTTTTAAAGGTTGCGTTGCGCCGTAAGCCGATGGAAAGCGGCTACGGCTGCACAATATAGCTGCGTGGGTTTACAAGGCCGCCGTTGACCGTGACCTCGAAATGGCAGTGGTTGCCGGAGGAGGTGCCCGTGCTGCCAATCAGGGAAATGGGCGTGCCCTTTGCCACGGTAGCGCCCACGCCGACAAGCAGCTGTGAGTTGTGCGCGTAGCGCGTGGTGATGCCGTTGCCGTGGTCAATGAGGATATAGTTGCCCCAGCTCCAGTGCCAGCCGGCCTCCACCACCGTGCCGCCGTCAGCGGCGAACACCGTCGTGCCATACGCCGCACAAATGTCAAGCCCGCGGTGACCGCGTCCAAACTCTGTGGTGGTGTAGTTGTAGCCGGGTACCGGCCAGCCCAGCGCGCCGCTGCCCTGCGTAACAGGCCCTGTGTACGAGCCGCCGTAGCCGCCCTGCTTTGTGCCCACAAGCACAATTTTCGGCTTTGCCTCGGCGATGATTTCCTCGCTTACATTGACGCGCTCGACCTCAACGCCGTTGATGTACGTCACGTCATCCGTCACGTTGCGCTTGCCGTTTACGCCGCGCTGCTTTGTGCGCGTCGAGCCTTTATAGATGGTGTCGCTCTCCTCCTCAATCGTCTCAAACTCAATGGCGGCCTCATAGGTTTCGGTTTTGAGCACCTTTGTTTGCAGCCAGTTATTTGTTTGCAGCGTGCTTTCAAGCTGAGCAAGGTTCGAGATGGAGTCGGTGAAGTAAAGGCCGCGGTCCTTTGAGATGGCGTTTACAAAGGCAACACGCGCCGCGGGGTCGTCCGTGGGCTGTGCTGCGGCAAGCGTGGTGTCCAGCATCTGCTGCACAGCGGCATCGTCCGTGCATACGCCCACCAGCGTATTCCCCACGTAAAGGCCGGTGGCCTCTTTAATTTTATCGGACGATTCCGCAATGATATTATCGGTCAAATCGCCGGCGGTGGTGCGCGCAGCCACATCGACGCTGACCACGTTAAAAACAGGCCGTGCGTCAAAGCTGTCGCTTGCGTTAACCGCCTGAATGCGGTTGAGCACGCGGTGCTCGGCCTCCTCCCAGACAGTCTCGTTTTCCACATAGCCAAGAAGCTTGTTGTTGTAGGTGACCGCCAGCGAATACGGCGTGCGCAGCACAGACCACGCAGTCAAGCACAGCACGGTCGCCGCCGATAAAGGCAGCAGATAGCTCAGCGCCGTCGCACCAAGATGACGATAGGCGGCAAAGCCCCGCTTAAAATAATCCGCGCCGACCAAAAGCGAGTTTTCGCCCTGCTTTGAGGCGCTGCGCATCGCGTCAAGCATATGGAAAATCCCGCGCCAAAATTGGATAAACGGCGCGGATAAATCGCGGAAAATGCCGGAAAACAGCATCCCGACGGGACGCATGACGGTGCGCAGCAAAAGCAGCACGCCAGCCGCCGCAAGCGCACCTGCGTGGCGGAGAGCACGCCCCAATTGCAGCAGCGCATATTCGCTCTGCTGACCGATGCGGTATAAAAGCTGTCCGAGCGCGTTGAGAAGCAGACGGGCAGGCAGACGTTCGGAACGCGAGGCCTGCACAAGCGCGGCCTCGTTTGCGCCGCGCTGCATATTGAGGGCAAGCTGCTCGATCTGAAGGACAGCGGTACTCTGAAAGACAGTGGTATTGTGCGCTGCGCGCCGCGAGGCTTTGCTGCGGGCAGAGGCCGACGCGCTTTTGGCTGCTTTTTTTGGTTTTGCAGAGGTGACAGCATCCGGTTTGGAGGCAAACTGTGCGGTTTGCTGCGCTGCGTCTGCCAGCGGCTTTTGCGCGGTTTGTGGCTTTTGCGCGGTCTGCGGACGCTGCGCGGTTTGCGGACGCTGCGCGGTTTGCGACTTTTGCGCGGTCTGTGCCGTCTGCGGACGCTGCGCGGTCTGCGGCTTTTGCACGGTTTGCGGCTTTTGCGCGGTTTGCGCCGTCTGTGCCGTCTGCGGACGCTGCGCGGTTTGTGCCGTCTGCGGACGCTGCGCCGTCTGCGGCTTTTGTGCGCCTTGCGCCGTCTGCGGACGCTGCGCGGTCTGCGGCTTTTGCGCGGTCTGCGGCTTTTGCGCGCCTTGCGCGGTCTGCGGACGCTGCGCCGTCTGCGGCTTTTGCGCGCTTTGCGCCGTCTGTGCGCTTTGTGGACGCTGCGCGCTCTGCGACTTTTGCGCGCTCTGCGGACGCTGCGCGGTTTGTGCGCTTTGCGCCGTCTGCGGCTTCTGCGCCGTCTGCTTTGCATTTCGACGCGCGGAGTCAGCAGCGCTCTGCGCGGGGCTTCGGTCTTTGTTCTTCGGCAAATCGGCCATAGATTCTGCCTCCTTTCCGTCCTATCGGGTCCGGTTCCCTTGGGTAAGCTGCAAAAAAGCGAAAAATGATCAAGGCCGGCTCCGGTCATTTGAGGGGAGCGCGGATTGCATCAGCACAGAGCCAAGCGGCCGAAACCCCGATGGATCATTGAGCCGCTGCGCGGCATATCTCAACGCAGTTCAAGTGCGCTGACGCAAAGAAAACACCTTTCGCTTTCTCAAAAGAAATTGTAATTTCAAGACCAATATAATACCGTAAAAATGTGAATAAAATATGACGCGCGCATCACGACACAAGATACAGCCCGGAAGTGCCGTCCAGCAGCGGCAACGGGTCTATGCTCTGACGGCCTATTTTCACCTCGTAGTGCATGTGCGGCCCCGTGGAATATCCGGTGGAGCCGACCTCGCCAATCAGCTCCCCCGTCTTTACCATGTCGCCCTTTGCGCAGTGCAGCGTTTTCATATGGAAAATATAGCTTTTTAGGCCGGCACCGTGCTCGATGACCACCGTGTTGCCCGTCAGCGTCAGAAAGCCCGCGTATACCACACGGCCGTTATTGGGCGCATATACGGGGTCGCCCTCATCGCTGTCAAAATCCACACCGGCGTGGCGGTCGGGCGTGCTGCCGCCGTTTGTGTAGCGGAACAGCCCGTAGCTTGTATTGACAACATCGCAGTCGACGGGGCTGCGGAATATGTCCTTCCAATAGACCGTGTCGTCGGCGGTTTCGTACAGTGACCAGATGGCATCGCGCCACTGGGCGCTGGCATCCGCGGTATTTGTGCTTGCGATAATATCGCCGTCGATGGTCATGTCCTGTCGTTCAAAGCTGCGCGGCAGAACGGCGATGGTTTTGGTCATTGACAATTCGCCGCAGTGAACCGATATCACATAGGTGCCGGGGGTCACGTTGTAGCCCACGCCGATTTCGGCGCTGTAGCCGGAGGCGCACTTTGCAAAATGCGCGTAGCTCAAATTCTGCTCCATCTCCGGCAACGGCAAATTGCCAAGCCCCGTCACAAGAACGGTCAGAATTTCTCCCTGCGTCACGCTGTCGGAGGACAGCGTGATGGCGGGTGCAACGTCGATGCAAAACCGACCCGAATAGTGCCATTCGCCATAGGCGCTGCCGCCGGTGCGCGGGGCGGACACGGTGATGTCGTAGGTGTGCACACCGTTTTGAACCGTGGTGTATTTCCATTCGCCCGGCTGTGTCACGGCGGTCAGCGCATTGCCCACGCTGTCGCGCACCGTGAGCGCAGCCTCGTAATCGGCGGGCACACGCAGGGCGAAGGTTGCCGCGTTGAGCGCGGGCACCGTGTCCGACTTGTCCACCGTCTCGGCATAATCCTTATAAATAAGACCGTCAAACACGGGTGTGTGCCACGCAAGACTGTCATACAGAAGCGGCGTATCGTTCAGCGTCACCGAAAGCTCCGGCACGACGGTTTCATCTGTGGCGGCGTAATTGTAAAAGAGCGCGCCGCCGATGAGCACCGCTGCGACAAGAACAATGAAAAAAATGCGCAGAACTGTGCGTTTTGCTTTAACCATGCGAGGACACTCCTTTTTTGCAATTGAGGGATAAAAAACAAAATTCAGTACGCATTATTATAGCATACTTTTTTGATTTATGCTATCCTCTTTACAGAGGAAAGGGGTGCGGGAGGCCATGGAGGATCACATCAAGCCCGGACGGTATCGTCATTTCAAGGGCAACGAATACGAGGTGCTGTATCTTGCGCGCCACAGCGAAACGCGCGAGGAGCTGGTGGTGTATCGCGCGCTGTATGGCGAGGGCGGTGTCTGGGTGCGGCCTGCGTCCATGTGGAGCGAAACAATCTGCCGCGACGGAAAGACCTGCCGCCGTTTCACCTACCTCGGGCCGATGGACGGCGGCTCTCGTTAGAGGAAGCGGGACTGACCCCGCTGCTTAATTTTGATCAAGGCCAGCAGCGTGTCACTGTGTTGTCAGAATTTTGCCTGTCAGAACAGAGGCATCGGGGATGTCGAGCGTGACCATCACCCAGCCGGCATCGCTGTCGTCGATGTGCAAAATGGGGTATGCCGTGCCCTCGCACACAAGCTGTGACGCGTTTTGGAAGGCGCTGTACGCCGTGCGTCCCGCGTAAAAAATACAGGTGCGCCGGTCGCTTTGCAGCACCCCGTCCGTCCAGAGTGCATCGGTCAGGCTCGCAATTTTCAGCGGCAGGGCGGGATAGACAGAATAGCTGCCGTCCGTCGCGGCGGCGGGCAGCGTCACATCCGCGCGGTTCGGCAGGATGGCATACCAAATGCCGTCAAGCCACGCACAGGTCACATCCGCTTTTGCGGCAAGCAGCGCGTCGGAAATTTCGGCAAAGCGCGCGTAGTCGCAGGTTAAATACAGTGTGTCAGCGTCTGCTTTTCCCGCAAGCAGACGCTGTGTTTCGCTTAGGACAGCTTCTTCGTGCGCGGCAAAGTCAAAGCGGGCGGTAAAGCCGTCGTTTGTCGTCATGCCGTTTTGCGCTGCCCACAGCGCGGGGTACAGCGCCTGAACCAGCGTGTCATCAAGCGAAAAAATGCGCGTGTAGTGTCCCGCTATTGCGTCCCACGCGGCGCATTGCATCGGGTTTTCAAATTCGGCGGTCGGCTGTGTAAAGGAGGCGCGCTTTTCCGCCAGCGCCGGGCTGATATCCCAAAGCTGCAAGGCGAGCAAAAGCGCAACGCACACAGCGCCCGCCGCGCGCGCTGCGGCAGCTTTGCACGGGAAATTGCGCGGGGCGGCTTGCTCCCGTTCGGTCGCATTCGCTGCGGCGAAACGCCGCGCCCA
>JAVXUG010000009.1:28044-51721 GCA_036642215.1 Ruthenibacterium sp.
GCGGGGCGGCTTGCTCCCGTTCGGTCGCATTCGCTGCGGCGAAACGCCGCGCCCACCACACCACGGTGCACAGCAGCAGCAAATAATTCACCGGCCAGAACATGCGCCCGCTGGAGCGGAACGTGTTGCCCAGCCGTGACACAAAGCCGGGAATCGGCAGGCTGAACAGCACGTCTGCGTTCAGCACAAGCACGTTTGACACCGCAAAAACCGTCAGCACCCCACAGACAGAAAGCAGCGCCCAGTGCCGCTTGAGCAGCGCGACAAGCGGCGCAAAGCGCGCGCGCGCCGCCGTACATAAAAACAAGAGCAGCCCCGCGCCGCCAAACACCAGCACGCCAAGCCCCATATAGTTAAACCCGTCATACGTGCCAAGCCCCTGCGGAAAAGCGGGAATTGCGCGCGACCAGAGCAGACCGCCGTCGGCACCGCGGCTGACGGGGTTATACAGTGCGTTTAAATTCATGCAAAAATAACTATAGCCGCTGATGCCCTCAGATGCGGGCGACGAAAATGCGCCAATCGAGTACAAAACAGCAAGGCTTGCTGCGCCGTTCGCAAGCAAAAACGCGCCCGCGCGCAGCCATGCGCGCCGCCGCGCGTGCGGCAGCGCCGCCCGCGCCGCAGAGAGCGGCGCAGCCGCGTGCTCCAGCAAATCGGCGAGCAGCAGCGCGTAAATCATCGGCACAAAATACGGGTGAATTGCCGCGGAGAGCATCGTCAGCGCAAACCAGCCGCCGCGCGGGCGAAAGCCCTCTTTTTTGTCGAGAAAATAGAGGTACAGCGCAAATAAAATAAAAAACTGCGCCGCCAGCGCCGTGTGCCGGAACGACCGCTCCACCAGAATGGGGTACGTCACAAACAGGCAGGTGCCAAGCAGCACGCCCGCGTTTCCGGACAGGCTGTCCGGCAAAAACAGGCAAAGCAGCAGCGCCGCCGCCACGCCCATCAGCACATAGCACAAAAGCGTAAACAGCCCAAAGTATTGGAAGCTCGCGGGTAAAATCCCCGCAAAAAGCCGGAAAAAAATTGCAAACAGCGGGATGGAATCGGTGAAGGTGACGGCTGTTCCGGCGGGTGCCTGCATTGCGGGTGAGATGCCCAGCGGAAAGCGCAGCGGCGCGTCGCGGTAGAACAGCCAGCCCGTATAGTGCTGTAAAATATCCTTTTCGACATAGCCGTCCAGAATCCACGCGTCGGCCGTCACGTTCAGCGACGCGCCCGTGTGAATGCAGAAAAACGTCGCAGCGCCAAGGAGCGCTCCCATCAGCGCCAGCAGCAGACGGCGGCTTTGATGCAGTTTTTGCAGAGGGTGCTGTTGCATAGCGGCCTCCCTTATGCCTTGTGTTTGCGCGTTTTGCGCGCGCTCTACGTTGCGCTTTTGGTCAATTCCTTGCCCGTCAGCACGGCTGCGTCGGGGATGTCCAGCGTCACCATCACCCAGCCGGGGTCACCGTAATCCGTTTTGAGAATGGGGTAAGCGGTGCCCTCGCACAGCAGCGCAGCCGCGCCGGAAAGAACGCCGTTTGTCACGGCATTGTCGTACAGCAAAATGACACGCGGATCGCTGTTTAATACGCCGTCCGTCCACAGCGCGTCCGTATAGGGCGCAGGGCTCAGCGGAAAATGCGGATACAGCGTAAAATCTGCGTCCTCTGCGGGCAGCGAAACGCCCGCGCGGTTCGGAAGAATGACATACCACAGGCCGTCAAGCCGCGCACAGGTCACATCGGCTCCGGCGGATAAAAGAGCCTCTGCCAGCGTTTGAAAGCGCTCGAAGCTGCACGTAAAATACAGCGTGTCCGCGTCATAGCTTCCCGCCGACAGGTCTGCCAGCGCCGCCTGCGTCTGTGCGCTGTGCAGCGCGCCGTCATAGCGCGCGGTAAATGTGTCGTTTGTGGTCATGCCGTTTGCGGCGGCCCACAGCGCCACATCATAGGGGCGCTGCAACGGGTTGTCAAACGAGAACACATGCTTATAATGTCCCGCCATGGCATCCCATGCGCCGCTGCGCAGCAGCGTGGTGTCCGAGGGGGTGTTTGTCCGCACCAGCGCGCGCTTTGCGGCAAAGCCGGGCGCAAGATCCCATGCCTGCAGGCTCAGCAAAGCCGCAAGACAGACGGCACCCGCCGCGCGCCCGAAAAGCGGAGAAAAGCGCCGCGGCGCGCTCTGCGCTGCGCCGCAAACCGCTGCGCCGGGCACAGCAACGGATTTTTCCAAAACAGCCGGCGCTGCACAGCCGCTGCCGCGCCGCGCCCAAGCGACAATAATGCTCAAAACCAAAAGATAGTTTACAGGCCAGAACATACGCCCGCCGGCGCGAAAAATACTGCACAGCCGCACGAGCACATCCGGCAGCGGCAGCGTAAACAGCGTGCGTGCGCCCAGTGTGACGACGTGCGAAAGTGCAAACAGCGTAAGCACAGCGCACACGGCGCACAGCGCCCAGTGACGTTTCAGCAGTGATAAAAGCTGTTCCAAGGCGCGGCGCAAAAGGCCGCATCGCCCATCGCGCGTTCGGGGCACAGCAAAGCGCCGCGCGTCCGGCGCAGCCGCCCCCTGTGCGCAGTGCTCTGCAACAGCGTTTTCCGCAGCCGCCTCCCGCGCGGCGCTCTGTGCCGTGCCGCCGCATCCCGTGCGCGCCAAGCCCCAAAGCCATACAAGAACGAAAAGCAGCCCGAACGTCAGCACGCCAAGCCCCAGATATTGAAAGCCGTCGATGTTGCCGTTTGTCAGCGGAAGTGCGGGCAGCACGCGCGACCAGTGTGCACCCACGCCGCGCGGATTTAACAGCGCATCAAGGTTCATCGTCCAAAAGCCGTAGCTGCTGTCCGCCGTGCCGGGCGCATTGAATGCGCCGATGCAAGCGCCCGTCAAAAGCGATGCGCCCATGCAGACGCACAGAAAAGCAGCCGACTGCACCCATGCGCGTCCGCTGCGCTGCCGCGCGGAAAACATCAGCAAATCCGCAAGCAGCAGCGCAAACAGCATGGGCAAAAAATACGGATGAATCGTGATGGCAAGCGCCGTCAAAATCGGCCAGCCCACACGCCAGCGGTGCCCCTCCTTCCCATCTTTAAAATACAGATAGAGGGCAAACAGAATTAAAAAATGCGAGGCGAGCGCTGTGTGCCGGAAGGCTCTGTCCGCCATGGCGGGGCTGAGCAAAAAGATGCAGGTGCCCAGCAGCACACAGACATTGTTCCACGCGCAATCCGGCAAAAACAGGCTTAAAAGCAGTGCGGAGGCCGCGCCCATCAGCACAGAGCAGAGCAGAATCCACAGCCCGAAATATTGAAAGGGAACGGGAAGCACACCGGAAAAAAGGCGGAAAAATATGCCCGCCAGCGGCACGGAATCCGTAAAGGTCAGCGCGCCGCCCACGCCGGAGGGATATTGCATGGACACCGCGCTGCCCAGCGGAAACGAAAGCGGCGCGTCGCGGTAAAACAGCCATCCGGCATAGTGCTGCAAAATGTCCTGATCGGTCGAGGCGTTCCAAATCCACGCATCGTTTGTCACGCTTGCGGCGGAAAAGCCGTAACAAAGGCAAAACAAAGCAGCGCCAAGCGCCGCGCCGGCCAAAGCCAGCAGCGCGCGCCGCCGCCGTGTGTTTTTTTGTACAGTCAGCAAGGGTTCCATCGCGGTATCCTTTCTGCTTCATTGCCGGGGCGATAGAGCAGTTTCCCTAGGGCATGTTTGAAAACTCCATGCATTCGTCTTTTCACCCAAAATTCGTCCTGCACTGCGTTAGAAAAGCTTGACAAACACAAAGTGTGCCTACACTTTTCTGCCTTGCGCAGAACAAATTTTGTGAAAAAATCCAAACACAGCGAGTTTTCAAACACGCCCTAGACATTGCTGCTTTTTACAGCTTGCGAAACTGCGATCAATCCCCGCGCGGGGCGATTTTATGTGCCCGTCACAGACGATGCACAGGTGCAAGGTGAAATTACATTGCCGCAGCGCATCGCCTTTGGCGGAAAATGCGCTCAGCGCCCCACCTCGGACAGGCGCAGCCCCGCGTTGTGCTCCTCGGCCCAGGTGATGTTCCACGGGCTTGTAAACAGCAGCAGTCTGCGGCCGCGATAGTCCACAACGCGCTTTGTGTCGCTGGTCAGCGCAAGGCGCTTCACCGCAAAGGTGTCGCTCTCCTCGTTCTCAATCCAGCGGATGTGACCATAGGGAAGCTGCTGCATGCGGATGTCCACGCCGTACTCGTTTTTCAGCCGATATTCCAGCACCTCAAGCTGCAAAACGCCCACAACGCCGACAATCACTTCCTCCATGCCGCCGTCAAGCTCTTTAAAAATCTGAATGGCGCCCTCTTGCGCAATCTGCTCCATGCCCTTGATAAACTGCTTGCGCTTCATGGTGTCCACCTGCGTCACGCGCGCAAAATGCTCGGGCGCAAAGGTCGGGATGCCCGCAAACGCAAGCGGCGTTTTGCTGTCGGTCAGCGTGTCGCCGATGGAAAAAAGCCCCGGATCAAAAATGCCGATGATGTCGCCCGCAAAGGCCTCCTCCACAAGCTCGCGCCCGTCTGCCATCAGCTGTGTGCTCTGCGTCAGACGCAGCTTTTTGCCGCCCTGTACGTGCGTCACCTCCATGCCGCGCTCGAACCGGCCGCTGACAATGCGGATAAACGCAATGCGGTCGCGGTGCGCCTTGTTCATGTTGGCCTGAATTTTAAACACAAATGCGGAAAAATCCTCGCACTGCATCGGGTCAATCAGACCGGCGCTGCTCTCGCGCGGCAGCGGCGGCATGGTCAGATGCAAAAAGTCCTCAAGGAACGGCTCCACGCCGAAGTTTGTCAGCGCGCTGCCAAAAAACACCGGTGTCAGCTTGCCCGTGTCCACCTTGTGCTTGTCAAAGTCGTACGCCGCGCCGTCCAGCAGGTCGATATCGTCCACCAGCGTGCGGTGCAGCTCCGCCGAGAGCAGCTCGTCCAGATTGTCATCGCCGAGATGCGCCTCTATTTTCTGTGCCTGCTGCACGCCCACGCGCCCCGCGTGGTGAAAAGCGAGAATCTCTTTTTTGTGGCGGTCGTAAACGCCCTTAAATTCCTTGCCGCTGCCGATGGGCCAGTTGATGGGATAGGTTTCAATGCCCAGCACCTGCTCGATGTCCTCAAGCAGCTCAAACGGGCTGCGCGCCTCGCGGTCCATCTTGTTGATGAACGTAAAGATGGGAATGCCGCGCAGCGTGCAGACTTTAAACAGCTTTTTTGTCTGCGTCTCAACGCCCTTGGCGGCATCAATGACCATGACGGCGCTGTCCGCCGCCATCAGCGTGCGGTAGGTGTCCTCCGAGAAGTCCTGATGCCCCGGCGTATCAAGGATATTGATGCAGCAGCCGTCGTAGTTGAACTGCATCACCGAGGACGTGACGGAAATGCCGCGCTGCTTTTCAATCTCCATCCAGTCGGAGACGGCGGCGCGCGCGCCTTTTTTGCCCTTGACAATGCCCGCCTGCTGAATGGCTCCGCCGTACAGCAGCAGCTTTTCAGTCAGGGTGGTTTTGCCCGCGTCCGGGTGCGAGATGATGGCGAACGTGCGCCGTTTTTCAATCTGGTCAATAAATTCTTTCAAAAATGGGCTCCTCCATGCTGTGTGCGGCATTGCTCCGGAATGCCGACGCGCAAAAATATACGATATCATTATAAGGCCGCGGCGCGCAAATGGCAAGAAAAAAACGGCTCCGCGCCGCCAAAAGGCAGCGAGAGCCGTTTTGCGCAGCGCAAGGGGGCTTGCGGCGCACAAATCATAGGGTGTCAAAAAATGCAATCAGTCGTCAGAATCCAGTGCTTCCAGTCCCTTTTTGGGTGTGGGCTTTGTGTCGCCGTGGTGCACAAACAGCATGGTGATAAAGCTAGCCGCCACAAAAAGCGTCGCATAGGGAAACAGCGTGCGGTAGCTGATATTTCCCATTAAAAAGCCGCTTAAAATAGGGGTTAAAATCTGTGCCGTCATGCTGACGGTATAATAATAGCCCGTGTATTTTCCCACATTGCTGCCGCGCGAAAGCTCTACCACCATGGGATAGCTGTTCACGTTGATGAACGCCCAGCCCATGCCCGCCAGCGCAAAGAAAATGTACAAAAGCGGCGTGACGCGGTGGAAGAATATGCCCGCGCAAAAAGCGGTGCCCAGCAGCGCAATGCCGATGAGGATGGTGCGCTTGCGGCCGATTTTAGCCGCGATAAAGCCCACGGGCAGGTAGGAGACAATAGCCGCCGCCGTGCAGACAAGCATCACCAGGGCAAAGTTGCCCTGCAATTCGTGCTCGGCATAGCGGCTGAAGGCGGAGGTCACGGCGTTATAACCGAAGAACCATAAAAATACGCTGGTGAGGATAAAAATTAAGCTGCGCAGCACAGGGCGCGGCATTTTGCCCGTTTCGTCCGTGCCGCCCTCGCCGATCTCGTCATCGGACACGCCAAACGCGGCGCTCTCCTGCTGCATGGTGTCGGCGCACAGGTTCTCTTTAATCTTCCAGAACAGCAGGGCAATACACACCGCCATAATAAGCCCCAGAATGGCAAACACAGCCATGTAATTCGGCGCATCGCCCGTCACGGGGAACAGCAGCATCGTCACCAGCATCAGCATGCCGCCCACAGCGCCCATCAGGTTGATGATGGCGTTTGCCTGACTGCGCAGCGGCTTTGGTGTCACGTCGGGCATCAGCGCCACGGCGGGGCTGCGATAGGTTGCCATGGCAATCAGCACAAGGCCGAGGCCGATAAAAAACAAGACAAGATTGTGGCTTTTCTGCGCCACGGGCATCAGCATCAGACACAAAAGCGCCACGGCAGTGCCGCCAAGAATGTACGGCATGCGCCGGCCGATTTTTGTGCGCGTGGCATCGCTCAGCTTGCCGAACAGCGGCAGCATAAACAGTGCCAGCACATTATCCATTGCCATGACAACGCCAATCCATGTGTCGTTTATTCCGAATGTATCCTTCAAAATAAGGGGAATTACGCTGTCGTACACCTGCCAAAACGCGCAGATGGACATAAAAGCAAGGCCGACAAATACGGTGCGTTTGTAATTCAGCTTCACAAAGCAGACCTCCGATTTTTTTGCCCGTGCGCATCCCGCGCGCCACAGGCTGATTAAGCTTATTGTAACATGCGCACGCGGGAAGCGCCAGTATGAAAGCACAGAAAAATACAGAAAAAGAAACAAGGCGGCAGACGCGCGGCTCTGGAAAGTGCCAAAAAGACAGAAAAAGGCGGAAAACAAGTAAAACAGGGAGAAAAACGGTGGAAAAAAAGGTTGTGATGCGCTATACTGTAGCTATATCGTATCAGAAACACACGCTGTGTGCATTGTGCCGCAGCCGGGGGGACAAAAACCATGATTAACGTGCTGATCAGCAACGCCAGACTGGTGGCGGCACAGCAAAAAAAAGCGGGCAAGGGCTGCGTCACAAAGCAGCTGCTGGCCTTTGGCCTGCCGCAAAGCTCGGCAGACTTTACAGCGGCTGCAAAGCTGCTGCGAGAGCGGCTGAACAAGCTGAAGGTGCGCGACAAGGCGCTGCATATTATTTTGGGCGAGCAGGTTGTGTTTAAAGAGTTTCAGCATCAGCCCGTCAGCGCAAGGTCGCTTGCGGGGTTTGCCCGCATTGAGGCGCGCGCCGTTTTGCGTGAAAACGCAGAGGGCTACAGCGTGGCGCACATGTGCTACGGCACCCGCCAAAACGAGCAGGGCGAGCAGACCAGTATGCTGCTGGCGGTGCCGACGGAGCTGCTGAAGGAGCTGCGCGCGGCGTTTGGGGGCGCGGGCTTTCGCGTGGACAGCGTGCACTCGCAGTTTAGCTGCTACAGCGCCGTGATGGCGCGCGTGCTGCCGGTGCTTGCGCCGGAGCTTACGGGGGCCGCCATTGATTTTGGCTATGAGGCAACGCTGATTAACCTGTATCAAGAGGGCAGCCTTGTCAGCCAGCGGCGGCTGGCAAGCATTCTTGACTGTTTGGCGGAGCCTGTCATGGAGGACACCGGCTGCACCGCCGCCGAGGTGAGCGAAAAGCTGGCGCAGAATAAATTCAGCCCCGCCTATGCGCCAAAGGCGCAGGCGGCCATCACAAATTTCACCTATGACATTTTGCGCTCGCTGCGCGTGCTGGCAGCGCCGCTGCACATTATGCCGGAGCGCTTTGTGCTCACGGGCGCGGCGTGCCGCGACACGGTATTTTTGCGCTTTGTCATGGAAAATCTTGATTTGCCGTGCGTGCTTGCGGACGACGAGCAGGCGCGCATTGCAAAGCTGATTGCCCCGCACGGAAGCTTGACGGGGCTGTTTGTGCTGGCAGGGCCGCTGTACGACAGCGTGGATTTGCTGGATGCCGTGCGCGAAAAGCAAAAGAGCACCGCGGTCAATCTGGCGGCGTGCGTGGTGCTGACCGGCATTGTGGCGCTGGGGCTTGCCGTGCAGCCGATGGAGCTTTTGATCGAGCAGAGCATGGTAAATTCTGCGCAGAAACGGTATGAATCGCTTGCGGATATCGAGAGCCGCATCGGGGAGCTTTCCGCGGCAAAGGCGCAGATGGCTTCGCTTGCGGCAAAGGCGGACACACTGGCGCAATACACCTCCAACACCGGAAAAACGCTGCCGCGCGCCCTTGCCTTTTTCGAGAACGAGGACTTTGCGCTGCAGGTGACGGATTACACAAGCGAGGACGGTGCCTATCAAGCCACGTTCATTGCAAAGACAAAGGAGGACTTCCTGCGGCTGAAGGATAAAATATACGCGGACAAAAGCTATTATCTCAACCTGTCCATGTCCATTGTGCGTCAGCGTGAGGACAAAAGCTATTTGTGTCAGCTTTATTTTGTCCCGGCGGATTATATTCCGCTGCCGGAAGCAGAGCCTGCACCGGAAGCAGAGGACGCGCAGAGCGCGAGCACAGGGGATGGAACGCAGGACTTGCTGGAGGGAATTGGCGGATGAAAACGAAACAAAAGACACCTGTAAAGGCTTATCTTGTCTATCTGGTGGCGCTGCTGATTTTTGTGGTGATCTACCTGCTGTTTGCCTTTCCGCGGATGAATCTAAAGCTTGCTGCGCTGCGCGCGGAGTACGACATGCTGACGGTGCAGAATAAGCTTTTGAAGCAGTACGAAAGCGACCCCGCACAGCTGGAGATACAGCTGCAGGAAACGCGCAGCGCCTATGATGCGGACGATACGCTGCGCCAGCCCGCTGCCTTCACCAACCTCATCAGCGATGCCGCCGACAGTGCGGGCGTGATTTTGGATGGGGTGAGCGTGCAGACGGACGGCGAGACACCGATCGGCGGCTACACGGGGATGTCACACACCGCCATTGTGGAGCTGAGCGTGCCGGACGGCACTGCGCCCGCCGCGTTTTTAAGCGCGCTGGAACAGAATACCGGCGCGGGCTTTTATGTAAAGCAGCTCTCCTATCAGCCCGCGCAGGACGACAAAGAGCTTGCCGCGGACGGCGTGGTATACCACCGGCTCAGCGTCACCGTGACCTGCTATACCTTAGAAAAATGAGCGCGTCCGGTGCGAAAGCCGCGCGGGAGCGGGCTTTGCGGAGGATGAATCTTAAAGGATGAGGAGGCGCGCACGATGCCGAGTGCTCTGCTCTCTCCGGCGCTGCTTTTGGGCGCTGGGTTCGGATTGCTTTTGGGCGCGTTTGCCGCCTATGCCTATCGTCTGCTGCCGGCGCGCTGGCTGTGTGACTACGGGCAAGCGGCTGACGCGCGCCATGCGCGCGGCGCGCGGTGTCTGCCGTGGTACGGCATGGTGCTTTTTGCGCTTTTGACGGCGCTGTGTACTGCGTGTATCGCGGTGCAGGGCGTTGCCCCCGCGCCCATGCGGGCGGGGGCAACGGACGGCACACCGTCTGCCCCGTGGCGCATCGTTGCCGTAAGCCTTGTGGCGGCGTGCCTTGCGGCGGTGCTGCTGCTGGCGGCATGGTGCGATTTTTGCTATGCCATTCTGCCCGATGAGCTTTTGGCGCTGTGTGCGGTGCTTGCGCTTGCGCTGTGGGCGCTTGGCGCGCTGCGCTTTGTGCAGGGCACGGCGTGGTATGCACCGTTTCTCGGCGCGGCGCTCGGCTTTTTCGGCCTTTGGGGTGTTATGGCGCTGGCGGGCAAGCTCTACCGCACCGAGGCCATGGGCTTTGGCGATGTAAAGCTGCTGGGCGCTCTGGGCGTGCTGTGCGGCCCGCGTGCCTTGGGCGTGGCGGCGGCGCTTGCCGTTTTGCTGGCGGGTGCGGTGTTTGCCGTGCTGCTGGCGCGCAAAAAGCTTGCGCTGCGCGACAGCGTGCCGTTCGGCCCGTTTTTGGCGGCGGGCGCGCTGCTTGCCGTGGGTCTGTGGCCGCTGTGGTGCGCGCTGGGCGCATGGTATCTGAGCCTGTTTTTCCGGTGACGCAAATGCGCACGGTTTTTCCAATTGACGTGGGACACAAGGGCAAATAAAAGCAAAAAGCGAGGGATACGGTTTTGAATTTTTTCAACGCAAAGCTGGGCGAAATTCTGCTGCATGCAGGCGTGCTGACGCAGCAGCAGCTGGACGATGCGCTGGAGGCGCAAAAGGTAACAAAAAACCGCCTTGGCGCGCAGCTGATTGAGAGCGGTGTGCTGAGTGAGCGGCAGTTGTGCGAGGCGCTGCAAAGCCAGCTGCACCTGCAATATGTTGATTTGCAAAGCATTCCCATTGATGCGTCTGTGGCGGCGCTGGTGCCGGAGAGCATGGCGCTTGCCAGTGCCATGCTGCCCTTTGATACTAAGGGCGGGCGGCTTCAGCTTGCCGTTGCCGACCCGCTGGACTACACGGGTGTGCGCAATATCGAGATCCAAACGGGCATGGACGCGGATGTGTACATCACGGAAAAAAGCCGTGTGATGGACAAAATTCACGAGCTGTACACAAACCAAAAGGTCTACGATGCGGCGCGCGCCATGGCCGCGACAAGCGCGGAGGCACCGGCGGAGGAGGAGACGGCGCGCGAGGACGAGCAGCCGCTGATTCGCTTTGTCAACAATATGTTCGAGCAGGCCGTCATTTTAAAGGCAAGCGACATTCATATCGAGCCGGGGCCGAAAAACATGCAGGTGCGCTTTCGCGTGGACGGCAAGCTGATTGATTACATCACCACGGGCATCGAGATTTTTGCGTCCGTGTGCAGCCGCATCAAATTCATCGGCGGCATGTCCATCGCGGAAAAACGCATCCCGCAGGACGGGCGTGCAACCTATCATTCCGGCAAGCACAATATCGACCTGCGCCTGTCCACGCTGCCGGGCATCTTCGGCGAAAAAATTGTCATCCGCATCACAACGGCGTTGTCCTTCAGCATGAAAAAGGACAGCCTCGGCTTTTCAAAGCACAATCTTGCCGCGTTCGATACCCTCATCCGCAAGCCCTATGGCATTGTGCTGGTCACAGGCCCCACGGGCAGCGGCAAATCGACAACGCTGTACACGGCCCTCAGCGAGATACGCCGCACCGACATCAACCTTGTCAGCGTGGAAAACCCTGTCGAGATGATTGTGCCCGGCGTGACGCAGGTCAACATCAACCCCGCGCAGGGGCTTACGTTTCCGGCGGTGCTGCGCAGTGTTTTGCGGCAGGACCCCGACGTTGTCATGATCGGCGAAATCCGCGACCGCGAGACGGCGGAGATTGCCACCAGTATGTCCATCACGGGGCATCTTGTGTTCAGCACGCTGCACACCTACGACGCGCCCAGCGCCGTTGTGCGCCTTGTCGATATGGGCATTCAGCCGTTTATGGTTGCCTCCAGCGTCATCGGTGTCATCAGCCAGCGCCTTGTGCGGTGCCTGTGCCCCGCGTGCAAGGCCGCCTATGAGGCCTCCGGGGCGGAAAAGAAAATGCTCCATGTGCCGGAGGATAAGCGCGTCAAGCTGTACAAGCCCGTCGGCTGTCCCCAGTGCCTGCACACCGGCTATGCGGGGCGCACGGCAATGGGCGAAGTGATGGTGGTCACGCCGCGGCTGCGCACCGCAATTAACAAGTCCGTGTCCAGTGACGCGCTGCGCGAAATTGCGGTCGGCGAGGGGATGCGCACCATTGCCGATGACGCGCGCATTTTGATTTTAGAGGGCAGAACCTCGCTTGCGGAGGCGGCAGGCTTCGTCGATTTTACGTAAAAAATAAAAAACAGCAAGGCAGCAGGAGAGCGTATGAAATATCAATATACCGCCGTGGACGCGCGCGGCAAGCATCAGCGCGGAAAAATAGAGGCACAGAGCGAGAGCGACGCAATTTCCCTGCTGCGCGAGGTGCAGCTTACGCCCACAGAGCTTTGCGCAGCGGGCGTGCTTTTCAACGGTCACGATGCAGAGGGCAACCGAACCAATAATATTTTTAAGGTGGAGCTGTTCGAGGGCGATATTCACCGCGCCAAATTTCCCGTCAAGCGGATGGTGGTGCTGTTTACGCAGATGGCGATCATGCTGCGCGCCGGCGTGTCGCTGAGCCTTGCGCTGGAGGTGCTTGCGGGCAGCGAGCCGAACAAGCGCCTGCGCAAGGTGCTGGGCGAGCTGCACGCGGATCTGCTTGGCGGCGTGGCGCTGTCGGATGCAATGGCAAAATTTGTGTGCTTTGATGCCATCACCATCAACCTTGTGCGCGCGGGCGAGGCCGACGGCCATTTAGAGCGCAGCTTTACACAGGTGGCGGACATCAGCGAAAAGCAGAACAATCTGCGCAGCAAAATTGTCAGCGCGTCCATCTACCCGATGATTCTGCTGGTGCTTGTCATCGGCGTGCTGACGCTGCTGAACACGATGGTGCTGCCCAGCTTTGTGACGATGTTCGAGGCCATTGGCACGGGGCTGCCGGCGCTGACCGTGGCGGTGATGGGCTTTTCGGCTTTTTTCAACAAGTGGTGGTGGCTGATTGCGCTGCTGGTGCTGGCGCTGCTTGCGGGGTACCAGGCGCTGTACCGCACGCGGCACGGCTTTGCGCTTGCGGTGGATCGCTTCAAGCTGCACATCCCCGTGGTGGGCACGCTCATTCGCCAGGCAAGCATCGCGCGGTTTTCGCGCATTGTGTCGGCGCTGCTTGCCTCAGGGCAAGACTTTCTTTCCTCACTGGCCATCGGGCGCTCGGTGCTGGGCAACCGGTATATGCAGGACGGCTTTGCGCGCGCCGCAGAGGAGGTGCGCGTGGGCAACTCGGTCAGCATGTCCATGCAGTCGCTGCCGTTTTTGGACGGCGTGTACATCAGCATGCTGCGCGCGGGCGAGGAGAGCGGCTCGCTGAGCGATACGCTTGACAAAATGGCGGATTTGTACGAGGCGCAGACGGATGCCACCACAAAGCGCTTGATTACACTGATGGAGCCGATGATGACCGTGGTGATCGCGGGGGTTGTGGGCGTTGTGGTCATTGCGATTGCGCTGCCCATGTTCGGCATGTTCGACCTTGTGGGCAATCTTTGACAGAAAGCGGGCGGGTGCGTCTTGAAACAAAAAAGAAACAGCAAAAAAGGCATATCGCTTGTGGAGCTTGTGTGCGCGATGGTGGTGCTGACACTGGCTGTCACCTTCGGTCTGCAATTATATTTTGTCGGCACAAAGGCAACCATGAACAGCGCAAGGCTGGACACGGCGACAGAGCTGATTGTGCACGAGTTTGAGACGGGCGACAGCACAAAGCTGTGGGATATGCCCGGCTGGACGCAGCCAAGGCCGCAGGACAACACCATCACGGTGAACATCGGCGGTGTTTCGCTGACCGATACAAGCCCCGTCATGACCGAGACGGTGGAGGAGGGCACGCTGAAAACACAGCTGACCATTCGCAAGGAGAGCATCGGCGGAAACTCGTGACGCAAAGCGCGGCGGCGCGCAGGCAGCAAAAAAGGGGGGACGACCGTGAGCGCACACAAAAAGAACAAGCGCGGGGTCACGCTGGCAGAGCTTATCTGCGTGTTGGCGCTGCTGGGCATTCTGGGCGGCCTTGCAGGCACGGCGATGTACTCTGCCGGAAAGCAATATCAAAGTGCGATGGATTTAAACAGCGCAAAAGCGGCCGTGGACACCATGCAGCTTCAGCTTACCAATCAGCTGCGCTACGTCAAGGGGCCGGTTACGGTTTACGGCATGGGGCTGACCGGTGCCACGGTGCTGCAAACCTATGACGGAAAGCTGTGGAAGTGGGTGGGGTATGAGCCGCGGACGGATTTTTTTGCTGATATGCCGGAAATTTACGCGGGCTTTGACTACGAAATTTCGTTTACCACGGCGCAGGAAAACAGCGTGGTGTTTCATTTTTCGGTCATGCGCGGGCAAAAGCAGATTTACAGCACAGATTACACCCTGCATTTCTTAAACGCCGCCGTGACACCCTACGGGCACCCCGGTCAATTTACCTTATATTATTATCCGTGAGCAAAGCGGCAAAACAGGGAGGTGCGCACATGGCGCGACATAGCGCAAACACAAAGCGCGGCAGCGCACTGGTCACGTCCATGCTGCTGCTGCTGTTTATCTTAATCACCGGCGCGGTGCTTGTGAGCTGGGGGCTGTACAACGTGCAGCTCACGGTGAATGTGCGCACGCAGCAGCAGGCCTATTACTCCGCCAAAAGCGTGCTGGATGCGACGATTCATGCCATCGAGAGCGACGAGGCGGCGCGCACGGCGCTGGATGAAAACAAATTGCGGGCAATGACCGTCAAGGGGCAGTCGGTGAAGGCAAGCAGCGTGAACGCGGGTGCGGTGCCGGGGGATTTTGCCCTCAGCATCACCTGCGAGGGGCCGGCGCAGGATGTGGGCGGCGGCATTCGGGAGCAGGACTATACTGTGACGGTGCGTGCGGCATACACCGATGCGATGCAGAATCGGCAGCGCGCCGCCGTCTCGCGCAAACTGACCATCACGCGCGTTCCGGCAAACAGCATCAGCGGCTTTGTGGGCGGCGCGGCAGAGGGTGCGCAGCCGCAGAAATACAATATCAATTCCACTGTATTTTTGGGCGATGTGAACATTCGCAAGGCGGGCGGCATCAGCGTGACGGGGCGCTGCACGCTGCCGCAAAATGTTTTGTTGGATGCAAAGATCCTTGAGATAAGGCCGGATCCAAAAAAGCCGTTTGCCATGGGGATTGCCGGGGACAAAAGCAGCAGCCCGGTGACGCTTCATGCCGCGCAGAGTATCACGGTGACGGCCTTGGGGGGCGACAACGCCTTTGGCGATGTGACAATTTATGCGGACAATAAGCTTTCGGGCAAGGATGCGTCCATGCTGCGCAGCCACGCAAAGAGCTTAGTGGAAAAGCCCGCCTACGAGCCGCCGCAGGCACTTTCCTACAAGGTGCGCGAGCCAAAAACAACGGCGGAAAAGGATTGCGGGCTGCAAGCCAACATCACGGTGGACGAAAGCAGCAAGCTGACAAATTGCGACTTTACGCGCTCGCGCTTGACGGTAAATACGGGCGGGGGCACAATTGATCTTGTGCTGCCGGACGGCGGCGCAAATTTTACGACAGAGATCACGGTGACGGGCGGCGGCACGGTGAATTTTTACAGCAAGGGCGTTGTTTTTCTTGGCGCGCCCCTAAAAGTAAACCGCGTGGAGGGCGACGCGGCGGTGGTGAATTTTATCAGCACCGCCGGTGGATTTGCGATGGACGTGATGACAACAGACCAAAGGTTTAACTTGATTGCGCCGTTTGGCGAGCTGTTTCTTACTAGTGCAACGCTGCACGGCACCGTGCTTTGCAATTCGATGACGAGCATGGGCGGCTGCACCATTGACACGGCACCCACCGAGACAGCATGGTGGGGCGATGTGAGCAATGTGGTTGAAGTGACAAGCGGCAGCGGTGGCAGCAAGGAAAAAATCCTTTGCGCGGTGGGTGCCTATGTAAAGTAGCGCGGCAAGGGCAGCGCAAAGCGGCAAAACAGAACAAGCAAAAGCGCGCCCTCTCGAAAAGAGGGCGCGCTTGCTTTGTATGGGGTGCAAAAAAGCCCCGCGCCGAAAGGCGCGGGGCGGGATGCTATGGAAATGGATTAGGGAGCGGGTGTGAAAATAGCCACGCCACCAGCAGCCGAAAGGAGCGAGCCAGTGCCGCCTTTGTCCCACACAAAATGACCGATATCGCCTTTTTTGACACCTGCTACCCATTTGATTTCGGTATCGGCTTCGGTAGACTGCATCTTCTTAGCCAAGGCTGCCGCGTCACCCAAACCGCCGTCTGCCAAAGCCATATCGATGGTGGGCGGTACGCCAGCTGTGCCACCTGTCGTGGCAAAGTCCTTCGTAGACAAACCAATCGTTGCGTATACGCGAATGGCGCTGTTAATCGATTCCATACTTGCCTGATCAGCGGCAATGCGTGCTTTGTTAATCGAGCTAAATGCCGTCGGCACTGCAATAACTGCGACAATCGCAAGAATGGCAAGCACAACAATCAATTCAATCAGAGTAAACCCCTTTTTGGTTTTTTTCATCGTAATTCCTCCTAAGTTCAGTGTTGGGACGGAGTGCATCCGTCTTATAAGTTTAGTATAGGATAAATTGCAGATAAAGTCAACAAATACTGTCTATTTTCTACAAAAAGCTTTCTCCGTTTTTGACGTGTCTTGACACCAAAATATAAAAAACGACGCTGCTGCGCTATTCGGGATGTACCGTGCATTCCAAAAGCTCCGCTTTCAGCTCTGTCAGCTGGCGCGGCCCCACGCTGAACGTCTCAATGCCGCACCGCAAAAGCTCCAGCGCAAAGCATGGGTCGGCGGCGTTTTCGCCGCATACGCACACGGGAATCTGCGCCGCAGCAGCGGCCTGCACCACCAGCTCCACCAGCCGCAGCACGGGCGCGTTCGGCATGCGCAGATAGCCCTGCAGCGCGTTTGTCGTGCGGTCGGCAGCCATCGTGTACTGGGCAAGGTCGTTTGTCCCGATATGGAAAAAATCCGCCATGCCCGCCAGCGTCTGCGCTTGAAGCGCGGCAGCGGGCGTTTCGACCATCACGCCAAGCGGCAGCTTTTCCGCAAACACGTCCCCGCGCAGGCGCAGCAAATCCTTTGCCTTTTCAAGCTCCGCGCGCACCGCTGTCACGTCGGCGGGCGCTGCAACCATGGGCAGCACAAGGGAAAGCGGCCCGTGGACTGCCGCGCGCAGCAGCGCCAAAAGCTGCTGCGCAAAAAAGTTTTTGTGCGCAAGGCTGTAGCGCACCCCGCGCAAGCCCAGCGCGGGGTTTGCCTCCACGCTGTCCACAACGCCCGCTGCGGCCTTGCCCGCGCCAAGATCGCAGGTGGAGACAAATACGGGGCGGCCATCGGCCGTCTCAAGGCAGTTTTTATAAAAAAGATACTGCGACTGCTCGTCCAGCTCGCGCGCGCTCGCACCCGCCAGCAGCGACAGCTCGCTGCGCAAAAGGCCGATGCCCTGTGCGCCCATGCTCACGGAAAGCGCGACATCCTCGGCGGAAAAGCAATTGGCATATAGCTGCACATGCACGCCGTCGCGCGTGCGGCAGGGCGTGCCGCGCAGCATGTCAAGCGTCTGCGAATGGCGATACGCCATGTTGCGCCGCTGTGCAAAGCGCGCCTTGGTCACCTCGTCCGGCGCTAAGTAAACCGTGGCGGCCTCGCCGTCCAGCGCGGCGCTTTGACCGCAGCACGCAGCCAGAAAATCATCGCCCGCCATCACCACAAACGGCAGCCCCATGTTGCGCGCAATAATGGCTGCATGGGCGCTGACCGCGCCGTGACTTGTCACAATGCCCAGCAGCAGCCGCCTGTCCAGCGCCACAATGTCGGTGGGGTATATCTCCTCGCTGACAAGAATGCTCGGCATTTTCAGCGCCTGCAGGCAGCGCTCGCCGCCGTCCAAAATATCCACCACACGCTGGCACGCATCCAGTACATCGGTGGAGCGCTCGGACAGATAGCCGTCGTTCAGCGCGCGCAGCTGCCCCGCAAAAATGCCCGCCGCGCGCTCTACCGCCGCCGCCGCACCTGCGCCCGCCGCAATGTAATCGCGAATCTCGCCCACAAGACCGCCGTCCTCCAGCATCAGCCGCTGCACGGAAAAAATGGTGCGATCCTCGCCATACGCGCGCTCTGTCAGCGCCGCCAGCTCGTCCACGGCAATGGCACAGGCGGCCTCGTACAGCGCCTGCTCGTAGCGCGCGTCACCGACGCGCCGCCCCAAGGCGGGGCGCGTGTGGCGCAGACGGAACACAGGCCCAATTGCAAAGCCGTCCGACGCGCAGATCCCCTTAAAAAGCTGCATGTCCGCATCCCCTTTTCCACAGGTGTTTGTCTCTTTCCAGTATACCATATTTATGAGGCGGCGGCACAAAAAAGTACGCGCATCAAAAAAAGATGTCACCGTTTTTTACGCGATGACATCCCTTTGCGTTCAGCCGCGCTGCGGATGCCGGTCAAAATCCTGTGCGATCACCAGTTGTTGACCGCGTGCTCTGCAAACGCCTGCAAATTGTCAACGTGCAGCACCGTGCCGTCGTCCAGCACGGCCTTGCCCGTAAAGCCGCCGAACATCTGGTGGCAGCAGTTGTCAACAAACAGCACCTTTGTCTTGGTGGTGCGGTCATACGAGGGGGTCAGCGTAAGCTCCAGCCGCCCCTCGTCGTCGTACAGATGCCACGGCTTCATGTAGGTGGTATCAACATCAAAATGTACGCGCCCCAGCTTGTGGAATGCGCCCTTGTAAAACAAAATGTTTTCGGTGGCCTTGTCGGTGTTGCCAAAGCCCGTGCCAAGGTTAAAGCCGAACATTTCGCCCCCCACAAGGCCGGTGCCGTTTGACCAGTACCACTCGTTGTGGAACGGCCATACGCCGCGCCCCCAGTCGAGCAGACCGTACGCGTCGTTGTCAAAATTGTATGTTTTGCCCTTGCACACCGCGTGCCCGTGCGCCGTCATGCAGTTGATTTTGTGGTTGTAGTAAAACGCCGTTTTGTACTCGTCAAACGGCACGTGAATGACAAGCGAGTGCGGCGTTTTGCGCTCCAGCGTAATCTGCGCCTCAAAATCCGGCGCGCGAAACGTCAGATAGCGGCAGTTTCCCATCGTGCGAAACCGTAAAAAAATGCCGTTTTTGTCGTAGACAATATCGCTGTCCTGCTCCGCGTTTTCCGGCAGATGCAGCCGCCCAAACGGAAACGCCATCAGCCTGTCGCTGCTAAAAATCATCTCGCCTGTTTTAAAATTGAACAGCATGACCCCCACCTGCCCCGCGTAGGACGCGTGACCATACGTAAGCTGCAAGCATTTTTCGCTGTCCGACACCTGATAAAAATCCCATTCCTTAATGCGGAAAAACGGTGCCTTGATGTCTTTTCTGTGATAATCGGAGACAGAGCACACGGAATATCCCGGCGTGATGTGCCCTTTTTCGTCCAGCACCGGCCCCGGCGCTGTAATTTGATGCTCCTGCATGGCAAACGACCTCCTTTGCGGCATATGGCCTATTTTTCTCAAGTATACCACGAAAAAAGAAAACAAAACAGCGAAAAAACGCACAAAAAGAAAGTCTGCAAAACGGAAATACGACGGAGAGCATCCAAATTTGCGGTACAAAAAAACGACCCTTGCAGCACAGCGCCAAACAAAGCGCCGTGTGCAAAGGCCGTCAGCCCCGCCGGCTTAAAGTTGCCGAAGGCGGGATGGAAACCAAAGAGAAAGAATATTATTTGCCGTAGTAAGCCTTTTTGTACAGCTCGCTAATCTCGGTGACAAGCGGATAAACGGGGTTTGCCGTGGTGCACTGATCCTCAAACGCCTTGTAGGACAGCTCCTCCAGCTTGCTCATAAATTCGCCCTCTTTTACGCCGCAGCCCTGAATGGTCAGCGGGCGCTCGGTCTTGCGCAGCAAATCGGTGATGGCTGCAATCAGGCAGTCAACAGCCTTGTCTGTCGGCGTTTTTGCGTCGCATAGCCCCACGCGGCGGGCAATTTTGGCGTAGCGCTCGTCGGCCACGTACTCTTTATATTTCGGGAACGCCGCAAATTTAGTGGGCTTTGTGGCGTTGTATTTGATGACATACGGCAGCAAAATGGCGTTGGCACGGCCGTGGGGAATGTGGTATTCGCCGCCCAGCTTATGCGCCATGGAATGGTTTAAGCCAAGGAACGCGTTGGTGAACGCCATGCCCGCGATGCACGAGGCGTTGTGCATTTTTTCGCGCGCAAGCTTATCGCCCATGTAGCTTGCCTCAAGATACGTGAACACCATCTCAATGGCGTGCAGCGCAAGGCCGTCGGTGTAGTCGCTTGCCATGACGGACACATAGGCCTCAATGGCGTGGGTCAGCACGTCAAGGCCGGTGTCTGCGACAATGCTTTTCGGCATGCTGTAGGTGAACTGCGGGTCAATGATGGCAACGTCCGGTGTCAAGCTGTAATCGGCAAGCGGATATTTGATGTTGCCGTTTTTCTTGTCGGTGATGACGGAAAAGCTGGTCACCTCGCTGCCGGTGCCGGAGGTGGTGGGGATGGCGACAAGCTTTGTTTTGTTGCCAAGCTCCGGGAACTTAAACGCGCGCTTGCGGATGTCGAGGAAGCGCTGGCGCAAGCCGTCAAAGCTTGTGTCGGGATGCTCGTAGAACAGCCACATGCCCTTTGCCGCGTCAATGGCGCTGCCCCCGCCGATGGCGATGATCACGTCCGGCTTAAAGACCTTCATGGCCTCCACGCCGCGCATGATGCACTCCACAGACGGATCGCTCTCTACATCGGAGTAAATTTCGCTGTGGCAGTATTCGGTGCGCTTGCGCAAATAGTAAAGAATTTTGTCCACGTTGCCAAGCTGCACCATCATGGGGTCGGTGACGATGAACGCGCGGGAGATGTCCTCCATCTTCTCAAGGTACTGGATGGAATCCTCCTCGAAATAAATCTTCGGCGGAATTTTAAACCACTGCATGTTGACTCTCCTCTTGGCGATGCGCTTTTTGTTGATGAGGTTCACGGTGGTGACGTTCTGCGAGACAGAGTTTTTGCCGTAGCTGCCGCAGCCCAGCGTCAGCGAGGGGGTGTTGGTGTTGTAGATGTCACCGATGGCGCCCTGACTGGACGGGCTGTTCACAATGATGCGCCCGACGCGCATGGCAACGCCATATTCGTCCGCAACCTCGTTGCTGCCCGTGTGGATGACGGCAGAATGACCAAGGCCGCCCAGCTCCAGCATGCGGTTGGCATACTCAAAGCCCTGACGCTTGTCCTCCGCGACAAAATAGGCAAGGACAGGGGACAGCTTTTCGTGGCTGAGCGGATATTCCTCGCTCGGCTTCGGAAGCTTTGCCAACAGAATTTTTGTCTTTTCGGGCACTTGAATGCCCGCCTTGCTCGCAATCCAGAAGGCGCTTTTGCCCACCAGCTCCGGCAAAACGCCCTTGTTCGGGTCGGGGAACATATATTTTGTCAGCTTTGCAGTTTCTTCCTCGTTTGTAAAGTAGCAGTTGTTCGCTTTCATAAAGCGCTCAAATTCTGCCTCCAGCGGCGCTTCCACGATGACCGCCTGCTCGGATGCGCAAATCATGCCGTTGTCAAACGTTTTGCTCATCATCAAATCGGTGCACGCGCGGTGCAAATCGGCTGACTTTTCAATAAAGCACGGCACGTTGCCCGGCCCGACACCCAGCGCGGGCTTGCCGCAGCTATAAGCCGCCTGCACCATGCCGGGGCCGCCCGTGGCAAGGATGGTGGCAACGTCGCGGTGGTTCATCAAAGCGCCCGTCGCCTGAATGGACGGATGCTCAATCCACTGGATGCAGTTTGCCGGTGCGCCGGCCTTTACAGCCGCCTCGTACACGATGCGCGCGGCCTCGGCAGAGCACTTTTGCGCCGAGGGGTGAAAGCCGAAGATGATGGGGTTGCGCGTTTTGACGGCAATCAAGCATTTGAACAGGGTGGTCGAGGTGGGGTTTGTGGTGGGCGTAACGCCGCAGATGATCCCCACAGGCTCGGCAACCTCCACATAGCCCTCCATCTCGTTCTCATCGAGAACGCCGACGGTTTTTTCGTTTTTGATGTCATGCCAGATATACTCGGTGGCAAACATATTTTTGATGACCTTGTCCTCGTACACGCCGCGGCCGGTCTCGTCAATGGCCATGCGCGCAAGCTCTTGATGCTTGTCAAGACCTGCAAGCGCCATTGCGTGCACAATGCGGTCAATGGTCGGCTGATCCATCTGCAAATATTCGTACAGAGCAAGCTTTGCCTTGCCCACCATAATGTCGATTTCTTTTTCCACGTCGAATGCGGCGGTGTCCACCTTGGTCACCGGAGTTTTTTTGTCGTCCGCCATAGTCTAAAGCCTCCTAATACTTGGATGATATGTGATTCCGCGGCGCAAAACGCGCTTGCGGGCAGGGTGTGCGTTCTTTGCTGTCCTTATTCTATCATGCTGTTAAAAAAATATCAATATATAATTTGACGAAGCTAACACAAAATCAAACATTGTTTTGTGCAACTTGTCAAAAATTTAACAAGTGATGGAAAATGCGCGGCGGGAACGACGCATTTTTTGTGTCGAACCCTCGCGTTTGACGGCGATTTGGTGTATACTAAATACCATTATATTTTGTTGTAAAATAAGGAATAGAAAAGCGCATCGCTTAAAACACACGAAAGCAGGAAAAACACCATGGAGTGGACCGATCTTCAAATTACCGTGCCCGCCGCCTATGCACAGACGGCGGAGGCCGTTGCCACGGGCATTGCGTCCGGTGGTATTTATATTGAGGACTACCGCGATTTGGAGCAGCAGGTGCAGGAAATTGCGCATGTGGATTTAATTGAGCAGGACTTGCTGGACAAGGACAGAACCAAGGTGCTGGTGCACCTGTATTTTTCGCCGGACGAAAATGCGGCGGAGCTGATTGAGCTGGTTCAAAGCAGGCTTTCGCGCGAGGAAATTCCGTTTGCGCTGGCGCGGCAGGGCGTGCAGCAGGAGGACTGGGAGACGGGCTGGAAAGCGTATTACCACCCGCTTGAAATTGGCAATCGGCTTGCCATTGTGCCCAGCTGGGAGGACTATGTCACAGACCGCACCATCATCACGCTTGACCCCGGCATGGCGTTTGGCACGGGCACGCACGAGACGACGGCGCTGTGCCTTGGCGCGCTGGATGCTCTGGTGCAGGGGGGCGAGCGCGTGCTTGACATCGGCACGGGCAGCGGCATTTTGGCCATTGCGGCGTTAAAGCTTGGCGCGGCAAGTGCCGACGGCGTTGACATCGACCCCATGTGTGTGCGCACGGCGGGCGAAAACGCCGCGCTGAACGGCGTGCAGGAGCGCTTTCGGGTGCTCATCGGCGACTTGTCCGACAAGGCGAGCGGCACGTATGATATCATCTGTGCCAATATTGTGGCAAATGCCATTAAAGCGCTTGCGCCGGAGGTGCCCGCGCTGCTGAAAGCGGACGGCACGTTTATTGCCAGCGGCATCATCGACACGCGCCGCGACGAGGTGGTGGATGCGCTGCAGCAAACCGGCCTTGCCGTGTGCGAGATAAAAGAGGAAAACGGCTGGGTGGCGCTGCTGTGCCGCCATGCAGCGCAGGGCTGAGGAACGCGGGCGGCAGCCGCGTGCGAATCGCTAAGCGCCGCGCGCATGAATGACCAAGCCGCCGCGCGCGAAGCACTAAGCAGCCGCGCGTGAATCGCTAAGCACCGCGCGCACGGAAAAAG
>JAVXUG010000010.1:0-13047 GCA_036642215.1 Ruthenibacterium sp.
CGCCCTGCGAGGGGACTTACAGCAGTTTCGCAAGCTGTAAAAAGCATCAAGGTCCAGAAAAACTGCTGTGTGAAAATTCAGCGCAGCGCTTCACATTCCTCTGTATCAATTTCAAAGGTTACAACATCCACAACCTGCTCCATAATATGATCGTAGACAGCAATTGTAAGCCCCCCTGCTGTATCCGGCGGCGCATAATTTTGATGCGCAATCCGCACACCCTGTGCCGCTGCATTATTGTCCGCACAAAGTGCAAAGCCCACGCCATGAATTTTTTCCTCACACTGTACGCTGTCGCTCACCATCACAGGAACGCCCGCATCTAGCATTGCAGTACAGGCCTCGTTTGCCAAGGCATCCAGACCGGCCTTTTGCAGTGCCGCCACCGCGCTGCTTCCCTCGCCGTCTCCCGTGCGAATCATTCCCACCGTATATGCCTTGTCCTGTATCAGCGGCAGATACGCCGCTATTTCGTCACACTGGCGCAGCACTGCCGCCTTGTCGGCTTGCCTGTAAAAATCGTTCTCCTCGTCCCATGCCGCAGCAATTTTTGCATCGGTCTCACTGGGCAAACGCATCGTTTCGGTCAGATAATTTGCAAAGTAGTCGGTGGCCTTGGACGCGCCCTTGCTGTTTAGATGCTTTATATCATCAAAATCCGTTTTTTCATCCAGCCCTATCTCCGAGGCATTTTTGCATAAATCAAGATACGGCAGCCCATACTCCGCCGCATAGGCTTCCATCATCAAAGAGCTTTCCCTGCTCCATATTCCCGACGGGGATTTCCACAAAATCAGCTGAATGCCTTTTTGCTCGCACAGCGTTCGCAAATCGTCAAGCGCCGCCCGGCTTGTATCACTTAACTCGCTCGGCTGTGCCGGTGCGTTCCTGTCGGGCAGCGCAACGGGCTGCGTGCGCAGCCGCATTTCAAAGCCCTTGAGACAACGAGCCTTCTGCGGCAAAAGATACGCATAATCAACCGCGGTCAGCTCCTCCCAGCGGGTGTGATAACGAAACATCGGAACCAGTAAATCCACAAGGGAATCGTTTTCGTATTTTAACTCCTCCAGTGCCTTTACCTTTTGGATGGAAAACGGCTGTGTGTCAAAAATCTGATGCAGCCGCGTCTCGTCCATCTTGTCCGGAAGCACCGCACCGTACATCTCCGCCAAAACGACCTTTGGCGATTGTGTTTTCAGCGCGCGGCGCAGCATATAATTGCCCGCTGCCAGCGTTTGATCCGGCCCGCCTACCACATAGGAGGTAATGTGCGTCTTTTCCCACAATAAAAGCGGATTAAAGGTTGTATAGGCCTGACTGGAGCCGGTGACAAGCACGTCAATTGTATTTTTAGGCTGCTGCTCAAACTCATCCTGCCATTCGGTAATCAGCCCGCCGTCCTCATATTGCCATTTCAACATCAGAACGCGCTGCGCGCCCGACAGCAGCAACACAAGCCCTATCAAAAATGCAGAATACCGCAATAGCAGCTTCATTGTGATACCCGCCCTTCGTCAAAATTGAAAGTAGATAAACTGTGCCGCGCTGTAGGCCGGCCCGTAAATTCCAAAGACGGCAATTGCAAGAATCGCGGCATAATACAGCCCCCACCGAAACACCATATTTTGCTGCTGCAGTGCAACGCAGAGATGTCTGCCGCGTTCACGGCACAAATCCACATACCATACCACAGCGATGGCGAGCACCGCAACCGTCAAATTAGCGGCGGTCAGCCCCATGCTTACAATGGTGCCATCCGTAAAAATCCACGGGTTCCACTCCGTAAACATGCTGTAGAGCATGTGCAGTGCAGCACGCATGCTGTTTGCCCGGAAAAAAATATAGCTGACCACCACGAGAAAAAACGTCGTGACGCGCTGTCCCAGGGCAAAGGAAAAGGTGTCTGTACGGATGTGCAGCCAGCGGTACAGGCGGGAGCGCAGCGTGCGCGTTGCCCTGCCCACCACACGATACACGCCATGCAAAAGACCCCACATGACAAAGGTCCACATGGCACCGTGCCACAGGCCGCTTGCCAGAAATGTCAGCAGCAGATTGATACAGGTTCGCACAGCGCCGCGGCGGCTGCCGCCAAGCGGAATATAAATATAGTCGCGCATCAAGCTTGACAGGGAAATATGCCAACGCTTCCAAAAATCCGCAATGTCACGCGCAAAATACGGTTGTTTAAAGTTTTCCATCAATCGGAAGCCCAGCACCTGTGCGCTGCCGATGGCTAAATTGGAATAGCCGCCAAAATCGCAGTAGATTTGCACGGTGAACAGCACTGCCGCCACCGCAATTTCCAGCCCCGCATAAGACTGATAGTGATTGAACACCTCATTCACCAGCAGCGCAAGACGATCCGCCACCACCAGCTTTTGAAACAAACCGTACAGCATACGCAGCAGACCGTTGCGCACGCGCGCATGGTCGTACACATGCACCTCGTCAATTTGCGGTAAAAGATTGCGGCTGCGCTCGATAGGGCCTGCGACAAGCTGCGGAAAAAAGCTGACAAAAAGCGCATATTTCAGCACATTATGCTCCGGCTTGATCTCGCCGCGATATACGTCCACCGTATAGCTCAGCGCTTGAAAGGTATAAAAGCTGATGCCCACCGGCAGCAGCACATCAAAGCTTGGCACTTGAAAGCTGATGCCTGCAAGCCCGAACACACGTTGCAGCGAGCTGAAAGCAAAATTGTAATATTTAAAAAAGAACAAAATGCCGAGGTTCAGCGCAAGACTGACAACGACCCACAGCTTTTTTTGCCGCACTGCCTTGCGCGCGTCGTCCGTTCGATTTGTGTGTTCAATCAGTAAGCCGCTGAAATAAGTGATCAGCGTAGAGGCCGCCATAAGCAGCGCATACTTCGGATTCCAGCACATATAAAAATAGTAGCTTGCCGCAAGCAGCCACAAATAGCGCATCCGCTGCGGGATGAGAAAATACGCCAGCGTCACAACAGGAAAAAAAATAAGATACTGAACCGAATTAAACAGCATGGTTTCTCTCCTCACCGCACACAATAACTCAGATTATCATACTATATTTGGGAATAAAATGCAACATTACAGCGCCAATGCCGCCGCGCAATCTCTCTGCTGCGGCAGCAAAAAAGGCTCTGCTGTAATGTTCACAGCAGAGCCTTTTTGTTTAATTCCCTTAGGGTGTGCTTAAAAGCACGCCCTAAAAAGCGCAGAAATTGCTTATCCCTGTTCCCCGCGCTTTGTCTGTTTGGCGCGCGCCAACCCGCGCTGGAAAAGCTTGACCAGTTCAACCACGGGAATGACGCTGACCGCCAGTGCCATGGACACAAGATACTCCGCAAAGCTGATGTGCTCAAAGCCAAACGCCGTGTTGATCCCCGGAATATAGATGACCGCAAGCGTCAGCAGCAGGCTGACAATCATTGCACCCCACAGCAGCAGATTTTGCTTTTTTAGCTGAAATACGCTGCCGCGCTGACTGCGCATGTTGAAGCTGTGGAAAATTTCCGCCATGCTCATGGTGAGAAACGCCATTGTCATACCGTCGGCGCTGTTCGTAATTTCCCAGATGCCACTCTCCATAAAATGGCCGACAAAATAGGCAATCAGCGTAAGCGCTGTGACAAGAATGCCTTGATACACAACGTCCACGCCAAGTCCGCCCGCAAACACGCCGTCCTTTGCGGGACGCGGTTTGCGCTCCATCAAGCCCGGCTCTGCCTGTTCCGTGCCCAGCGCAAGTGCCGGAAAGCAATCGGTAATCAGGTTAATCCACAAGAGATGGACAGGCTTTAACAGCGTAAAGCCCATCAGCGTAGCCGCAAAGATGCCCAGCACCTCGCTCATATTGCTGGCAAGCAGAAACTGAATGGCCTTGCGGATATTATCGTAGATGCGCCTTCCTTCTTCCACCGCGCCAACGATGGTTGCGAAATTGTCGTCTGCCAGAACCATATCCGCCACATTTTTTGTCACATCGGTTCCGGTGATGCCCATGCCCACGCCGATATCGGCGCTTTTGATGCTGGGCGCATCGTTCACGCCGTCGCCGGTCATCGCTGTGATACAGCCCTTTTTGCGCCACATATTAACGATGCGCACCTTGTGCTCCGGCTGTACGCGGGCATAAACGCTGTAATTCGCAATGGTTTCCTCGTACACCGCGTCGCTCAGCTCGTCAAGCTGCGCGCCCGTAATAGCGCCCGCCGGAGTGTCCAGAATGCCAAGCTGCATTGCAATTGCCACGGCTGTGTCACGGTGGTCGCCCGTAATCATGATGGGCCGGATTCCCGCGCTGCGGCACTCTGCAATCGCATCCTTCACCTCGGGACGGATGGGGTCTATCATGCCCACAAGCCCCGCAAAGGTGAGGTGCTGTTCCAGTGCCTGCGGCGTGAAATCCGTCGGGGAAACGTCATAATAGCGCACAGCGGCGGCAAGCACACGCAGCGCCTTATCCGCCATCTGCTTATTGTGCGCAAGAATGTCCGCGCGCACCGCATCCGTCAGCGGCAGCGTTTTTCCGTCCTTGCAATAGCTGTCGCACACCTTTAAAATCTCATCCGGCGCACCCTTTGTATACTGCACCACGCCGTCGGCTGTTTTGTGCACCGTGCTCATCATTTTGCGCATGCTGTCGAAGGGCGCTTCGCCGATGCGCGGTGCGCTTTGCTGCACGGTGTCCTTATGGATGCCAAGCGTCAGAGCATAATTGACAAGTGCGCACTCGGTCGGCTCACCGTCGGCCTCCTCCTTGTCACCCAACGCAGCATCGCTGCACAGCGCCAGTGCCGTCGCCATCAACGGCTCATGGTCGTCACAGGCGTGCTCCACAACCGTCATTTTGTTCTGCGTCAACGTCCCTGTTTTATCGCTGCAAATAATTTGCGCGCAGCCCAACGTTTCCACCGCCGTTAAGCGGCGGATGACCGCATTGCGCTTGGACATATTTGTCACGCCGATGGAAAGCACCACAGTGACAACCGTGGCAAGCCCCTCCGGGATGGCAGCAACAGCCAGGCTGACCGCAATCATAAAGGTATTCAGGATTATGTTTAGGTGAAAATCACCCTCTTTTAAAAGGCTGAACACAAAAATGAACGCGCAGATCCCCAGCACAAGCCAGCTGAGAATTTTGCCGAGATCAGCAAGCTTTTTCTGAAGCGGAGTCTGCCCCTCCTCCGTGTTTGCCAGTGCACCTGCGATTTTTCCCATCTCGGTATCCATGCCGGTGCCTGTAATGACAGCGCGACCGCGGCCGTACACAACCGTACTGCCCATATACATCATGTTTTTGCGGTCGCCCAGCGGCACGTCCTTTGCATCGCCCATCCCCAGCGCATTGATTACTTTGTTGGCAGGCACGCTTTCGCCTGTCAGCGCCGCCTCCTCAATTTTTAAGCTTACGCTCTCCAGTAAGCGCCCGTCGGCGGGAATTGCGTCGCCGGCCTCCAGCACCACCACGTCGCCCGGCACAAGCTCTGCGCTGTGCAGGCTCATCTGCTTACCGTCGCGCAATACCTTGCAGGTGGCGGCGGTCATCTGCTGCAATGCTTCAATTGCCTTTTCTGCCTTGCTCTCCTGATACATCCCAAGCAGGGCATTGATGATGACCACAGCCATAATAATGATAACATCTGCAAAGCTCTCGCCGGAATAAGCGGCGGTAATTGCCGAAACAACTGCCGCCACCAACAGAATAATGGTCATCGGGTCTTTCATTTGCGCAAAAAAGCGTTGCAGCATCGTAATTTTCTTGCCCTCTGCCAGCTTGTTCTGCCCGTGCTGCAGCAGACGCTTTTGTGCTTCCTCCGCGGTAAGGCCGATCTCGGTGCTCTCCATGGCCTTTAAAACCTCGGCTGTGTCCTCCGTGTAGTATTTCATGCAGTGACATCCTTTCTGCGCTGTGCACAGTTTAGTTTTGCCGTAAAATGCAAAAAGCTCATGCACAGCTTTTATACTGTACATGAGTCTTGTTCTTTCATTTAAGCCAGACCGAAAGTGCCGGTCATGCATGTTGACTTAAAACGTGCAAAACGCACGCAAACTACTCCCTCATGGATCTTATTAAGTATACAGAGAATCTTTCGTATCGTCAAGCCCCGTTCTGTGGAATATTGGTACATTCCCATAAAATTGGGGCACAATTGAGCAAAGTTATTACAATTCACCTGCAAAAAATGCAAAACCGTTGACAAGCAGCACCCCACATGCTAGAATACACAAAAATCATAAGTTTTGTTTTAGAGAAATCTAGGGCAATGGTAGAGGTGCAGAGCACATCAGTACCGCGTGGCAAAAGCAGGTAAGCCGCCGCGTGGGAAAGGGTTTTCTGCCGAAGTCTGCGCGCGTTTACCTTGCGCGCACAGGCTGGGTTGCTGCAAAATATGCAGCGAACTGTCACGTTTGTGGAGCGCTATCATTTGACGCCATATTTCCCGTTGTGGGAACGTGCGCCATGGTTGTGTTCTGTCAAGAACGCTGCCATGGTTTTTTTGTGTTCCTACACATCCTTTGTGTAAACAAATAAGCAAGCTTGAAAAAAGAGAGGGATTTTACTGATGAAAAAATTTGCAGCAATTGTTTTGACCGCGGCTCTTGCATTGAGCCTTACCGCATGCGGCTCCCCAAAGTCCGCCAAGGTGCTCCGTGTCGCCATGGAGTGCGGCTATGCCCCCTATAACTGGACGCAGCCCACCGATGCAAACGGTGCCGTTAAAATTGCCGACAGCAAGGACTTTGCCTACGGCTACGACGTGATGATGGCAAAGCTGCTGGCTGAAAAGGCCGGCTACGATCTTGAGATTGTCAAGCTTGACTGGGACAGCTTGATTCCCGCCCTGAAAAGCGGAACGGTTGACTGCGTTATTGCAGGACAAAGCATTACCACCGATCGTCTTGCCATGGTAGACTTTACCACGCCGTACTACTATGCTTCCATTGTCGCGCTCACCAAGGGCGACAGCCCCTATGCCTCTGCAAAGAGCGTTACCGATTTAGCCGGTGCTACCTGCACCTCACAGCTTGGCACCGTGTGGTACGATGTATGTCTGCCGCAAATTCCGGACGCGGACATTCTGGCTGCGCAGGAATCCGCACCCGCCATGCTGGTGGCACTGGAGAGCGGTCGCGTCAATCTTGTTGTGACCGACAAGCCGACCGCGATGGCGGCCTGTGTTGCCTACCCTGATTTAAAAGCGCTGGATTTGTCCGGCGGCGATTTTAAAGTAAGCGAAGAAGAAATCAACATCGGCATCTCTGTAAAAAAAGGCAACTCCGAGCTGGTTACAAAGCTGAACGAGGCGCTTGCCACGCTGACCACCGACGATTTCACTAAAATGATGGAGGAAGCCATCAGCGTGCAGCCGCTCAGCGAATAGGCGGCTCTCCCCGCTTTTATCGTCTGCGTCTTTGCACGTGGCGATGCTTTTCTTCCCATCAGCCTTTTTTACAACAGCATACAATAAAAGGAGCATTTTATCATGCCAGAATCGTTCGGCGCACGTATCATTTATCTGCTTGAGCGCTACGGCGCATCCTATTTAAGCGGCGCGGGCACTACCTTGCTCATCGCGCTTGTCAGCACAGCAATCGGTTGTCTGATCGGTTTTGCCGTCGGCATTGTGCAGACCATTCCCGTCTCTAAAACCGACAGCCTTGCAAAGCGCAGTCTGCTTGGTGGCGTACGCGCCATCCTGACCGCCTATGTAGAGCTGTTCCGCGGCACGCCCATGATGATTCAAGCCGTATTCATTTACTATGGCGCGGCACAACTGTTTAACATCTATATGGGCATGTGGTTTGCCGCTATCTTCGTTGTATCCATCAACACCGGCGCATACATGGCCGAGACCGTGCGCGGCGGCGTGCTGTCCGTTGACCCCGGCCAGACCGAGGGTGCAAAAGCCATCGGCATGACGCATTTGCAAACAATGCTGTACGTTATTTTACCGCAGGCGCTGCGCAATATTATGCCGCAAATTGGCAACAACTTGATTATCAACATCAAGGACACCTGCGTTTTGTCCATCATGGGCACGGTCGAACTGTTTTTCACACACAAAACGGTGTCCGGCGCACTGTACACTTATTTTGAAAGCGCCACCATCACCATGGTAATTTATCTGATTATGACGCTTACATGCAGCATCATTCTGCGAAAGCTTGAGAAAAAAATGGACGATCCCGACAGCTACGATTTAGCCACCAGCGATACGCTGGCGCACACAAGCGGCATGGCGAAATACCGCCATCCTCAGGAGGCACAGCGATGAGTGAAACAGTGTTACAGGTACAGCATCTCAGCAAGGTGTTCGGTGCAAACGTTGTTTTGCGCGATATCGATTTTACGGTGCACACAGGCGATGTCATCAGCATCATCGGCTCCTCCGGCAGCGGAAAAAGCACGCTGCTGCGCTGCATTAACCTTTTGGAGCAGCCAACCAGCGGCGAAATTTTTCACTATGGCAACAATGTTGCTGCGGCGCATGTCAACGCCGCAACCTATCGCGCAAAGGTAGGCATGGTATTTCAAAGCTTTAATCTGTTCAATAATATGACCGTGCTGCAAAACTGCATGATCGGTCAGACAAAGGTGCTGAAAACTGACAAGGCCGACGCGCAAAAGAACGCCATATGCTATCTTGAAAAGGTTGGCATGGCGCCGTTCATCCATGCAAAGCCGCGTCAGCTTTCCGGCGGGCAAAAGCAGCGTGTGGCCATCGCCCGCGCACTGGCGATGGAGCCGGAGGTGCTTTTGTTTGACGAGCCGACAAGCGCGCTTGACCCTGAGATGGTGGGCGAGGTGCTAGAGGTCATGCGCACCCTTGCAAGGGACGGCATGACGATGATTGTCGTTACGCACGAGATGGCGTTCGCCCGCGATATTTCAAGCCGCGTAGTGTTTATGGCGGATGGTGTCATCTGCGAGCAGGGCACGCCGCAGGAAATTTTTGTACACCCGCAAAAGCAGCCGACCATTGATTTCCTCGCGCGCTTTCGCGAGCGGTAGCCTTTGGAGTTAATCGGCACTGCATAAAGCGGCCTCCCGCAATGGAACAAACTATGAGGATGCTTTCTGCGATCTTCTTTGCCGGTTGCGGTTTCATGCAAGGAGTATTATCATTCTCATCCTGCATGAAACCGCTATCAAAGGCACGGCTGCCGCAGCCCTTCCAACGAGCAAAACGCAGCAGTTGGCAGTTTCCCGATGCATCGATGCTTTTTACAGCTTGTGAAACTGCGATAGATCCCCTCGCGGGGCGATTTTTATGTGCCGGTCATAGACGCTGCACCAGTGCAATGTGAAAGTACATTGCGAGAAAACACGCCTTACCCTTAAAAAATCCGCTCGGAAAACGGCGATTGCCGTTGTATCCGAGCGGATTTTTTGTGTAAGCTTTCAAGAAACGCGTCCACTGTAAACAGCAGCTTTTCCTTGCTTTAGCATATTTAGGATGTGCTTACTCTTTGTCGCCGCAGCCCTTACAGGCACCGCCGCACTCGCACTCGTCCTCGTCGTCATCGCTGAAATCGACCTCGAACTTTGTGCCGCAGTTGGGGCAGGCAAGGTCATCATCAGCCAGCATATCCTCGTCCACGCACACAACCTCGCCGCAGGACGGGCAGGTAATTTCATACAGACCATCCTCGTAGGTGTCATCCTCATCCTCGTCGTCGTCTTCCCACAGGTAGTCCTCAACGTCGCTGAGATCCTCGCTGATGGCATCCACCTCGTCGAACAGATCCCCGACTTCCTCATCCATCTCGGTAACCTTTTGCGCAATATCAGACACAACGTCCAGCAGTGCGGCAATCAGCTTACCCTCATTTGTATTCGGCTCAAATTTCATGCCCTCCATCAAGCCCTTGATGTAGGCGACTTTTTCGGTCATTTCCATGTTTTCCATTGTTTGTCCCTCCTATATTTCGTGATAGCAACAGGCAAAACCCGCAGCGGCTGTGCCTGACGGCGTGCAATGTGGTTTTTTAAGCGCGATCCATATACTCGCCTGTGCGGGTGTCAATGCGAATGACATCCCCCTCGTTGATAAACAGCGGCACGCGAATTTCCGCGCCTGTCTCAAGCGTGGCGGGCTTCAGTGTGTTGGTTGCTGTATTTCCCTTGAAACCGGGGTCGGTTACCGTGACAGCCAAGGTGACAAAGTTCGGAACCTCGACACCAAACACCTTGCCTTTATAGGACAAGACCTTCACAACCTCGTTCTCCTTCACAAACTTAAAGCCGTCGCCAAGCTCGCTTGCGTTCAGGGGAACCTGCTCATAGGTTTCGTTGTCCATAAAATAATACAAGTCGCCATCCGCGTAGGAATAAGCCATCTCGCGGCGCTCAATAAACGCAGTGGGGAATTTTGCGGTCGGGTTGTAGGTTTTTTCAACCACAGAGCCTGTCAGCACATTGCGCACCTTTGTGCGCACAAAGGCTGCGCCCTTGCCGGGCTTTACGTGCTGAAACTCTACAATCTGGATGATATTTCCATCCTCTTCAAATGTGACGCCGTTGCGAAACTCGCCAGCAGAAATCATATTCAGAATCCTCCAATATTCAGTATGCGCAATACGCATAACCATTCATAGTATACTTTATTTTACAGGAAAGATGCACAATTTGCAAGGTTTTTCCTACGTTTCAAACGATTTAACCATCCTTGCCGCCGCAGAGGACTTCTTTTTTATAGAACAATGAGGTTTTTGTCGCTTTTTCCAAGAATTTCGACATGATTTTCACGCACAATGACAGTGTCCTCAATGCGCACGCCGAATTTTCCCGCAAGATAAATGCCCGGCTCAATTGTCATCATGGTGCCGGCCTGTACAAGATCCGTGCAGGTGGGGCTATAGCGCGGATTTTCGTGAATCTCAATGCCGACGGCATGGCCGAGTCCATGGCCGAAGCAGCCCTCATAGCCTGCGCCATAGATGATATCACGCGCAATTTTATCTACATCACAGCCGCGCATACCGGCTTTTGCGCCCTCGCATGCGGCAAGCTGCGCTCTCAGCACGGTGTCATACACCGCTTTCTGCTCATCGCTGACATGTCCCAGCGCAACGGTACGCGTCATGTCCGTGCAGTAGCCGTCCACATTCGCGCCAAAGTCCATGGTGACAAAATCTCCGTCCCTTAGGACATGATCGCCGGGCACGCCGTGCGGCAGGCTCGTTTTTGTGCCCGCGACAAGGATCGTGTCAAACGCCAGCTTCCCCGCGCCGTGTTTGCGCATGAACAGCTCCATTTCAAGCGCAAGATCAATCTCTCTCGCACCGGGCTTCAGCATTCCCTGAATGTGCGTAAAGCATGCGTCCGTGATGACCTGTGCGCGGCGCATGGCGGAAATTTCCTCGTCGCTTTTGATCGTGCGCAGCGCGTCGATCGTGTCCGAAAGCGTGCCGGTTCTATCAAGCGCCACCTCTGCGGGCAGCGCGGCGCGCACTCTGTCAGCATAGGCAACCGTCTCTTTGTTCTCCATATCCACGCGGCGCACGCCGTGGCTGTACACAAGCTCCGCAAGCTGCACAAGCGCCTTGTCCTCAAGAATAACTTCGGCGGTGGTCACCTCGCGCCGTGCAATTTCAATGTAACGTGAATCAATGATAAAGTATGCTTTCTCCGGCAGAACAAGCAGCGTGCCTGCATCTCCGGTATCAAGGCCGAGAAAATAAAAGCGGTTGACCGGTGTGGTAATCAGTGCGGCATCAAAGCCGGCAGGCATTGCTGTTACAAGGTTTTTCATTCTTTCTTTCATCATGTTTCTTCTCTCTGTATCAATTTTCCGCCGCGCTTATAATAGCGAGCGAGCACGGGCTTTTCTAGCCATCGCTTCAAGCGGATGGTGGGCTTATAATCGGCGTACATCGGCTGCACCAGCAGCATGGGGATTCCGTACAGATTGGCCCCCAGCACATCGGTGAAAATCTGGTCGCCGACAAGGGCAATCTCACTTTTTTTCACGCCGAACGCACGCCTTGCCGCCGCCAGTCCAATCGGCGAGGGCTTACAGCTGAACGCGCGAAACGGTAAATCTATCTGCTGCGCAAACAGCGCCACACGGCGCGGCATATTGTTGGAGACAATCATCATGGCAATGCCCGCAGCACGCATTTCCGCAAGCCATTCTTCAATTTCATCCGAAAGCTTTTGACTTCCATGACCTGTAAGCGTGTTATCCACGTCTAAAATCAGCGCCTTGATATGATGTGCATCCAGATATTCCGGAGTAATATCATGCGCCCGACGAAATATTACCTTCGGGGCAAGGATTGGCATAGGTCGTCTCCTTTCCTGCTATTTTGCATTGCTGCCGCATCCTGGGCTGCGGGTGACCTTGCGCGCATGCAAGCCTGTAGCAGCACAAGCAGCCCACCCAGCGCAGCCAGATACAGCACCGGCAAAAAATGATAGATATAACGGCTGCGCGCCTCAAACAAAAGCAAAAAGCACAAAAGCCCCAGCGTGCCGATGCGCGCACACCAAATCCATTTTGCATACGGACCTTTTCGGTACAGTGTGCCGCACAGCATCAACAAAAGCAGCAGCAGCCACTGTGCCTGCTGCCAAAGCGCAAGCGCGCCGTAATGAGCGCCATCCGCGCGGAAAACGCTTTGCACTGCTCTTGCAAAGGCAGAATTTTGCGGCGGCTCTCCCCAGTAGAACATCCCCTCGCGCCCGAAAAAAAACGTGCCGTCGTCCCATGTAAAATTCAGCTTGCGCCACAAAAACGCGGCGTAGCCCGTCGGGCCAAGCTTGTGCAGACGACGTGCTGTCTCCGCAAGATTTGCCTCTGCCTTGGCTTCCCGTCCCTTGACGGATTCGGTAAACTTCATGTCCTCGTAAGCGTAGCTCCCATGCGGCTGTGACAGGCCCATCATCAAATAGTGCGTAGCGGAAAACGACTCCTGCTCCACCCTTTTGTCATTGAGAAAGCCGTTTGTCGCATGGTTCTGAAACAGGCCGCCGGCACCGTATGCCAGAAGCAAGCCCAGCAGAAAGCACGCCGCCACGCGCAGCAGAGGGTGTCCCTGCACCGCAGCGGAT